>DATLKM010000235.1:0-13376 GCA_035538435.1 Binatia bacterium
ATTCTCGAAATGGATGAGAGCGGCGCTCTGGCCACGGCCGAATATTGGGACCTGCCGGGCGCAGTCGACGAGGCCGGCCGGCCGCGCGAATATTACGTTCAGCGGTATCGCGAACAATTAGAAGAATGCGTCTCCAGCCACCTGATGAGCGACGTTCCGCTGGGCGTTTTTCTGAGCGGCGGCCTGGATTCGAGCGCGGTGGCGGCGATCACAACGAAAATCCGCAAGGAGCCGATCGAAACATTTTCGGTTGGCTATGGCGAGGAAGAATTCAGCGAACTGCCTTATGCCCGCCAGATTGCCGGGCATTTGAAGTCGCGTCACTATGAAGTTCGCCTAGGGCGGGAAGAATTTTTCGAGTCACTGCCGCGGCTGATCTGGCATGAAGACGAGCCGATTGTGTGGCCTTCGAGCGTCGCGCTCAACTTTGTGGCGCGGCTGGCCCGGGAGCGCGTCACCGTTGTACTCACGGGCGAAGGCAGCGATGAAACTCTGGGCGGTTATGCGCGCTACGCATGGACGCTCACCAATGCCCGCCTGGACGGGATCTATCGCGGACTTACGCCGGACTTCCTGCGCCGCATGATTCGGGGCGGCATGGGCAGTTTTCCGGTTTCCGCGGCGGCGAAAAGAAAGCTGGAGCATACCTTCCTGATGCGCGACGGCGAATCGTGGCCGTCGTTTTATTTCGACAATTTTTATTCCGCGTTTTCGGGCCCGGAACAACTGGAATTGATGACGGAAGAAACCAGGCTGCGCGCCGGCGATCCCTATGCCGCGGCGATGGGTTATTGGCGGAAATCTTCAGGCGACCTTCTGCATCGCCTGCTCTACACCGACATCAAGACCTATCTGGTCGAATTGCTGATGAAGCAGGACCAGATGAGCATGGCCGCTTCCATCGAGAGCCGCGTGCCTTTTCTGGATCATGAGCTGGTGGAGTTTACGGCCGGCATTCCGGCGAAATATTCGATCAGCGGAATGGCGGGAAAGCAGATTCTGAAATCTGCGGTGGCCGATCTGCTGCCGCAATCGATTACGCACCGCAAGAAGATGGGCTTCCCCACGCCGTGGGAATACTGGCTGGCGGGGCCGCAAATGGACGATCTGGAGCGGATTTTACTGGGACCGCGCGCTACTCAGCGCGGCCTGTTTCGGCCTGAGGAGGTGAGGCGGATTTTTGCCGAACACCGGGCCGGGGTGCGCGACCACGGCAACCGCATCTGGAGATTGCTGAATCTGGAACTCTGGCTGCGCATTTGCGTGGAGGGCGACGACTTCGCGGAAGCGCCGCTGCCGGCCCGCGTGCTGGCCTTCAAATGAGAGCGCTGGCCAGAAAAGCTGTGCTGGGGAGCGGGGCATTGCGGCTGGCGGGGCGTATGCGCCCGGCGAGCGTCGCCATCCTGATGTATCACTCGGTGATGGATGACCCTGGCGCGCGGCAAGATCTTCTCGGCGGCATTGTTCACTCCACGCAAGTTTTCCGGCAACAGATGCAGTTGCTGACGCGGCAGTATCATCCCGTGAGCCTTGATGAGGTGATGCGATTTGTGCGGAGAGAGGCGCAACTTGCAACGCGAGCCGTGTGCGTGACATTTGATGACGGCTACGCCGACAATTACGAAGTCGCAGCGCCCATACTGGAACACGCGGGGGTTCCGTCCGCAATCTACGTGACGGCGGATTGCGTCGAGCGCCGCACACTGCCGTGGCCTTCGCATTTGCGGTACTTTTTTCGGACGACGCAGAAGGCGTGTTGGATGGACGGTTCCGGAAAAACCTGGCCGCTTGGGGACGCCGACCAACGGGAGAACGCGTTTCTTCGCGCCTGCGACGAGTACTGTCAAATGGGGGAGAAGCGCGGCCATTACATCGCCTCGGCGGCAAGCGCGCTCGAGGTGCAAATGCCGGCTGACTCCGGGGAGCTGATGATGACTTACGATCAAATGCGCTCCCTCGCGAAGCGGCGCCACACCATTGGTTCGCATACGATGACCCACCCCAACATGGCTTATCTTGATGCGGACGAAGCGCGACGTGAGCTGACGGAGTCGAAAAGGATTCTGGAAAGGGAGCTAAAGAGTCCGGTGACGCATTTCTCGTATCCGTGTCCCGCGCTCTCGCCGCACTGGTCCGAGCAAACATTGGCTTTGACTCGCGAAATCGGATACGAAACGGCGGTCACGACCGATCCCGGACTGGCGCTGAAAGGCGACGATGCCCTTCGACTGAAAAGAGTTCGCCCCTCGAAGACGGTCGAAGGTTTGCAGTGGAATCTGGAGTGCGCGTTTGCCGGAAGACCTGCTTAAGGCGACGGTTGAATTTCGATGCGCTCCAGGCGCGTGCGGCGTCCCAGGGGAGTATGAGTTTTAGCCCAGTGCTTGGCCTCGAACAGCGACATATAAGTTGCTTTCAGGCGTGCCGCGTGCAGAGAGCCGCTGCGGACCGATCCGGAAGCGAGCGGGTAATCCAATTCGTTGAGGAAATCTCCCACCAGATTTTCGAAAGCGGCGATCTCGCCGGCTGACATTTTCGTCTTCCATCTGCCAACGGGATTGAAAGTTCCTTCCCCGTCGCCGCCGAAAGAAGAATTGGGCCGGCTCACCGAGCCGATGCCCGCGCTCTGAATCTTCTGGTAATCAAGATCGTGGGCGATGAATGCGCCCAGGTTCGAGAGGACTTCCTGCGGTTCGGCCACGAGCCGCTCGTAGCGGACTTCGCAGTAATCCGCACCGAGGCGCGCGCCTTGCTCGCGGCCTTTGCGCACCAGCCACTCCCAGTACAGTCCGGCGATCTCTAATTCCCGGCCGCGGTCCCAAGGCAAGGGATGCACCCAGCCCTGCCTGGCATAGGAAAGCGCGACGTCACGCCCGTCGCGAATGATGTGGATGAACAACGCATCCGGCAACTGCTTTTTGATTTCCTCCATGTAGAGCAGATGTTCGGGGGTGCAATCCGCCCAGCGCGCGACACCCTGGGCGGAAGCGATGCTTTGCATCAGAATCCGCAGGAAATCTCCTTCGCTGCGGCACTCCTGCAAAATCCGGTTTTCGATGGCCGAGCCATCGAGTCCGGAAACGCGAAACAGAACGCTTTGCCGCCACGTCTCCATCAATTGTTTGCGGTCAGAGGACGATTTCATTCCGCCGAAACGGGGGCCGAGCAAATTGAACACGTTGGATTCGGCGCGGTAGACGGCGAAGTCTCCCGCGGAAAGAATCATGTGGTAAAGAACGGTGGTGCCGGAGCGGGGGCAGCCGAGCACAAAAACCGGAGCGGTCCGCCGCGACGAGCATGAGGAGCCGCCCGGCGATGCCAGTTTCTCGTCCGATGCGTGCACACTGTCCAAGTTCACTCCACGCCCGCGGTGGCGGCGTTCACGGCGTCGATGTCGGCGCCAACATCCTTGCCATCCAGCCCTTTTCCGCGATAAGGGCTGGAAGGTTGGAGATGGTAATCTCCACCGTTGCCGTCATTGAAATTTACGAATTTCACGGACTTCTCCGAGCCGAAGAAATTCCTGGGCGGCCAACTGGCGGGCGGGGAATCGAGGATTACGTTCGCGCCAAAGGTGTAGCTGCTGAAGCAATTTTCGAGAGTGGTTTGCGGAGAATTCGAAAAGGCGCAGTTGGAAGGGCCGCCGCCGGTGGACCAGACCGGATATTTTCCGGCATTCAAGATGTTGCTGGTGAACACGAAATTCTTCATGCGCGTTCCGGAGGGGGCGCCCACGAAGAGCATCCGGTCGGGAAATGCCGTGACGTGATTGATGCTTACGTTCTGCAAGAGGGCGGCGCCGTTGCCCATGGAAAGCTGGGCGAACTCCCCAAGGCCGTCGAAGGTGCGGCCGTCGATGCCGTCGATGACAAGATCGTGAATGCTGTAGCGCTGCCCGTCGGCCGCCGCGCCGCCGGCGTCGGACAGGCCGTTGGCAATCTGCAGACCTGCGCCGACGCGGTGAATCGCGTTATAGCGCACGGTCACGTCGGTGACCTGACACGCGGGGCAAACGCTGGCCTTGGCGCTGCCCTGATTTTTCGGGGTCAGCAGAATGGCGAAGCCGCGCTGCGAAAATCCACCCCACGAGCCTTGCATCACGTTGCCTTCGAGGAGCACGCGCTGGGCATTCTTCAGCTCGAAGAGATTCTTGACGATGAACGGATTGCCGTCGCTTCCACCCACGAACCCGGGCTGGCCTTTCATCCAGGTGAAAGGCTTGAACATGTGGTTATGGACGACTTCGATATCCTGCGGCGAGAGCGTTGCGTGGCCGCCGCCGAAGTAAACATTTTCGCCGGCCGCTTCAAGAAAATTGTTGGCGATTTTGTACGGCCCCATGGGGTCTTCGCCCAGGCCGCCGCCAACCGCGGTTGATTCGGTGCACGCGCCGCTTTTGGCGACGCAATGCAGATCGTTGATGTAGGAATCGACGACGGCGACGTAGCGGCTGGCTCCCAGGCTGACGCCGCGGGCGGTTTCATCCTGCGGGCTGCCGTGAATCCACATGCGGTCGAAGACGATGTGGTCGGCGCGTCCGGCGAATTGAATCATGGCGTGAAGCGTGGCCGGACTGGCCACGCGGGTCACTTCCAGGCCGACGAGCCGGTAGTGGTTGGCGCCGGCGGCGAAAATGATCGGGCCGTTTCCCCCTTTTCCGTTGAATTCGAGTTTGGCCAGGACATTGTTGGTTGCCGTGCACCGCAGCGGAGGGCGGCCGGGCAGAGACGAAACTCCGGCGTAGCAGGGCGTCAAACGTTTGCCTTCGGCCGGCAGGCTGGCGTCGGGCGCGCTGGTACGGATAATGATCCAGTGCGCGTCATCGCAATTTCTGGCGGGAATTTCGACATTGCCGCTGAAAGTAGCTCCGGCCTGCAGTTCGACGGTATCGCCGCAGGAGGCGCGGCCAAGGGCCGCTGCGATATTTTCGCCCGGCTTCACCAGAATCGTCTTTCCCTGGGCGGGCGTGTCTTTCATGGAGCTGGCGACGCGCTCGCGGGGAAGCTCGGCGGGGCCGTCGAAAGCGGAATTGGCGGCCTGCTGGGCGAGGGCAAAGGAAGAAATCAGCCCGAGGAGGGGAAGGAGAAGAAAAAATTTGGGGCGGACGACGTGCCCGCCCCATGATAAAGACAAAGAAAAACGTGCTCTCGGGCCAGGAGCGCTATTGCACTCCCGCGATGGCGGAGTCGATGGCATCCACGTCCGCGCCCAGGTCTTTCCCGTCGCTCCCTGCGTTCTTGTACGGGCTGGTGGGTTGCAGATGGTAATCGCCGCCATTGCCGCCATTGTAATTGACGAACTGCACCGCCGTGGCCGAGGCGGGGAAGAAGTTTCCCGCCGGCCAACTCGAGGTGGGCGAGTTGGAGGGCACGGCAATCATTGCGCTGGAAGTCATGGAGTAGCTGGAGAAGCAGGCATTAAAAGTGGTAGCGGGCGAATTGTGATAGGCGCAGTTCGCTTTGCCGCCGCTGCCGCTGGACCATACCGGGTATGCGCCCGCGTTCACAATGCTGTTGGTGAAAATGAAATTGCTCATCTTGGGGTTCGGCGTGACCTCGTCGCCCACAATGAACAGAGTCGAGGGCGGGAAGGCGGTGACGTGGTTGATGGTCACACTCGACAGCACCGGCGATCCTACGCCCATGGAAACCTGAGCCAGTTCGCCCGGGCCGTTGTACGAGTTGCCGTTGATGTCGTCGACGATGATGTCGTGAATGCTGTAGCGCTCGCCCGCCGAAGCGATGCCGCCGTTGTCGGAGAGGCCGTTGGCGATTTGCATTCCCGCGGCCACATGGCTGATGGTGCCGTAGCGAATGGTCACATCGGTTACTTCGCAGGAGGGGCAGTCATTTCCTCCTCCGCCGGTGGACTGGTTCTTGGGAGTGATCAAAATCGCGAATCCCACCTGGGAGAATCCTCCCCAGGAATATTCCATGATGTTGCTGTCGATCAACACCCGCTGGGCGTTCTTCAGCTCAAACAGGTTTTTGACCACGAAGGGATTTCCATTGCTGCCGCCGACAAATCCAGACTGGCCCTGCATCCAGATGAGCGGCTTGTAGAAGTGATTGCGGGTGACTTCAATATCGGTAGGCGCGACCGTGGCCGCACCGCCGCCGAAAAGCATGTTTTCGCCGGAGGCCTCGAGGAAATTGTCGGAAATCTTATACGGCCCCATGGTGAAGCTGCCCAGGCCGCCGCTGATCGACTGGGAATCGGTGCAGGCGCCGGTAATCGAGACACAGTGGAAATCGGTAAAGAACGAATCGATCACGGAGAAATACGTGCTGCTGCCCAGGTCGACGCCGCGCGTGGTGTCATCGTGCGCCGTGCCGTGAAGCCACATGCGGTCGAGAATGATATTGCCGGCCGTGCCTCCAGAGGCGATGGAAGAGAGGGCGGTGACGCTGCCGCCGCCGGTTGGGCGCGTGACTTCAAGGCCGATCAGGCGGTAATAGCCGGCGCCGCTGGCGAAGACGATGGGGCCGCTGCCCACATTCGGCATGATGAGTTTGGCCAGAACATTCTTGGTGGAAGTACAGTTAAATGCGGGCCGACCCGGCAGGGAAGAAACGCCGGCATAGCAGGGGGTCAGGCGCGAGCCTTCGGCGGGCAAAGCGGAGTCGCTCGCACTGGTGCGTACGATGATCCAATGGCTGCTGTCGCAGCTTTTGGCCGGAAACGTATAAACGCCGGTGAAGGTTGCGCCCTGCTGCAATTGAATAGTATCGCCACAACTGGCGCTGTTAAGGGCCGACTGCAAGTCGCCGCCCGCATTTACGCTGATGGTGTTGCCGGGCGCGGGCGTGTCGGCCATGGCGGTCTGAATATAGACCAGCGGCAATTGCGCCGGGCCGTCATAGCCGCTCGCCGATCCGGAGGAAACGGTGAATGTGAAAGCCTGCGTGCTCGACTGGCCGCCGGCATCTGTAACCTTGGCGGTGAATGGATAAGAGCCGGAAAAAACGGTTGTTCCGGTGATGGCGCCAGTGGCGGCTTGCAGAGAGAGTCCTGACGGCAAAGCACCGGCGGACACGCTCCACTGGTAAGGAGTAGTGCCACCGCTGGCCGATAAGCTGCTGCTGTAGGGCGTTCCCGCAGTCGCCGCCGGAAGAGAAGAAGTATTGATCGCGAGGTTGGCGGGAGCGTTCACGGTAACGGTTGCGGTGGCGTGGGAAGTGGAGTTCGATGTGCTTGTCGCGGTTACGGTCACGGTGGTGCTGCTCGAGACCTTGGGCGCCGTAAACAGGCCGCTGGCGGAGATGGTTCCTTCAGTGGCGGACCACGACACTGCCGTGTCAGCAGTTCCGCTCAACTGTGCGGTGAATTGCTGCTGAGCTTGAGAAATCAGGTTGGCCGGGTTGGGCGAAATGGAGAGCGATCCGCTGCCCGACTTGGATGAAACCGTGATGTGTGCCGACGCTGAAGCCGAGACGGTCGGCTGATGGGAAAATTGAACCGGTTCGCGCCCGACCATTGCCCCGGCGTACTCCGGCGAAGTGCTGCTGACGGAAGTGACGAAATTGTACGTGCCCGGGGTGGTCGGCGTTCCCGTGATGGAGCCGGTTTGTGAATTCAACACCAGGCCCGGAGGCAAGCCGCCGCTGGAAATTGAAAAGCTATAACTGCCGCTGCCCCCGCTGACGGAGGTCACAGCGTTGTAGGGCACACCAACCGTCGCTTGCGCGGGCGGAAGCGACAGTTTAAGCTGCGCGGCCTGCGAAGAGGAATTGGAGTTTGGGCTACTGCCTTGTGCGCTGGCACCGCTGCAAGCAGTGGTAAGAGACGTGAGAAAAATTAGAAAAGCAAAAGAAATCAGGCTGAAGACGAGGCTGGCGGTCGTATTGTGAAAATTCGTTTTGCCAAATCGACTTGTGGCGTGCATCGGTATCCTCGGAACGGAGTGGGGGGACTATCGTTCGAGTCCTTATCAGCCACTGTAGAGAAAGGAAGCGGGAATGAGGAGATAACTTGGGGGCAAGGACTCTCAGTTCACACTAGTACATCCCGCGGGTACATGTACTTGTGAGTTACAGGCCGTCAGCGGGGATAATCGAACTGTTTCTGCGGTTGCGGCTGCGAAGGTTCAGCGGGTTGGCATGGATGTTTGACTGGGCGGAGGAGGAGTCGTTGGCCCGGGCTCATCGCCCAGCCGGTCGAGATCGATTCGCGAGGGAATCGCGCGGCGATGCCGCAGAGCCTGATAGATCCAGGCGAACAGCGCGGAATTGATCATGCAGAAGTAATAGGGCAGGCGCAGAATTTTCGGACGCAGATTTTTTGTCGTGCCCAGCAAGGCGAGAACATAAAACGCGGCCTGGCCGGCGAGGAGCCAGTTGTAGGGAAACTGGCGGGCGAGGGCGATGTTGGCCGCGAGAGCCAGAAGCATGAAAACCGGGACGATCAGGCGTCCGGTTTTATGCGAGAGCAGACAGAAAAGGACAAATGGGCGCGGCGGCCAGAGCAGGCTTTTGATCTCGCGCAACTGTTCCACATTGCCCGCTGTAATGCGCACGCGGCGAGAGAAGCCCTCCATTTCGTGCGCTTCCTCATACGCCACAGCGCCGGGCTCGTAGGCCACGCGATGGCCATGTTCGAGGATGCGCATGGGGATGGTGAAATCGTCGTTGATGGTATTGGCGGAAGGGTAGGGATAAAGATCGCGCCTGATGGCATACAGCGAGCCGTGTGCGCCGGTGAACGCGCCCAGCCGGGCCTCGAGCACTTTCAGAAACGTCTCATACTTCCAGTAGAAATCTTCCTGCGCACCCAGTTGCGCCTGGTCTTTTTTCAGTAGCCGGTAAACGCCGCTGGCCGCGCCCACTCGGGCATCGCTGAAGGTGTGGACCAGGGTGCGAAGCGAATCTGGCGCCAGCATGCTCGAAGCGTCGGAGAAAGCGACGATCTGGCCGCGCAGTAGGGGCATCGCGTCATTGAGCACGTGCATTTTGCCGCGATTGACGGGAAAGTCGATTAAGCGGACGCGCCCCTGCGAGGGCGCAGCCAGGGAACGCACAATGTCGGCGGTGGCGTCCCTGGAGCCATCCGATGCGACCACAATCTCGAGTTTTTCCGCGGGATAGTCGAGGGCCAGGCTGTTGCGAATTTTTTCGGCAATTACGCCGGCTTCGTTATAGGCGGCGACCAGCAGGGAGACGGACGGTTCGACCGGGGACTTCGACGGGGCGGTGCGAAAAATTCCCTGCAGAAGCCACAACAGCAAGGGATAGCCCAGATACACGTAAACGCAGAATCCGGCCGAGATCCAGAACAGGATTTTCGCCATGATGGAAGTTGGTTTGCCAGCTCGAGGCCGATTCTATATCGCGGTCGCGCGCACGCAGTGCAATTGCCCCAAGATTTCGTGCGAATCCACGCGGAATCCCGCGCGCTTCAAATAGTCTTCCACCTGGGGCAGGGTGAAGAAATACACCGGGCAGCCCATGGCCGGCAAGCGCACCGAACGAATGGCGGCGCGCATGGTTCCGGCCCGCGGCCACGCGGAAAGGAAAGTGTTCCGGGTAAGACTGCGAATGACTTTCAAGCGGGGCAGCGGGTCGGCGACATAATCCCAGAAACCGATGGCAATGACCATGTCGAAGGTTTCGTCGGTTTTGTAGTCGAGAACGTCGCTCAAGGCGAATTTCACGCGTTCTTTCACGCCGGTTTTTTCGGCGAGCTGCTCGCTCAGGCGCAACATTTCAGGGGCGAAATCGACGCCGGTCACCTGGGCGCCGCGCTGGGCCAGGCTGGCGACGAAGCGTCCGGAGCCGCAGCCGACATCGCAAATGCTCATGCCGCGGGCGTCGCCGGCCTCTTTCATGACCCACTCGAAGCGCTGATAGATGTCGCGGCGCAGCCAATGGTCGAGGCTACGCATGACAGGGTTTTTGTCGCCGGTGTAAATCGCGTCGAACTGGTTGGCGATGTTATTCCAGTAATTGGCAATCTGTTGAGTTTCGTCAGTTGTTGCGTTGGTTGAAGGCATAGAAGTCAAAATCCCGGGCCGTATCGGCCAATCCGCTTTCCTGAAAACTGGTGTACGATCCCGACTGCAACACCTTGCGCAGGCGGTCAAAAGTCCGCGAAAGGTTGGTGTAATGCCGCAACCGCGAGGTGAAACGCCCCGCCAGCCGCGGCTGTTCCGGGTCGATCTCCCAGGGATGGATGTACACCACAATCGGCAATCCTTCTTTTTCTACCTGTTGCAGACCCATTCGTGTATACAGTTCGGGCAGTAGGCGGAGGTAACCGCCGCCGCCCACCGGCATGTTGTGCCCGGCGACACGAAAAGTCGTAATGGGAAATTCGGTCATGGGGCCTGATGGCGTCTGAAACCGGAACGGCTGCCGGGGCGCGCCGGGAATTCCATAGCGGTCGTGACGAATCGGAAAAATGCTCGAGTCGTAGGTGAAGCCCAGTTCGGTCAAGATATCCAGCGCCCAGACGGAGCGGTCAATCACCGAATAGGTCGGGGCGCGATAGCCGCGCACCTGCTGACCGGAGATCTGTTCGATCACGTTTTTGGCGCGGCGGGTATCTTCGCGAAACTCCGCTGGATCTAATTTGTAAATCAGCCGGTGCCAATAGGAATGGCACGCCAGTTCATGCCCGGCCGCGGCTATATCCCGAACCAGGGCGGGGAAGCGGTCGGCCACCCATCCCAGGACAAAGAAAGTGCCATGCAGATTGAGTTGGGCGAACAGGTCGAGCAGGCGGCGCGTGTTGCCCTCGACGCGGCTGGTATAGCTGTCCCAGCGGGAGCGCTCGACCACGTCGGAGAAAGACTCGGCGTGGAAGTAGTCCTCCACATCGACCGAGATCACGTGTTGAATGTTCTGCGCCATTTTCGGCAAATCTGCAATTTTCGACTTTTTATCTAACCCTACGGCTTGCCGTATGTTTTGCCACTTGGCGTACACGGCGATGGGCGAGGCCAGGTTCGTCGTCGATTTGGGGTTCGTATCGCGCTTCTTTATAGTATCGCCCGGAAGCGCAGGGGTTGAAAGCGTATTGTGCCGCCGGGGTTACCGCGGTTATTCGTGGTAACTCACAGGATTAATGAGGTTTAGCCGCGGCTCACGCTGGCCTGTTCCAAGGTGATGTGGGGCTCAACCAAGGCGACGAGTTCATCGCGAAGGTAGGGGCCGCAGGCCAGAAGGCCCGACAGGAGCGGATCGCGATGGTTGGCGGTGAGCATGGCTTTATCCAGGGTGCTGACAAATCCTCCGGCGCTTTGCACCAGCGCTGCGCCGGCCACGACATCCCATTCATTTTTGGGCGTGAGCGTAAAGGTGATGTCGGCCAGTCCGGCCGAAACCAAAGCGAGCTTGTAAGCCACGGACCCCATCGGCCTGATCTGGAGATTCGAGTTCTCGAAGGCCTTCCACTCGCCGCGCTTGACTTCGCTGCGGCTGGCTAAAACGAGTGCGCCATCCAGGGTCCGCCGCTGGCTGGGCTGCGCGGGTTTTCCGTTGCAGGTCACGCCCGAGTCAATCGAGCCGATGAACGTTTCATTGGTCGCGGGATTGTAAATTCCGCCGGCCACGGGCCGCCCGTTTTCTACGAATCCGATCGAGACGCAGAACTCGGGAATGCCCTTGACGAACTCACGGGTGCCGTCGAGCGGATCGACCACCCAGACGCGGGCCCGCTGCAAGCGCGCGGGATCGTCGGCGCTCTCTTCCGAAAGCCAGCCTTCGCCTTCGCGCAGCAACTCCTTGCGCAGAACGGCATCCAGGGCGTGGTCGGCTTCGGTTACGGGATCGTCTCCCGCCTTGTACTTTGTCTCGATGGCGCCGGGAGTGAAGCGGGCAAAAACGGCATGTGTGGCTTCGAGAGCCGCTTCGATCCGCTTAAGAATTTCGTTGTAAGAATTCATGCAATTCCCTCAAAAATCAGGCTTGATGCGGCCCGGCTACGCCATGATCATTCTTGCGCCGGTGGCCAGCAGGACCGCGCACAAAATCCGCCGCAACCACGGCACCGGCACGCGCGTACTCAGGTAGGACCCGATCAGCCCGCCGGGAATGGAACCGATCAGAAGGGCCTCCACCAAATGGAGATCGACATTGTGCATGCGGAAGTGGAGGGCGCTGGTGACCCCGGTAAGAATGAGCGCGTGCACAATGTCCGTGCCAACCATTTCTTTCGGCGGGAAGCTATAGAACAGCAACAGCAGCATCATGACGATGCTGCCCGATCCAACGGAGGTAATGCCGACCAGGAACCCGGAGACGATGCCGATGACCCACATCCAGGCAAACGATTTCAGGGTGGGCGTGTGGGTGGCGGCGCGGTCTTCAATTTTCTTCTGGAAGAAAAGAAAAGTTGGAATGCAGATGAGCAGCACACCCACGGCGATGGTGATGAAATGGTTCACTCCGTTGCCGTGAACCTTGCGGAGATACACGAGATAGCTGACGCCGAAATATGAACCCGGGGCGCTGCCCGCAGCCAAGGCCAGCACCACTTTGCGGCGAACGGTTCCCTTGCGAAGATGGACGGCACTGGCGCCGATTTTGGTGATGAAGTTAAACAGAGCGTCGGAGCCGACGGCCTGGATGGGGGGCACGCCCAGCCCGAAAATAAGGATGGGGAGCAGCAGAACGCCGCCCCCAAGGCCGGTCATGCCGATGAGCGTCCCCACGCCCAACCCCACGAGACTTTTGATCAGCAGGTCCATTTCAGCAGATCGAGTTCAACCGGTGCAGGAAAAACTCCGCTCCTTATTTTGCGGCCCGCACCAGGGCTAAACCGTTTGTGCCGCCTCTGCTGCGATGAAGCCTTCCCGCTCCAGATGAAGGAAAATTTCCTGCGCCGCTTCCTCCGGGGAGAGTTCGCCGGTGTTGATGACAACCTCGGCGTCGGCGGGAACTTCATACGGATCGGAAATGCCGGTGAACTCTTTCAGAATGCCGGCGCGCGCTTTGGCGTAAAGGCCCTTGCGGTCGCGCTGCTCACAGACCTCAACGCTGGTGGCGATGTGGACGAGGATGAATCCGCCGTAGGGCTCGATCATCTGGCGGACGTGTTTGCGGGTGGCGTCATACGGAGCGATGGGCGCGCAGATGGCGATGCCGCCGTTCTTGGTGATCTCCG
This sequence comes from Binatia bacterium, assembly GCA_035538435.1. Taxonomy (GTDB): domain Bacteria; phylum Acidobacteriota; class Terriglobia; order Terriglobales; family Acidobacteriaceae; genus Sulfotelmatobacter. The sequence continues at coordinate 13,099 of DATLKM010000235.1, forward strand.
AAGCCACATAGCCGATGCGGCGGATGTTGATGTCGCGATGCTCTTTGGAGAAGCCCAGTTCGGACGAGAGATGCTTGCGCACCAGGTCGCCGTCGAGAAGAGTGACGGGACGCCCGCCAGCCTCCAGGAACTTGGTCAGCAGAACGTTGGCGATGGTCGATTTCCCCGAACCCGAAAGTCCGGTGAAGAAGATGGTGACGCCTTGTTTGTGGCGGGGCGGGAAGCTGCGCCGCAGTTCGCCAACCACCTCAGGATAGGTAAACCAGGCCGGAATGTCG
>DATLKM010000236.1:0-11081 GCA_035538435.1 Binatia bacterium
AACCTGGCGCAGAAATCGATCACGGTCACCGTGGCCGATGAAGCGAAAAAGTGGATCCTCAACCAGACGCTGACGGACAGCAGCTACGGCGCGCGTCCGCTGCGGCGTGCATTGCAGAAGTACATTGAAGACCCGTTATCGGAAGCGCTGATTCAGGGCACGATCACGACGCGTCCGGCGTTCATTGAGGTCTTCCTCGAAGACAACAAACTGTTCTACCGCCCGGTGGATGCGGAAAAAACCGAAGGCGTTCTGCTGTACGAGAACAGCTAGCGATGTAGGGACAGCCGCCCTCGGCTGTCCGGTTAACGAAAGCTCGGCAGGTCTTTCAGCCGCCAGCCCAAAGCTGGCGGCTTTTGTTTTATGGGCACCGCAGTCGGATACGCGAACGGCATCGTGCCAGTGTGAGGAGCCGCTGGTCGATGCCCAAGTCCCAAGCGCCGTTTGTTCTGTTCAGCAAGTGCCCCGCCGTACATTTTTTCTGCTTCCCGCCTTTTACGGAACCACAGTAAACGACTGCCGGCGCTTCGGGCCGAAGCGAAAAACGGCAAAGTCCTGGTCGAGCGAGGCTACGCGCTCGATGCCGAGACGGCGCATAACGGCAAAGCTGGTGCGGTCGACGATGGAAAAATCCTGGTCGCGCCAGGAAACTCCTATCTCCCAGGCCGCCTCGAGGTCCGCAGGCCCTACCGTTTCGATGGTGGCAACGCCGCCGCGCAGACCCTCCCAAAATCGCTCAGCCACCTTGCGCCCAAGCTTGTGATGAAGCAAGGTCCATGTCTCAACCAAGATATGATCCGAGGTGATTAGCGGCTCGCTAGCACCAAGAATGTTTTTGGCGCGAGGGTTACTACGATCTCCAGAATCTACAGCTGCGTACCAGATCGACGTGTCTACAAAAAGGCTCATCGGAAGTTGGCGTGGAAAAAGATTAGCGCCGTCTTCTTCGGCGCAACGCAGCCATCGATTCGGCGATCATGGAATTCTTGTGTTTCGCTATATCGGAGCCGCCCGAGTTTCCCAGATCGAAAATGCGATCAACTCCGGTTGCAGCCTTCGGGCGTGTGAGATCGTGCGCCACAAGGCGGCGAAGATATTCTGCAAGGGATACACCCAATTCGCTTGCGCGTTGCCGGGCGCGGCGCTGCATCTCGACTTCAAGGCAAATTTGAGTTCTTGCCATCATGATGTATACATTATGGTATCACCTCTTGGACTTCGACAACAAAGGGGCACTGCGAAAGCCCGCCCTCAGCCAAAAGCTGGTGGATTTCGTTTGCCTCCCGGCGAGCGCAGCTACAACTAACCCTGCTCCCGGTTCTTCTTCAGCATGTGCGCCCGTTCAAACTCTTCGGCGAGTTCGCGCGTATTCAAATTTTCCCGGATGTGGGCCAGCTTCTGCTCCAGCTTGAGCAGCGCGTCGCACAGGTTGCCGCGATTGCTGATGGCGATATCGCGCCACATGGAATAGGGGCTGGCCGCAATTCGTGTCATCTCGCGCAGGGCGCGGCCGCCGGCCGGAAGCAGGGGCGCTTCATCCCCGAATTCTTCCACCAGCGCGGAGGCCAGCGCCGTGGAAATCATCTGCGGCACGTGGCTGATCCACGCGCACAGAAAATCGTGCTCCTGCGCCGGCAGCATGGCCACGCGGGCGCCAATCTGATCGATCCATCCGGCGAACTCGGCGAACAGCCCTCCATGCAGATTCTGCCCGGGCAGCGGCGTCAGGAACCAGACGGCATTGTGAAACAGATCGGCGTCGGCATAGTCGACGCCGCTGAGTTCCTTGCCCGCCATGGGGTGGCCGGCAAGAAATCGCTGCCCCGCGTGCTTGCCAAACACCTTGGCCGCGTGCTCAACGATCTCGACCTTGGTGCTGCCTACGTCGGTGAGCAGAGTGCTCGACGGCAGTCCTGGGCCGAGCCTGCCGATCATGTCGATGATGGCCAGCACCGGCGTGGCCAGCACCACCAACTGGCTGCCGCGGACGGCGTCGACCGGTTCGATGTAGCCATTGTCGATGACGCCGCGCATCTTCGCCTTTTTCAGCGCCGATTCGCGGTCGCAGCCTACAATGCGCCCGGCAAATCGCTTCTTGCGCAGCGCCAGCGCAAACGAGCCGCCGATCAGCCCGGTGCCGATGATTGTGATTTGCCGGATCGACATGAAACGCTATTTCACCACAGCGATCGCACAGACACGGAGAAAAAACAATGTACTGCGCGGCTCCCCCCCAAGAAATGGAAGATGTCCCCTCGGAGGCGCCCTGTGCTCTTCCGGCCTATGCCGAGAAAAACGGTTTAAGCGATCTTCCGCCCCACCGCCGGCGCGATCATCCGCAATTCGTCCATCAACTTCGCGAACTGTTCGGGGAACAGCGACTGGGCGCCATCGGACCACGCCTTGTCGGGCGTGCAATGGACTTCGATCAACAGCGCATCGGCTCCCGCCGCCACCGAAGCCCGCGCCATGGGAGAAACTTTGTCGCGGCGCCCGGTTCCATGCGAGGGATCGGCCGTCATGGGCAAATGGGAGAGTTTGTGAATGATGGGAATGGCGGAGATATCCATGGTGTTGCGCGTGTAAGTTTCAAAGGTGCGAATGCCGCGCTCGCATAGGATCACATCGTAGTTGCCGCCCGCCATGATGTATTCGGCCGAGAGCAGCAATTCCTCCAGCGTGGCCGCGATGCCGCGTTTGAGCAGGACGGGCTTGCGGACCTTTCCCAGCTCGCGCAGCAGATTAAAGTTCTGCATGTTGCGCGCGCCCACTTGCAAAATGTCGACATAGGGCATCATCAGCGGAATCTGGGAAATTTCCATGACCTCGCTGATGACCAGCAAATTGAATTTTTCGCCCGCTTCGCGCAGCAATTTCAGCGCGTCTTCGCCGTGTCCCTGAAACGAATAGGGAGAGCTGCGCGGCTTGAACGCCCCGCCGCGCAGGACCTTCGCCCCCGCCTTGGCCACGCTTTCCGCCGTGGCAAACAATTGCTCGCGCGATTCCACCGAGCACGGGCCGGCCATCACCACCACTTCATTGCCACCAACCGCTACGCCTTTCGCCAGCCGGACAACCGTACCTTCGGGACGGAAACTTTTCCCCGCCAGTTTGTAGGGCGAACTGATGCGGTGAACTTCCTGCACTCCGGGCAGCAACTCGATATTGCGGATGTCGAACTCGATGCCCGCCCCCACAGCGCCCAGCACGGTCTGCCGCGCCCCCGACGACCGGTGCACTTCAAAACCCATTTTCACCAGATGATCGATCACCTGTTGAATCTGGGACTCCTCCGCAATGTCCTGCATGGCTACGATCATAAGAATCTCTGGCTGAAGCTGCGAGCTACGAGCAATCCAATCATTCTCGATCGCCAAAGCACAGCTCACTGCTTCTTCAATCGTTCACTTCCGAATCCAATTCCGTCTTGGTATCGGCCGCGTGCGCGTTGCCGACGATTTCTTCGCGCTGAATGTTCCGCATCACATCCATGATTCGTTCAAAAATCCTCACCATGTCGCGCTCCGGCAGCGGCCCGGAATTCAATCGCGCGACATTTTCAAACACCGTGCGTTCGCGTTCCGGCTCGTAGATCGGGAGCTTGGTGTTCCGCTTCAAGCGCCCAATTTCCACCGCCGCCTGCGCCCGCTGGCTCAAAAGCGCCACCAGTTGCCGGTCAAGTTCGTCGATCTTGCGTCGCCAATCTTCAATGGTCATGACTTGAAATTTGCTATTGCGCCCGTAACCGATTCCAACGCAACTGCCCGCCCGGCGCCGGCCAGGCCCCCGATGAAGTCACTCACAGCGTTGGCCTCCCGCCCGCGATTTCGTTCGATCGTCTCCACAATCGCGCTGCCGACTACGACGGCATCGGCAAACTCGCCGACTTCAGCAAATTGCTGCGCGCTGGAAATACCAAATCCCACCGCGATGGGAAGCTTGGTGACCCGCCGTAACCGGCGCACCAGTTTTCTCGCATCTTCCGCCACCTGTTGCCGCGTCCCGGTCACCCCGGTGCGCGACACCGCGTAAACAAATCCGCGCGACGCCTCGGCGATCCGTTTCAGCCGCGCATCCGGGCTGGTCGGGGCTGCCAGAAAAATCGGCGCGAGCTGATACGAATGCATCGCCCGCAAATAGTCATCCGCTTCTTCCACCGGCAAATCGGTGATCAGCGCGCCATCCACGCCGGCGGCGCGCGCCACCTTGCAAAACTTTTCCATGCCCATCCGCAAAATCGGATTCAGATAGGAAAATACGACCAAGCCGGTGGATTGGGCATGTTCTCGCACCTGGGCCGCCAGCGTCAATACGTCGGCAAGCGAAGTTCCGTTCCGCAGCGCGCGCTCGCTGGCCCGCTGAATCACCGGCCCATCGGCCACCGGATCGCTGAACGGCACTCCCATCTCGATAACCTCAGCCCCGGCCTCAATCGCCGCCACGATGACCTCTCGCGTGGTGGCCAGGTCGGGATCGCCGCACGTGAGGTAGGCGACGAGCGCCGGCTTGTTATAAAAATTGAGTGGCATGAAAAACTCGCCTGCACTAATCAGAACGCACTAACGGTCGTGCCGCCACGTGCCTTGTTTGTGTACAGGGCCGGTGTGATAATTGATTCCGCAGGGTTACATGGCACCGCACACTGTTAAAGAAATTGAAAGCGCAATCCAAACGCTCACTCCAAGGGAGCGCGAGGAACTCTGTATCTGGTTGGACCAGCATTATCCGCATGGTGTAGATGCACGGCTCTCCGCCGATCTCGCGGCCGGCCGTCTCGACTCTGCCATCGAGCGCGCCTTGGAAGAAGAGAAAGAAGGGCGTGTCCGCCCGCTCTAGCGGCCTATGCATCACCTGGCCTCCACAGGCTTTTGGAAGCTGTATTCCGCTCTTCCCAACGACATCCGCGCACGCGCCGACAAGCAGTTCGACCTCCTTAAGAGCAATCGCCAACATCCTTCGCTTCAGTTCAAAAAAGTAGGCGAGCGGCGCGGGGTAGAGCTGTGGTCGGCCCGCGTGACGCTCTACTACCGCGCTCTTGCCATCAGACGTAGTGACGGCTACTTGTGGTTCTGGATCGGCGACCACAAGGCGTACGATCAGCTTATCGCACAGTGAAGAAGCGACCAAGCAACGATGGCGCGTCGCGCCCCCCGACTCGCACCCCCGAACAGCGCCCGCTGGTTATACACTTCATGCGGCGTGATGAGACAAAGACGTTTAGCGATTGAGCAAATTGAGTCAGCACATCCAATAATTCAATCGATGCTCAGATTCTGCCTTAAAATTCCGATGTCCTTGTCTCCACGGCCGGAAATATTCACGAGTACGATTTCGCTTTTTTTCATCTTGGGTGCGCGTTTCACCATCTCCGCAACCGCGTGCGCCGATTCCAGCGCGGGAATGATTCCTTCCGTTCGCGCCAGCACCGTCGTGGCTTCCAGCGCCTCCGCATCCGACGCCGCTACATATTCGGCCCGGCCCGAATCGCGAAGGGCCGCGTGCTCCGGCCCGATCGAGGGATAATCCAGCCCCGCCGATACCGAATGCGTCGCGGCGATTTGTCCCGCCGCATTCTGGAGCACGTAAGAATACGTTCCCTGCAACACGCCCGGCAATCCGCCGCGAAACCGCGCCGCATGATCTCCCAGCGCTTCACTGCGTCCGCCCGCTTCCACTCCAATCAGCCGAACTTTTTTGTCTTTGATAAATTCATAGAAAGCTCCGATCGCATTCGATCCCCCGCCTACACAGGCGATCACAGCCGAAGGCAACTTCTTTTCTTTTTTCAGAATCTGGGCGCGGGCCTCGCGCCCGATCACGCGATGAAAATCGCGAACCATCGTTGGATAAGGATGCGCGCCCAGCACGCTGCCTAACAAATAATGTGTGGTGCGAACGTTGGTCACCCAGTCGCGCATGGCTTCGTTGATCGCGTCTTTCAGCGTGCGCGAACCGGAATCCACGCCGCGCACTTCGGCGCCCAGCAGCCTCATGCGGAAGACATTCAACTCCTGCCGCCGCATGTCTTCCGTGCCCATGTAAACCACGCATGCAAAGCCGAACAACGCGCACACAGTCGCGGTCGCCACGCCATGCTGGCCGGCGCCAGTCTCGGCAATCACGCGATGTTTCCCCATGCGCTCGACCAGCAGCGCCTGCCCCAGGCAGTTGTTGATCTTGTGTGCGCCGGTGTGAAGCAGATCCTCGCGCTTCAAATAAATCTTCGCGCCGCCCAGCTTCTCCGTGAGCCGCTCGGCAAACGTAAGGGCCGTGGGCCGTCCCGCGTATGTGCGCAGCAACTCGTCAAATCGAGTCAGAAATTTCTTGTCCCGCTTCGCCTTCTCATACTCGCGCTCCAGTTCCTCAAGCGCCGCCATCAAAGTTTCGGGAACGTAACGGCCGCCATAAACGCCAAAGCGGCCACGCTGATTCGCATGGCCAAAACCGTTGCCAGAAGAAGACGAGCGAGAGTGCCCCATTTCTCGCGCGTTCTTTGGGAGAGAAGTGGAGCTTTTGACTCTCGACTTTGGCACCGTCGCCACTCCTAACCTGCCTTCCGATCGATTTCTCGCACCGCATTCACAAACGCCCGCACCTTCGCCGGATCTTTCTTCCCCGGCCGCGCCTCGACTCCGGAAGCCACGTCCACGCCCCAAGGTCTCAATATTTGAATCGCTTCAATGACATTGTTGGGCGTCAGTCCACCCGCCGCGACGAACTTCAGGTCCAAGCGATTTACCAGATCGGTCATCGCGCGCCAATCGAAGCGCTCTCCTGTCCCTCCCGGCCGATCCGAACTCCCTGAGTCAATGAGAGCAGCGAATATTCGTTCCCGAGTCTTATCTGAAACGTGAAAACCGCACAATTCATTCTCCCTGAGATTCCCGACTGGGATCGCGGAAATGACCCTGCACGGAAGCTGCATTAGGAATTGATCAGTCAGCCCGGATTGCGCCCGAGCATAAATCTGAGCAAGGGTCAAACCGGCTTGCGCGATCACATCACCCACGGTTGAGCTGGCGCCCACAAACACCCCCACCTTCTCCACTCGCTCCGGCAACCTCGAACAGATCTCCCGCGCCGCTTCCAGGCTCACGCAGCGCGGGCTCTTTTCATAAAACACAAAGCCCACAGCGTCCGCGCCCGCTTCGACGGCCAGGAGAGCGTCCTCGAGGTTGGTGATTCCACAGATTTTCACCCAAGTCATACCAGACCATGTCAGAGAAAAGTAAAACTACGCCGTCGGCGCCTGAGCCTGCGCCAAAAACCCCCCCAACTCATTTCCCGGAGATTCCGCCCGCATCAGCGATTCGCCAATCAGGAATGCCCGATACCCCGCTGCCCGCAATTCGGCCATGTTTTTCCCGGAGCGAATTCCGCTTTCAGCCACCGCCAATACATGCGATGGGATTCTCTCTACCAGCCGAAACGCCGTCTCCGGATCGACTTTGAACGTCCGCAGGTCGCGCGTGTTCACTCCGATCAGGTCGCATCCCACATCCAGGGCGCGCTGTAGCTCGTTTTCATCGTGCACTTCGCACAACACATCGAGCCCGTGCAGGCTGGCTCCTAGAACCAATCGGTTCAATTCCGCGTTTGAGAGCGCCGACACAATCAGCAGGACCGCATCGGCGGCGTTGGCCCGCGTTTCCAGCAACTGGAATTCGTCGACAATAAAATCCTTACGCAGGCACGGAATGCGCACACTCGCCGAAGCCAGCGGCAGGTTCCCGAGCGACCCTTGAAAGAATTCCTCATCGGTCAGCACAGAGAGCGCAGCCGCCCCCGCCTGTTCGAGTTCTCGCGCCAATTCCTCCACCCGAAAGTCCGCCCGAATTAAACCCTTAGAAGGCGAAGCCTTTTTCAGTTCGGCGATTACTGCGGTCCCTTTTGCACCGCGCTCCTGCAAAGCGTGTCGAAAGCCGCGCGGGACATGCAGTTCCGCGCGCCGCTCCAGTTCCCGCACATCGGCTGTAGCCCGCGCCGCAGCGACAGCGCGGCGCTTGGAATCGAGTATTTGGTCGAGAAAAGCAGGCATAGCGATGGTTGAAATTATACGGTAACGAGAATAAAGCGCCCTCCAAGGGTCGGGCGCGAGGCAAAGGCGCGATCGGCGCCCAGTTGCCCAAAGCAGACGAGCCCCTCACTGGAAAACAGCATGCCATAAACACAGGTGATCCTCGTGATCGGCAACATTCCCGCGGTCGAACGCATCGTATGCGTACAATTGGACGTGGTCTTGGGGGCTCGCCATAAGCATCGTAAGTCAGCCCGATCGAGCAACGCCGCGGAGCAGAGCTTGCACTTTACGCGATGGCTTGGGGTGGTTGTGTTGTCCCTGTGCTCCATTGCAGGGCGAGCGCAGCTCACAATCGAAGAACCAAAGCCAATCTACGACGGGCAAACGGTCAGCGCGATCGATCTGATCGCGAATCCGCACCGCGACACTGCCCCGCTGCATTCTCTGCTTCAGCAAAAAGCTGGCGCACCGTATTCGCAGGCCGGTGTCGAAGCCAGCATAAGCGCCTTACAAGCCAGCGGCCTGTTTCCAAAGGTTGAGGTGAGCGTGGTCCCCGAAATCGCGGGCTTGCGTCTGAATTTCCTGCTGGAGCCTGCTTACTATCTGGGCGCAATCGGCTTTCCCGGCGCCGAGAAGTTTTCTTACACCCGCCTGCTGCAATCGGTCGACCTCGCCGACCAGGATCCCTACGACAAGGACCGCCTCGCCTTCGCGGAACAATCCTTAATCAAGTTCCTGCGCCACGAAGGATATTTTCAGGCAAGCGTGCAAACCACCCCCGAGATCGACGATGCTCATCAACTGGTCAATATAAAATTCGCCGTCTCCACTGGGCCGCAGGCGCGAATCGGCACCCTCACCTTTGCGGGGGCGGAAACTTCCGAGAGCGCGCAACTGATTCGCTCTGTCCATTCGCTGCGCGCGCGCTTCACCGGGGGACTGTTGAAACCGGGCAAGCCTTATTCCCAGGAGCGCATGAAATCTGCGATGTCGCGTATTCGAGGCGCGCTGGCGAAAGAGCATCATCTGGCCGGCAAAGTTGAAGAACTGCCGCCCCACTACCACCCGGAAACCAACCGGGTCGACGTTGCGTTCAAGGTTCAGGTCGGTCCGACTGTGATCGTTCGCATCGATGGCGCAAAGCTGTCGTGGTTCCCGTTGTTCGCCAGGCGCGAATTGAAAAAGCTGGTTCCGGTTTTCTCCGAGGGCACAATCGACAGCGACCTGGTGCAGGAAGGCCAGCAGAACCTGCTCGATTTCTTTCAGAAAAAAGGGTATTACGATGCGAAAGTTTCCACTGATCTTCAGCGCGGGGAGGACAAGATCACGCTGGTCTACGCCATTGATCGGGGCAGGAAACACAAGGTGAACAGCATCGCATTCCGCGGAAATCGCAACGCCTCCGATCACGATCTGCTCGAACAGATCGTGGTGAAGAAGGCCCGCATCTGGTCGCACGGCAGTGTCAGCCAGAAATTATTGGCGCAGAGCGCAAAGAACATCGAGGCGTACTACAACGACCACGGATTCGAAGAAGTGAAAGTCTCGCCCGAGGCTATCGATCACGAGCCGAAGGTCGACGTTGTTTTTCACATCACTGAAGGCGCGCAGACAACGGTGGCGAAGGTTGACATAACCGGAAATAAGAACTTCTCGCGCAGCGACCTGACCGCGCCGGTCGGCTTTCTGCTCTCGCCCGGCAAACCGTTTTCGCCGCGGCGGCTGGCCGACGACCGCAACCGCATGGCCGCGAACTACCAGAATCGCGGTTTCTTGAATGTCGAGGTCAAAGCCAACATCGCGCGCGAACCCTCCGATCCCCACCGCCTGAATGTGGTTTATGCGATCACCGAGGGCCAGCAGGTCCGCGTGGCGGACGTGGTGTATCTGGGGCAGCAGCATACAAAATTGTCGTTAGTGGAAAAGACCGCGAAAATTTCGCGCGAATCGCCCATGAGCCGCGGCACCCTGCTGGCGGCAGAGAGCCATCTCTACGATCTAAATATTTTCGATTGGGCGAGCGTGGGCCCGAGAAAACCCATCACCGATCAGACTCTGGAAGATGCGCTGGTAAAAGTGCACGAAGCCAGGCGGACGGACATTATCTACGGATTCGGCTTCGAGGTATCGCGCCGCGGGGGCAACGTTCCTACCGGAACCGTAGCGGTCCCCGGCTTGCCGCCCGTGCAGCTCGGCCAATATCAGGTGGCTCCCAGCCAGGCCACATTCGCCAGCCCACAGGGCTCCATCGAATTCAACCGGCGGAACGTGCGAGGCATGGGGGAAACCGCCAGCCTGTCGCTGCTGCTGGCGCGCCTGGATCAGCGCGTGATTGCGACCTATGGGCAACCCCATTTTGTCGGCACTCAATGGAGTTCCTTGACCAGCATCTCGATCGAGCGCAACTCCGAGAACCCTCTTTTTTCGGCCACGCTGGGCGACGCCTCTTTCCAGGTCGAACACGTCCTCAGCCGCAAGTCGAACACACGCTTGCAGCTTCGCTACGATTTCAACAAGACGAATCTCTCCCACCTGCTTGTGCCCGCGCTGGTGTTGCCGCAGGATTTGAGTGTGCACCTTTCCACGTTTTCCGCCACACTGATTCGCGATACACGCGACAAACCGCTCGACGCTCACCGCGGCGAATTCGCCGACGTCAATTTCGGGGTCACTCCCACGGCGCTCCGTTCAAGCGCCAACTTCGCCCGGCTCTTCGGGCAATATGCCTTCTACAAGCCGTTTCATTCCGTTGTGCTGGCCAACAGTCTTCGACTCGGATTCGCCGAACCCTTTTCCGGCAGTTTCGTTCCCACCAGCCAGCTTTTCTTTTCCGGCGGCGGAACTTCGCTGCGCGGCTTTCCCATCGACGAAGCCGGACCGCAGCGACTGGTTCCCTTCTGCAATGTATTGCAGCAGCAAACCGGATGCGTCAACATCAACGTACCTGTGGGCGGAAACGAACTGTTTATCCTGAATTCCGAGATTCGGTTTCCACTCAGGATCATGAAGCCGCTCGGCGGGGTGGTGTTTTATGACGGAGGCAACGTGTTCAGCGCAATCA
>DATLKM010000237.1:0-50548 GCA_035538435.1 Binatia bacterium
GCCCAGCGAAAAGCTGACGTCGTATTTCTTGAAAATCCTGCAGATTTCGTCGAAACAGTCGTACAGGAAATTCTGCTTGTGGTTGTAGGCCATCCATTGCGCCAGGATCGCTCCGCCGCGGCTGACGATGCCGGTAATGCGTTTGGAAATCAGCGGCAGATATTGAATCAGCACGCCGGCGTGGATGGTCATGTAATCGACGCCCTGGGCCGCCTGCTCTTCGATGACTTCGAGCATGACGTTGGCGGTCAGGTCTTCGACACGCTTGACGCGGGCGATGGCTTCGTAAATGGGCACGGTGCCGATGGGGACGGGCGAGTGACGCAGAATGGCTTCCCGAATGTTGTGAATGTCGCCGCCGGTGGAGAGGTCCATTACGGTGTCAGCGCCGTAGTGCACGGCGGTGTGGAGTTTTTTCAACTCCTCTTTCACTTCAGATGTGACCGCTGAATTCCCGATGTTGGCATTGATTTTGCACAGGGAGGCCACGCCGATCGCCATGGGCTCAAGCTCGGGATGGTTGATGTTGGCGGGAATAATCATGCGGCCGCGCGCCACTTCGTCGCGCACCAGTTCCGGCGTGAGCTTTTCCTTGTGCGCAATGAACGACATCTCTTCCGTGATTACGCCCTGGCGCGCGTAGTGCATCTGAGAAAAATTGCCGTCGGTGCTGGAGCGCCTGCGTTGGGCGATCCACTCCGCGCGGGGTTTGGGGACTGCGTAAGCTTCACCGTTGCCATTGCTCAGAGTCATGTCGGAGCCGCTTTCCTGGAATGATTTAGACCACGATTATACTCGCGGGCGGAACGCGCTGGACGGACCTTAAACACGGAGAGCGGAACACGGGGTAACGCCTTACGGCGGTATGCACCCGAAACATGGATTGGGGCTTTGAATCGCCTACTGCATCTGCGCGGCGCACTCAATCGAAGCGCATCCGGCAGGCCCCTGGGTGCGGATGTTGCCAATACCGTTCTTGACGTGAATCGCACCCATGGCCGCGGGATAGGCCCACCACAGCTTGCGAATATACTTGTCACCCGGCAGCCAGGAATGCGGTTTCTTGAGTTCATACGTAACGGCAAGTTCGGCGGCAAAGATGAGCAGATGCTTGCCTACCAGGTCGGGATCGGAGGGCACGTTCCGGACCCATGGCGCACCGGCGTCGAATTCATGCGCCACCACAAGCTGACGAGTGGTAAAACGAAGGCTTTCCGCGGCGCCCAGCGCGGACATGACGATGACAAACTTTCCGTCGATCACCCTTTGTGGCTTCGGAGCTTCGGGCAATCGAGCAGTGGTGGGATTGGTCACAGTGACGCCACCATCGCGCCCGGGAATCGCCATTTTCATTTCGGCCGAGCCGTCGTTTGGAGCCTGAGACGAGGCAGGGAGCGAGAGCAGGAAGATGATAATGAGAACGCGGGCGGCCAATGGAATTCTCCTGAGAGAGTTTCATCGCGAGCCCGGTTACGACAGCTATCGCCGGACGGGCAAATCGAGATGGGTGCTCGAAACTTGTGCAATCCCTGCGCCAGTTGCTGACGCATTCATCCTGCGAAGAACCGGAAACATGCGAGAGGGAGAACGAATTCTTGCGAGGGAATGCGCAAGAGCTTTGCGCTTTCTAATCTCTAATTTTTCCGTCTATCGAGCAAGGATTGTAGTGTGAAATTAACAATCGGAAGGGCTAAGACCGCATTTGGTCTGGCGGGGCTGTCGTCCGCATCGGTGCGGCGGCTTGTTCGAGAAACCTGATCAAGATTAGAATCGGTTGCCGTTGTTAAGAAATAGTCTTATTGCTTAGGAGAATCGCCATGCGTCTGTTGCGCTTTGTGTTTGCGGTGGTGCTGTGCGCCGGAATCGGTCTGGCACAAACTTCTGCGCCCCGCCCTGCTCCGGGTTTCAGCCTCGATACCATCGATAAAAGCGTCGACCCCTGCGTCGATTTTTACGAGTACGCCTGCGGCAACTGGATCAAGAATTCTGAGATTCCCGCCGACCAGTCGCAGTGGGTGAGTTTTGTCGAACTGCGCGAGCGCAACCTCGATATTGAGCACGGGATTCTGGAAAAGGCCGCCGGCGGCGGCGCCAAGCGCGACCCCATCGACCAGAAGATCGGCGACCTTTACGGCTCCTGCATGGATGAGAAAGCGGCTGACACCAAGGGAATTGCTCCGCTGAAACCAGTTCTCGACCGCGTGGCAGCAGCCAAAGACAAGCGCGCGCTCATCGAGGAACTGGCCCACCTGGATGTGATTGGGGATGGTTCGCTGTTCAGCTTTTACTCCTCGCCCGATCTGCACAATGCCGACCTGGTGATCGCCTATATCGACCAGGGAGGGCTGACGCTGCCCGATCGCGACTACTACATTAAGGACGATTCCGATCAGGTGGACAAACGGCGCAAGCTGGTCGACTATGCCACCGAGATTTTCGCGCTGGCCGGGCAATCGCCCGAGCAGGCGGCGAAGTCCGCGGAGACGGTTTTGCAGGTGGAAACCCTGCTGGCGGCCGATTCCATGGACCGGACGAAGCGGCGCGATCCGAAAAACCGCGACCACAAGATGACCCGCGATGAAGCATTTGCGCTGGCGCCCGATCTTTATTTGAACAGCTACTTCACGGCCATGGGCGCGCCCAGTTTTGCGCAGCTCAATGTGACCAACCCCGATTTTTTCAAACAGATCAACGGAGTCCTCGAAGCCGAACCGCTTGAGGCGCTCAAGACATACGTAACCTGGCACGCGCTCAACGCATCAGCGCCGTGGCTTTCCAAGCCGTTCGTGGACGCCAATTTCAAATTCCAGCAGAGCTTGTCGGGGCAAAAAGAGATTCAGGCGCGCTGGAAGCGCTGCGTGAGCCTGGTGGACCGAGAAATGGGCGAAGCTTTGGGACAGCGTTATGTGGAGGCGACTTTCGGGACTGAAGGCAAACAGCGCATGTTGAAGATGGTGGATGCGCTGGAGAAATCATTGGGAGGAGACATTCACCAGCTTTCGTGGATGAGCGATGAGACCAAGAAGCAGGCGATGGTGAAACTCGAGGCCATCCGCAACAAGATCGGGTACCCGGACGTTTACCGCGATTACAGTTCGATTATGGTCAGGCCGGGCGATCTGTTGGGGAACATTGACCGCGCGAACGAATTTGAAAGCAAGCGCGACATGGCGAAGATCGGCAAACCGCTCGACCGGAAAGAATGGGGCATGACGCCGCCGACGGTGAACGCCTATTACAGCGGGTCGTACAACGAAATCGTTTTCCCGGCGGGAATTCTTCAGCCGCCGTTTTTCGACAAGAGCATGGACGACGCAGTGAATTTCGGCGGCATTGGCGTGGTCATCGGTCACGAACTCACACACGGGTTCGACGATCAGGGGCGCAAGTATGATCCACAGGGAAATCTGCGGGACTGGTGGACGGAGCAGGATGGGAAAGAGTTTGAGAAGCGTGCCAGCTGCGTGGCCGATGAATATTCGAACTTTGTTGCGGTTGACGATAAGAAGTTGAACGGGCGCCTGACGCTGGGTGAAAACACCGCCGACAACGGCGGGGCACGCATTGCCCTGATGGCGCTGGAGCGGCTGATTGCCGAGGACAAAACAGGAAAAGAAGGGGAGAAGATCGATGGCTTCACGCCCGAGCAACGGTTCTTCTTAGGCTTTGCCCGGGTGTGGTGCGAAAAGCGGCGGCCGGAGATTGCGCGCGTTCGGGTGTTAACCGATCCTCACTCGCCGGGGAAATACCGCGTGGATGGCGTGGTGCAGAACATGCCCGAGTTCGAGAAAGCTTGGGGATGCAAGACGGGCCAGCCCATGGTGGCGGAGAACGCCTGCCACGTATGGTAGTCAGGCGATCAGGTTGACCAGGTTCTGCTCAACCTGGTCGGCCGTTTTTAGAGTGGCGAGATTTATTGCGACGAGGTTCTCCGCGGATTGGAGCTGCGTGATCTGCGTGGCGAGATCAACGGTATCGACCGGATCACCCGGCTGGATACTCTGGACTCCGAAATTGGCGAGGGAAGCGGCGGCGTCACCGGCTTGTGCTTCGGCGTTCGCCAAACCCTGAAGGGCGATGCTGGAGAGATCCATTTCAACATTATCGGCAGCATCGCCCGCAAACTTCAGGTGCGCCATTCAACTTAGTCCGGCTGGTTCCAGGGGCGCAACCTGGGCCACCAGCGGCGGACGTTGTGACGGTACGCGTCGTAATCCTTGCCAAACTTGCCGCGCAACGTAGGCTCCTCGTAGAAAACCACGAAGAGCTGTACACCGAGTGCCACCGCGAGCACTGCCGCGATCAGGCGCGGGTTGGCGTGGCCGAAAATAATCCAGAGGCCGATCCAGCCCGCGGCGAAGCCCACGTACATGGGATTGCGCACGTAGCGGTAGAAGCCTACCACCACCAGCCTTTCCGGAGGCACGATTGGCGCCGGAGTTCCACGGCCGGTCCAGCCGAAGTCCCAGACGCAGCGCAAGGCGACGGCGAACCCCAGGACGGACGGAATGGCCGCGAGCCAGCGCCAGCGCGCGGCGCCAGCGGCTTCCACGGTGAATCCCAGCCACCGGGGAAGAAGCCAGAACCACAGCGTGAAGAATCCGGCACCGACGGCAAGAGAAGCAATAGCTGTGAGCCAGCGATGGCCGGGGGCGATGGGAGAATGCGAATCTGCGTGTGTCATAGAAAACTCCCGGGCGAAAAGCGGGGTTCTTCACCCTCGCTTCGGGTGGGTTCTGAATGACATGGTTTTAAGACAGTTCCAAATTGTTTACAAGCTCGTGACGACAAAATGACTCTCGTTTGACCTGTCGGTGACAACGCCCGTGTGCGGGCGGCGTAGTCTCGACCCATCTCGATTGAATCCCCTGCGAATTGAATAACCAGACCGGCCGCGAATAACGGCCATGCCCGAGCACTGCCCTGTCCAGCGGCCGGCTAGCGAAAAAAACAGGAGGAAACTGTGACGAAACTCATGACCTATGCCGCTGTCGTTCTGGCATTCGGTGCGACGGCAATGCTGGCCGCGCCGGGCAGGAACCAAACACAAATCGATTCCACTGCCCTGTTTGCCACGGACGGCGCATTTCGCGACGGACTGTATCTGGGCCAGCTTGCGGCCAGGAGCGGCCGCGTTGCTCAACCCGCGATCGGCCGGTGGTCGACGGAACGCGACCGCGCGATGTTCGCAGAAGGCTACCGGCAGGGAACGAGCCGGCAGTAATCGCGCTCAAGACAAGTTCGCAAAATTTCGAATTGAGGTGTAGTCATCATGCACGCGAAAAAATTTATTTCTGTGATCGTCACCACGCTGGCGATCTGCGTTTCCACGCCTTTCACGGTAAACGCCGGAGGCCCTCCCACTCCGAGCAAGACCGGCGCGACGTTGAAAGGCGTGGTCAAGTTTGAAGGCACTGTGCCAAAACCCAAGCCCGTCAGCATGGCCGCCGATCCCAGTTGCGCAAAACAGCATTCCGGGCCGGTATTTTCGCAGGAAGTAGTGACCGACGGCAAAGGCGACCTGGAAAATGTGGTCGTTTATGTGGCGGAGGGGCTGGGAGACCGCAAGTTCGACGCGCCCACGCAGCCGGTAACCGTCGAGCAGAAGGGCTGCATGTACGAACCGCACGTGCTGGCGGTGCAGGCCAACCAACCGCTGCACGTGGTGAATGACGATCCCACGTCGCACAACATTCATCCCACACCGGCGAACAACCGTGAGTGGAACAAAGCAGAGCCGCCAGGTACGGCCATGGACGAATCATTTGCCCGCGAGGAGATCGCGATTCCCGTGAAGTGCAATGTGCATCCGTGGATGCACGGTTATGTGGCGGTGTTCAAGCACCCCTTCTTCGCCGTCACGGACAAGAACGGTGGCTTCGATCTGAGCGGGTTGCCGCCAGGGACCTACACGATCAAAGCGTGGCACGAAAAGCTGGGCACGTCGACGCAGACCGTCACCATCGGCGCAAACGAAACCAAAGAAATCAGTTTCGTGTTCAAGCCGATGTAAGCCCGGCGCTCAGTGCTTTTCGGAGGTGTTGAAGCCTTTGCGACGCTGTTCGCTGTAGCGGTGCAACGAACTTAAAATGATGGGATACGCTTCGGCGGCGGGGCGTATCTCATCGACCTCTACGGCCTTGCCTTCGAGCTGCTTGTAGTCCTGAAAAAAACGCCGCAGCATGATGAGGCGGTGAGGGGGCATCTCTGACGCCTCGTGGTAGGAATTGAATTCCGGGTCTTCCGTCGCGACGGCGATGATCTTGTGGTCTTTCTTGCCGCCGTCGATCATGGTCATCAGACCAATCGTTCGCGCGTGAATGATGGTGAGCGGCACGACCGTTTCCTGGCATAGCACCAGCACATCGAGCGGGTCGTCATCTTCCGCGAGAGTCTGGGGAACGAAACCGTAATTGGCGGGATAGTAGACGGCCGAGTAAAGAACGCGGTCGAGCTTGATCAGGCCGCTGGCTTTATCGAGTTCGTATTTCACGCTGGAGCCGAAAGGAATCTCAACCACGCAGTCGAATTCCTGCGGCAGCTTGTCGCCCGGAGTGACGTCGTGCCAGGGATGGATCATAACTTTTTTCCTCTTTTCTAGATTGTATCGAACGCCCGCGCTCACGTTTCACGCTGCAAATGGAACGAAGGCCCGGAAATGCTTTCTTGCGCGATCTCTTGTGCCTCTCGTGGCCGGGAGGTGCTGACTCGGAACGGCCCTGGGTGGTGGCGTTTTTTAGACGCCGTTGTTTAAACCCAGGGGCACGGGCGAACAGAGGCTAAGGCGGCGGGTAGCGGCGCGGGCTGAAGCGACAAGTGCCGGGCGGCTGGCCCATCCTCCTTGATTCCGCCGGAGCCAGCGGAGTAGAGTTTTTATATGTCCAGCCAAGCAAAAACGTACATGAAATTCGGCGGCGCGACGGTGGTGATTCTCCTGCTGCTCGGTTATCTCGCCTACACCGGTGTGCAGGACAGCAAGAGCTACTACGTGACCATCAGCGAGCTGCACAAGATGGGCAACGGCGCTTATTCCAAACGCCTGCGCGTGGCGGGCAATGTTCAGCCCGGCTCGATCAAGCGGACGGGAACGCACGTGGAGTTTGTGCTGGTCGAACAGAACCAGCAACTCTCGGTTGACTATACCGGAACCGAAGCGCCTCCCGATACGTTCAAAGACGATTCGCAGGCGCTCGCCGACGGCAAGTTCGGCCACGGTGGAGTTTTTCACGCCAAGGCCCTGCAAGCGAAATGCGCCTCGAAGTATGCACCTCAACCGGGCGGAAACCAGATGCAGGCAGAACCACCCAAAAACGTCACGCAGTTGCAACCGCCTGCCGGCACTAAGTAAGTTGCCGGATTAAAACTTTCCTTCGAGCGATCGTTTTAGATAGCCCTGTCGAGCTATCCTCCGCCCGATTGTCCTATTGACCGCTCGCCGCTTGCACAGTAGGTTGTTCGCGAGCCCTTCTTCGGCTCGTCCCTGGGAGCAACTCTTCAAATCCAACATGTAAGGAGACGTTTTTATGCAGTTCCTCGTGTGCCGCCGCGCCGCAGTTTCGCTTGTCAGTGCGGCCA
The DNA here is from genome assembly GCA_035538435.1 of Binatia bacterium. Classification (GTDB taxonomy): domain Bacteria; phylum Acidobacteriota; class Terriglobia; order Terriglobales; family Acidobacteriaceae; genus Sulfotelmatobacter. The sequence continues at coordinate 7,576 of DATLKM010000237.1, forward strand.
TTCTCTTCTTCGCCGTCGGGCAGAACGCAATGGCCTCGACGGTGGTCGTAACCCCGCCCAACACCACTCCGTGCAAGAGCCTTCCTAGCTATCCAACCATCTCGCAGGCAGTCGCCTCGGTGCCCGTGGGATCGACTATCTACGTTTGCCCGGGCACTTACGCCGAACAGGTGGTCATCACCAAGAAGTTGACCATTACCGGCGTAGCCGCCAATGGATTGGCGGGAACTACAGCTTCGGGCGCCAACAATCCCATTATCGCTTCACCGGCGGGCGGTGTTGCGGTCAACACCAGCGATCTCTACCAGAACCCGAACGGCGAGCCGACGGCGGCCCAAGTCCTGATTCAGACGCCACCCAATCTGTTGAGCACGCCGATATCGGTCACGATCAGCAACATTACGGTTGACGGCAGCAACAACGGCATCAGCGGATGCGGTACCGATCTGGTTGGCTTCTACTTCCAGAACGCCTCGGGAACGTTGAATCACGTGACGGCACGCTATCAGGAACTGGCTCCTGCCGACTTCGGTTGCCAGGACGGCCTGGCGATTTACGTTCAGAGCGGCTACGGCACCGGCGGAACGGCCGTGGTCACAGTTGAGAACGCCAGCGTCCACGACTACGACAAGAACGGGATCACGGCCGACGGCAGTGGAACCGTGGCTACCATTGTCGACAATTATGTGGTGGGCATTGGGGCTACTCCTTTGATCGCACAGAATGGAATCCAGATGAGCTACGGGGCTCGGGGCTCCATTAACGGCAATATCGTCACCGACGACGTCTACATCAATCCGTCCGACTGCTCCTTGACGACGAACCCGTACTGCTACAGCGCCAGCGGAATTCTGCTTTATGATTCGGGCGGAGCAAGCGGAACTCCGGTCACCATCAATTCCAATACGATCAGCAACACCCAGGGCGCGATCGTTACCTACACGGATGGAGTCGAATCCGCCGACTACAACAATCTCACTTCGAACAAAATCACAACCGTCCCCGCGATCGTTTCATCGGTAGCCGGGACCGTTCCACTCGACGGCATCGACCTGTGCAGCAACAACAATACGGCGACCTCAAACACCGTGTTTAACGCGTCGGGCGCCGGGGTGCATCTCGACAGTTCCTGCTTTGAGCCGGGAGGGGCTTCGACCGGCGTGGGCACAGCCACGAACAATACCGTAAACGAGGCTTGCGCGGGCGTAATTCTCGGCAACTCTGGCGGGACGTCGTCCGGTACGGGAAGTTATAACGTCGTAGAAACAACGGCCACGGGGAATTCTTGCCCAGCGGGAAGCCCGAATAGCCCAAAGGCTATGGGGAAAGCGCGGCCGCAACCCAAGCGCCGGTAAACCTCTAACAATTCGTTGCCGGCCGGGAGCGGACGGAATTCGTCCGCTCCTTAGCTTTTTGCGAGGCCTTTGCAAAAAGGCAGGAAAATCCTTAGATTCTTTGCTTGATGACCGGAGCAAAAATTCCATCCTGGTTTTTCTTGTGAGCACTGCCGCGACTGGCCGGACGATCGTCAGGGTGACGGGTGTCATCAAGCAATTTGGGCGCTTTGCCGCCTTGCGGGGTGTGGACGCCGAATTTGTGGCAGGCAAGTTCTATGTGATTCTCGGCGACAACGGCGCCGGGAAAACAACGCTGCTGCGCGCCGTGGCCGGCCTGGCTCAGCCTACGCAGGGCACGATTGAAATCGGAGGCATGAGCCCGCGCCAGGCGTGCCGGGATCTCGGATATATGGCGCACGCCTCCCTGCTCTACGACGAAATGAGCGGGATGGAGAACCTGCGCTACTTCGCCCGGCTTTACGGAATCGCTTCCGCCGAGCGCTGTGAAGAGGCGATTCGCTCGGTCGACCTGGATCCGGCTTTGGCGCGTCCTGTGGGACAGTACTCGCAAGGAATGCGGCAACGCATATCGCTGGCGCGCGCCATTCTCCACGATCCCAAAATCCTGCTTCTTGACGAGCCGTTTTCCAATGTGGACGCGCATTCGGCCTGGGAAATGGCGGGTTTGCTCGGCAAAATGCGGGACGCGGGCAAGACCATCTTTGTGGTTACCCACCAGCCCGGAGTACTGAAAGAAGTCGCCGACGAATTTGTCTGGATGGTCGCCGGGAAAATCGCCGAGCGCACGATCGATTATTCGCCGGACATCCTCGATCCCGGTTCCGCGGAGAGAGAGCAATGATTTCTGTGCGGGAGATCACGCTGGCTTCGCTGGCGAAAGATATTCGCCTGGAATGGCGGTCGAAAGACGCCGTCAACTCCATGCTGTTTTTCTCTCTGCTGGTGGTGGTGATCTTCAGTTTTTCCTTCGACCCCAATGCGGAGGAGTCGCGGCAGATTGCGGGGGGCCTGATCTGGATCGCATTTCTATTTGCGGCGGTCGTAGCGTTGAACCAGACATGGGCCCGGGAATTGCGAAATCAGGTGCTGGACGCTTACAGAGTCTCGCCAGCCCCGGCGAATGCGCTGTTTCTGGCCAAGGCGTTGGGGAATTTTATCCTGGTCAGCCTGCTGGAATGCCTGATGGCGCCGCTGTTTATCGTTTTCTACAATTTGCGCGCCCTTGGCCCGGCATGGCAATTGCTTCCGGTGGCGCTGCTCGGGACGTGGGCGCTGGTGGTGAACGGGACATTTTTCGCGGCCATGTCGCTGCGCACCCGCAGCCGCGAGATCATGCTGCCGCTGCTCTTGTTCCCGATTTCTATTCCGGCTGTGCAATCCATGGTGGAAGCCACCCGCATTATCCTGGCGGGGGACGGCTCAGCACGTTTCTGGATCGTGTTGCTTCTGACCTACGATATGGTGTTTACTACTGCTTGTCTGGCTTTATTCGAGACAGTGTTGCAGGCTGAATGAAGCGGGTTTTCCCCATCCTCGTGGCGCTCACTGCCGGATTGCTGGCCTATGCTTTTTACGAGGCCATGTGGGTTGCCCCAACCGAACGCACCATGGGCGACGTGCAGCGTATCTTTTACTACCACGTACCTTCCGCGTGGACCGCGTTCATCCTGTTTTTTGTCAATCTGGTCGCGTCGGTGGCTTATTTGATCCGGCGGAATCCCAAGGCCGATGCTCTGGCCGCGGTTTCCGCGGAGGTCGGGGTGGTTTTCTGCACCGTGGTTCTGGTCACGGGGCCGATCTGGGCGCGGCCGGTATGGGGCATTTGGTGGACCTGGGACATCCGCCTGACCACCACCCTGGTTCTGTGGCTGATTTATGTCAGCTACCTGGTTCTACGGCGCTTTTCCGATAGCGCGCAGACGCCGAAACTCGCGGCCGTCCTGGCGATCTTCGGGGCGCTCGATGTGCCTCTGGTTTATTTTTCGATCTGGTTTTTCCGCACGCAGCACCCGCAGCCGGTGATCGGCGGCGGGGGTTCCATCGATCCCCGCATGTTGCACGTATTGCTCATCAATTGGCTGGCCTTTTCCTGCTTGGCGTTTGTGCTGTGCTGGGCGCGGTACCATGTGGAACAGCTAAACCGGCAGTATGAGGAATCGCTGGCGCTGGAATCTCTGATGGCGGATAGTGTTTCGACCTCACACCGCAGGCAGGGCGGCGCGAATCCGGATCGCGCCAAGAAAGCCGCTTCCTAGGAACTCGAATGAACTCCGTCAAATTTCTCTATGCCGCCTATATCGCGACCTGGGTCATCCACGGCGCATACTTCACGACCCTGGTGCGCCGCTACCTTCGGCTGCGCCGGCAGATAAAGGGCTGACAGGATGAAGGTGCTCACCTGACGGGTGAGGGCGCAACCGCTAGTTCGGGACTTTGCCCGCGTCTTGAAGCGCGCTTAAAAAGTCGCCCCCACCGGTGCGCAGAAACTCGTAGTTCTCGATCATGGCGGCGGTGCCTACGCGCATCGAGGGAAGAGGCGCTTCCGACCGGATTACGCGGGCTGAGAAGCGGACCCGAACCGCATCGGTAAGGGTAATGTGCGGAGGGAAAGTAAGCGTCACCTGGCACTCGGTCCCGGCAGGAAGCTCGCGATCCAGATAGAAAAAGACCCCACGGGCGCTGACGTTCTGGGTTTCGGTTTCGAACTCGGTAACTTCGTCCAGGCGAACCAGAGCGGGCAGGCGCATGTCAAAGCGCCGCATCATACGCCGTTCCTGAATTTCCGGGTTCATGCGCAGCCTGTTTTCTAAAAGCATCGCTTCCAGGAAAACATCTACTCGTACGGAATAAAGTTCAGGCAGGGCGCCGCCTCGCGGCGGCTCTGGCTATGAACACTTTATAGAAACGCGCGGGGTTTGCAAGAGCAAAAAGTCCCACCGGAATTGATTCGGTTAACTGTCGGTGGCGGTGCAAGTTGCTTCATAGCACTTTCGTGCCACATCCGGCATCTTTCGCGGGCGAGAGGCGCATCTGAGAAACCGGGTGCGGCGACTCAGGCGCACCGGGATTCCGAGGTTGAAAATTCCAAGAATGACGGGGATGGGCTGCTTTGCGATTCCTGGCTTCAGCTCAAAAACCGTCAGACCCAGGATCACGCCGCAAACTCGGGCGTTGGACTCGCGAGACAGGTCTGCCGCTTCGCACTACCCGGCTTGACTTGGCTATCCGCCGGATGTTTAAGTAATTGTTTATTTTCCGCATCAAAGAAAGCACGCCAGCTCGGACAGTTTCGCCAGCGCCGGGCAGGGGTGATTTGTGCCGTTAAGCACTCTTCGACCGGCGGGCGCACATCGGAGGACCAACGGAATGGGAAATGGCAGTGGGGCGGGCAGAAGCGTGAATAAGAGTTCGGTTCGAGCCGGCGCGGCGGTAAGCGCGTTGCTGCTGATTGCCGGCGGATTACTGGCCGTGGGATTGCATTATCGAACTGAACAGTTGCGTTCTTACGCTCCCGCTTCTCCGCTTCTCAAGCCGGTTTCCGCGAGCCACCGCAAGCCTACTCCACAGGCCGTGCTGGAGCAGTTGCCCATGATCTTTGAGCCGAACCAGGGGCAGGCTGAGGCCCGCGTGAAATTTCTTTCGCGGGGCCCGGGATACGGCCTGTTTCTCGATGCGAGCGGTGCTGCGATTTCCTTCCTAACGCAGAGTACGTCTTCTTCGCCCGCGGCTGAACAAGTGGTCCGCATGAAGCTGGCTGGAGCAACCCCGGGGGCGCCGCTAGCCGGAGTCAATTCCCTGCCCGGCAAAAGTAACTATCTGATCGGGAACGATCCGCAAAAATGGCATCGGGAGATTCCGCAGTTCGCCGGCGTGCGTTATCAAAATGTGTATCCGGGAATCGATCTGGTTTTTTATGGGACTGAGGGGCATCTGGAATACGACTTTCGCGTGGCCCCCGGCGGCGATCCATCCGTAGCGCAATTGCAGTTTGATGGCGGCAAGATAGTAGCGAACGGCGGAGATCTGATTCTCGAAACCGGAGGCCATGCTGCGATACGCCTGCAGGCTCCGCAGGTTTATCAGCTGGTTGGGACGACGCGCCGGCCAGTCGCCGGGAAGTTTGTTCTTCGCGCCGGGAATCGTGTTGGATTCGAAGTTGGCGGCTATGACCGCAACCGAGAACTGGTTATCGACCCTGTGTTCGTATTTTCTACGTATTTCGGCGGCAGCGGCGCAGTCACTTCGCCGAGCATTGCGGTCAATGGCGATGGGTTTGTGTACCTGGTCGCTTCAACCACCTCGGGCACCGGGTTTCCCACGACGCTCAACACAACCACGATTGGTACGCCGCACGTAGTGGTGACCAAGATCAATCCGGGGCAGCCATCGTCGGTGGTGTATGAAACTTTTGTCGGGGGCAGCGGTACAGACACCAGCGTGGGCCTTGGCGTGGACAACGCCGGAAACGTGTACTTTGCCGGAAACACTACTTCGACCGATTTCCCGGTGAAAGGGCCGTCGTATCAGACCGCGCCGCTCGCAAAGACGGCGTGTACGGGAACTTGCGATTCGCTTTTTGTCAGCATTCTGGATGGAACCGATCCCACCGGAGCCACGCTCAAATATTCCAGCTATGTTTCTGGAAATGGCAATGACGTGGCCAGCAGCATGGCGATTGACGCGAATGCTGACGTTTTTCTGACGGGGACTACCACCTCCAACAACGGGGCGAGTATTTCCATTGCCTTCCCGGCTACGGCCACTCCAACGCCTTATCAGGCGGCCGTGAACGGCACCGCACCCATTCAGTTTTTTGCGACCAAGCTCAACACGAACATCCCGGGTGTCGGGGCGATCTCGTATTCGACATATTTCGGTGGAACGGCGGCTGGATCGGGGGCGGTTACGGCCGTGGGCGGGGGCATTACCGTTGATGCCACGGGCAACATGTACTTCAGCGGAACGACCAACTTCTATAACAGCGGCCAGGGCTTTTTCGGCGATAGCCAGTCCAGCGACTTCCCTATCCTGAACGCTTACCAACCTTGCCTGGATACAGTCCCGCCGACGACGCTTTTGAATCCGAACCCGTGCACAGCGCCTTCAACTACTCCGTATCCAACCGACGGATTTTTAGCCAAGATCAATCCGCTGGCCGCGCCCGGATCGCAGCTTATTTTTTCCACCTTCTTTGGGGGCACCGGGACTGAGACTGCCCCAGCTATAGCAATCGATCCGGGAGCGGCCAATATTTACATCACGGGTTCAACCAATTCGATCGGTTACAACCTTCCGACCGGCAATTTTTCGTTCCAGCCTTGTCTTGACGTGGGGCTGACCACGACCACGTGTTCCACGACGCCTCCTACGGCGTCGGATGCCTATGTGGCGCGATTCAACAATCCTTCGCTGAGCACGAATGGAACTCCCAACGATGTAGGACTGCAATATTTCTCGTACATTGGCGGTTCCGGAAACGATGCCGGACTGGCGGTCGCCGCCGATACTTCGACGATCAGCAGTACAGCGGTCGAGGACGCACTCGTCACTGGCAGCACAAACTCTACGGACTTCCCGGTAACGCCGGGAGCCGTGCAGAGCACCTACAATTCGAACGCCGCGGGGTCGAATGCGTTCTACGCCGCAATCAATACGGCTGCGACCTCGAGCGGGCTTAACTCTGGCAGCTTTGCAACTTATTTTGGCGGCAGCGGAACCGATCGCGGCACCAGCCTCGCCGTCGATCCGTTTCTCAACGCGTATTTTGCCGGCGATACGACGTCTCCGAATCTGGAACAGTCGAATCCGCTGCCGGGCAGCGGCCCCACCGGAACCAGCGACGCATTTCTGGTGAAGTTCGCGCCCGCCAACTCTCTGTCCGTAACCTGCGTAGCTCCTTGCGTTTCTCCCACGGGCTTCGTGGGCGCGGGCAATCCAGTGAACATTACGTTTAGCCTGATCAACGAAGGTTTGGATCCAGCCACCGGTATCTCCGTGTTGGGGTCCGTTCCCGCGGGGGTAACCTTTAACAGCGCTACAGTCACGAGCGGCACATGCAGCACGAACAGCAATGGTGCGAGTTGTTCCATACCCGCGTTACAGACTGGACCGCCGGCAAGCATTGTTTTTAATGTGACCCCAACGGTAGCGGGAAACTATTCCGCACTGGTGTCGGTAGTGAACGTGAATAATACGACGACGAACATCAGCACCTCGGCGCCCTTCCAGGCTTCGACGTTCAACATGTCGGTAAACCCACCCAGCGTGACCGTGCCTGCCGGAACCAACGCGCAGTACACCGTGCAGTTGAATCCCAATCCCGTATATGCGCAGAATGTTTCGCTTAGCGTGAGCGGATTGCCGAGCGGGGCGACATCGAATTTTGGCAACAGTTCGCTCACCATGGGGCCCACGAACGCCTCAACTTCCCTGGTGATTACAACGACGGCGCAACCGGTTAACGTTGTGAACTCAGGCTGGGGGCGCTCGCTGTACGCGTTGTGGCTGGCGGTTCCCGGACTCGGGTGGCTGGGCATGACCGCCGCAAAGCCTCGCGGAATGCGGGCCAGGATCCTCGGATTGCTGGGGCTCGGAGTGATGCTTGGCCTGGCGCTGTTCCTGCCTGCGTGTAGCTCCAACAAGACACCGCCGCCGGTGAGCGGGACACCCTCTGGTACCTATACCGTGCGCGTGACGGCGACTTCCGGCTCTTTTTCGCAGAGCCAGACGATCCAGTTGGTCGTCATACCGTAGGAATTCCGCCGGAAGTTTAGAACGAAGCGCTGCGGGCCATCTCAACCGCCCGCAGAAGCGCCTGGGCTTTGTTCATGGTTTCCTGAAATTCGGTTTCGGGATCGGAATCGGCCACGATTCCCGCTCCCGCCTGCAAGTAGGCGCGCTCGCCCTGCACCAGCATGGTGCGGATTCCAATACAGGAGTCGAGGTTCCCGGCAAAGTCGGCGTACAAGACCGAACCCCCGTAAATGCCGCGGCGGACGGGCTCAAGCTCCTCGATGATCTGCATGGCCCGGACTTTCGGTGCGCCGCTGAGGGTGCCGGCGGGAAAGCAGGCGGCAAAAGCATCCAAAGCGTTCAAATCTTTTCGCAGGGTTCCTTCCAGCGCCGAAACCAGATGCATGACATGAGAGTAACGCTCCACGTACATGAGATCTTTCACCTTTACGGAGCCGTATTCGCTCACCCGCCCAAGGTCGTTGCGGCCCAGATCGACCAGCATGACGTGTTCGGCGCGCTCTTTTTCGTCGTTGCGCATCTGCTGTTCGAGGGCGAGGTCTTCGGCTTCATCGCGGCCGCGCGGGTGAGTTCCGGCGATGGGCCGGTACTCGAGTTTGCGGCCGGTCACGCGCACCAGCATTTCCGGCGAGGAGCCCAGAACTTGCGTATCGCCCATGCGAAGGAAGTAAAGGTAAGGCGATGGATTGATCTGGCGGAGTGCGCGGTAGAGATCGAAGGGGTCGGCGCCGGGAAGAAAATCCAGCCGCTGCGAAAGTACGACCTGAAAAATATCGCCGGCGGCAATGTACTCCTTGCAACGCTCGACACCGCGAAGGAACTGGGCGCGGGTGGTTCCCGCGTGCGGCTTGAGTTTTTCGGCGCTGCGTTTTCCGCGCCGTGCCGCGTGCACATTTACGTGCCGCCACATTGAGGGGCGCAGGCCTGATGCCAATTTCTTCTCGATCGCGGCCACATCGCGAACGGCCCGATCATAGGCGGCGCGCGGACTTTCCCGGGAAACATCGGCGGAAGCGACGATGTGGATCTGGTGACGCAGGTGGTCGAAGACCAGCAGGCGGTCGAAGAACATTAATTCGCAGTCGGGAAGCGAGAGGTCGTCTTTGGCGCGCTCGCCGATTTTCTCCAACTGGCGGACAACGTCGTACGAAAAGTATCCGACCGCTCCGGCGGTAAATGGCGGCAAACCAGGAAGCGAAGCGGGCTGGTGCTCGCTGAGCAATTGTTTTACGAATTGAAAAACATTTTCTTCGTAGCGTTCGCGGCGGCGGCCGCGCTTAATTTCAATCGCCGAACCGCGCGCCCGCAGCCTCATGTAGGGCCGCGATCCAAGAAAGGTGTAGCGGCCGATCTGCTCGCCCCGCTCCACCGATTCGAGTAGAAAGGCGTACCGCTCTTTGGAGGCGATGGCCAGGTAAGCCGAGACGGGCGTGAGCAGGTCGGCGCTCACCGACTTCACTACGGGTACGAGCGTGGCGGAACGCGCGAGCCGGGAGAATTCCTGGAAGCCAGGTCGAATCATGCAAGTGCGATTATAGGGGAGCGGGCGGGCAGGCTTGTCGGGAGGCGGGTCTTATGCCAGTTCGCGAAAAGCAGGTTCCTCGCCCGCGCTTTGCGCGGTATCGTATCACGAAAAAAGCGACGACTCCGGGCGATGCAACGCCGCGTCACGGCTGCGTTTTATAATGAACCATAGTCACCGCTCGACTGCAAGGAGGCTTGATGGCTGCAACCATACCCGAAAAATACCTGGATCTATTTCAAAAGCGCGCCTTTGCCAGCTTATCGACGCTGATGCCTGATGGCCGGCCGCAGGTCACGCCGGTCTGGATCGATTACGAAGGCGGACGCGTCATTTTCAATTCCGCGAAAGGCCGGCAGAAGGACAAGAATGTGCGCCGCGATCCGCGGGTGGCGCTGGCGCTCATCGATCCGGAGAACCCCTACCGTTATTTGGAAATCCGCGGGCGCGTGGTGGAGATCACGGAAGAGGGAGCGGCCGAGCACATCAATAAAATGGCCAAAAAATACCTGGGGGTGGATAAGTATCCGTACGGCCAGCCCGGAGAAGTGCGGGTGCTCTACTACATTGCCCCCGAACACACGACTACGATGGGCTAGTAGAGATTAGTGCGTCGGAGCGGCGAACTGGGCCGCTTCCGCGGACATGGCTTTGAGGTCGGAACGGGTGAGCAATTTCTCGGCCCCCGGGTCTTTGCTCATGTCATCGAGAAGGTTTTTGGCTTGCGCATAGTGCGTGGCGGAATCCGCGCTTCCGCTCAGCCTGAAAGATTTGCCCAGCAGGAATTGAATGCGCGCGGTCTGATAACGCGCGCCCAGCTTTTCGCTTTTTTCCAGGCCGGATTGCAGTTCCTGTCGGGCGTCGCCATAGGCTTTGCGGTTGATCAGCGCCTCCGCCGCGTTCACCGAACTTTCAAGCGAAACATATTTCAGGTTGCGGCTGTCGGCCTGCTGCTGAATCTTGCGCAACTCACGCACGGCGGCGTCGGGGCTTTTGCTTATGCCGATCTCAGCCGCGTGCAGGCGGCACACTAGAATCTGTTCTTCGTCTTTGCCGCGCAGCGCCGCCTGCAAAGCCTGCTGATATAGCGTGCCGGCGGCGGAGCCGTCGCCGGCATATTTGCGAACGTCGGCCTGGGTGGTGAGCAGTTCGGCCTGGATGCCTTCATTCTTCAGATCATGGGCAATGCCCTGGGCTTCACGCAGCGGCGGGTCGGATTCCGCGGCGCGCCCCGCCTGCGCCAGAGCGTCAGACAGATCGTTGAGGACTTCAACCGTGTCAGTGCTGCGGTCGCCGACGTTGCGGTAGCCGTTGGCGGCGTCCTGCATGGAATTGATGGCCGCGCCGAAGCGCCCCTGATATTCAAAGATCAGTCCGATGTCGTGCGAGTCCTCGGCTGCCCCTCGAGTGTTGCCCGCCTTGCGCGACAGGTCGAGCGCGCGCATGGAAGTGGCCAGCGCCTGGTCATACAGCCCGGTGTGGATATAAACCTGGGCCAGTTCGGAAAGTGTTTCGGCGATTCCCGCTGGCACATTCAGTTTTTCGCGCAGGGCCAGCGCCTGCTGCAAATAGGTCAGGGCGTTGTCGGTGTCGCCCTTGCCCAGGTAAACGCCGCCGATGTTGTTCAGACACAGCGCCTGATAATTTTCGTCTCCGCTGTCGCGCTGGATCTGCAACGATTCCTTGTAATTTCCCAGCGCCTTGTCGTAGTCGCCTTTCGATTCGTAGACGACGCCCATGTCGATCAGCGTGTCGCCGACTTCCTTTTTCATTCCAATTTCGCGCTGCAATTTGAGCGCCTGATCGTAGTCGGAAAGCGCGGCGTCGACCTTTCCCTGCGCGTTCTGCACCACCGCCATTTCCACCAGATTGCTGGCCAGGGCGCGCTTCAGTCCCAGACGCTGATTGATGGCCATGGCGTCCTGATAATTGCGCATGGCCTCGTCGGACTTATTCATCATGCGGTAGGAAATGCCGATCGATTGCAGAATGAGCGCTTTTAACTCGGGCGAGTCGGTCTGCACTGCAAGCGACAATCCCTTGCTTAGCGGATCGAGCGCCGCCTGCGCGTTTCCGCTGACGATTTCAAGCACTCCCATCTGCCACAGGGCTTTTATGCTTTTCGCGTCCGCGGATAGCAGCTTTGTAAGGTGGGTCCGGGCCGCATCGTAGTTGCCGGTTTCAGTGTACAAACCGGCGAGGGCGGACTCGATGTCGGGATTGTCGGTCATGGTGCGCGCCAGATTTTCGTAGGCGTCGATGGCTTTTTTGTTGTCTTTGACAATGCGCGCGTGGGCCGCCTGAATCAGATATTTTTCGGCCGCAGGCAATTGCTCGCTCAAATCGACGGACCGGCGCGAGGCCTGTTCGGCGTCCGTGTCGTAGCCAAGTGCAGAGTCGGCATCGGCGAGACGGGAGAAGGCGAGGGCAAACTCCGAATCTTCTTTGGTCGACGACTGCAAGGCTTTGACGGCGTCGAGATTTTTTCCTTCGGCGAGAAATTGGACGCCCTGATTGTAGTCGCGAAGTGCGGCCGCGGAATGCGAGCTCGGCTGGAAGGAACTTGCCTTCAATTCTTTTAACGCATCTTCCGAAAACGCGAGATTCTCACGAACGGATGCGGCGAAGCGATCGACGGCGCCCGGAATATCTTTCTCGTCGACGTTTTCGATCTTGATGGGGACCATCCGGTCATGTTTCAGGTCCTGCACCGTTGCGTCGATACGAATCTGGCTGCCTACTCTTGTGAACTGGCCCCAGACAAGGGTATCGGCGCTGGTAAATTCGGCCAGACGGCGAAGAGTCGCCGGTTCCACGTTAGAGTTCGGGGCGACGCGGAGATCCGAGAGGATCTGATGAATGCGGTCCTGCGAAACGGTGCGCAGTTGCGAGGACTGTCCGACATCCGTGCTCAACATGTCGCTGAGGCTCGACCCCAGCCAGTCCAAGGAAGAGTCGCCGGAAGCATTGCGAAAGGGCAAGATGGCCATGGAGACAGCCGGGCCGGAAGCCGTTTTCTTCACAGGCGAGAATAATGGTCCGCGGAATACGTATCCTACGATGGCGAGAATCACCACGGCAGCAATCCCGCTCAGCAGCGGCCAATGAATGGTCCTTCCCCATGGCTCGACGGCGGGCTGAAGATCGAAGGTGGCCGCGGCGCGCTTGCCCTGCCATGCGTCGAGATCGCGGAGAAGATCGCCGGCGCTTTGATAACGCAAGGCTGGATCGCGCTCGAGGCACTTGCTGACGATGTTGCTTAGAGCGCGTGGCAGGCTGGCATCGTGATCGGAAATGGGAGCTGCGCGCTCGGAATTGCGCTTGATCAGGCTGGCGACAGCGCTTTCCGCGTGAAACGGCGTTACGCCGGCGAGTAACTCGTACAGGATAAGGCCCAGGGTGTAGAGGTCGGAGCGCTGATCAAGGTCTTTGGCCAGCGCCTGCTCGGGCGACATGTACTCCATGGTGCCGACCAGCGCGCCGGTCTGGGTCATACCGTCGCCGCCGAGCGTGCGGGCCAGGCCGAAATCCATGACCAGGATGCGGCCGGTGGTGTCGCGCATGATGTTCTGCGGCTTCAGGTCGCGGTGAATCACGCCCACGTTGTGGGCGGCTTCCAGAGCGCGGCAAACCTGCTGAACAACTTCGACGGCTTCCTCGGGCGGAAACTTTTTCCGCTTCAGAATCAGGCTGCGCAGGTCCTCGCCGTCGACGAACTCCATGGTGATGAACTTGACGCCGTCGGCATCGCCAAAGTCGTAAATACGGATGACGTTCTTATGCGTGACTTGGTGGGCCAGCAAAAGCTCCTGCTTAAAGCGGGCGAGAATGGAGGGATTCGAGGCCATCTCCGGGCGAATCAGCTTGAGGGCCACCGGCCGGTTCAATTCGCGATCCATGGCCTTGTAAACCGAGCCCATGCCGCCTTCGCCCAGCAGTTGCAAAATTTCGTAGCGGCCACCCAAGACATCCCCGGGTTGGAGAACGGTTACATTTACGTGGACCTGGATGGAACGCCTGACGGTTGTTCCTGGGGGTGGAGTACCGAGGTCGATCTGCGTGGGCAGATCGTTCTTGAGCAGGTCGTTTTTAAGCAGATCGTTCTTGACCAGATCATGGTCAAGCGGATCGTGTTGGAGAATCGGATCGGATGCGGGTCGAGGAAATTCGATCAGGGTAGCATCGGGATCGACGCCAGCCGAGCTTGAGCTGTCGCCCTTAGTAGGGACGCTCACCCCGCCCGTAGCCGGATTTTCACCGTCCTTGGGATCAAACCGCGGATTCCGGTTCTGCATGAAGAGCCTGGCTGGGGGCCAGACCGAAAAGCCCCAAAACGCCGCCGCACTGATGAAGAAAAGTATATACCCCACGGTTGGACGCGGGGTAGGAAATACGCAGAGAGAAGTAGCGAAAGTTGCAAATTTTGTCCCCGCGTGCCGCTTGAGGAAAGCGGGTGTGGCTGTTATGCGGGGGCGGCCGTCTAAGACGCACCTTCCAACGCAGTTCGTTCGTCCAGATAACGGCGCAGGCCGTCCCGCCAGGAGGGAAGCTGGATCCCAGCCCTGTGCAGGCTGGCCGGCGATAATACCGAATAAGCCGGACGCGGCGCAGGGCGGGCCATCTGGGCGGTTGTCGACGGCCGAACCTCTGTTGGTAAGCCGGATGCGCCGACAATGGCTTGCGCGAATTCGAACCAGGTGCAGTCGCCGGAGTTGGTGGCGTGTACGATGCCGGACGCATTCTTGCGGCAAAGCTGAATGATTGATCCAGCCAGATCGGCTGCATAGGTGGGACTGCCGCGCTGGTCGTTAACCACGTCTAATGTTGGCCGGGTTGCGGCCAGTTTCAGGATCGTATCGGGAAAGCACTTTCCGCCCGTCCCAAACAACCACGATGTGCGAACAATGCAAGCTTCGGGAAGCAGTTCGAGCAATCCAATTTCCGCTTCAGCCTTGGTTTTTCCGTAAACGCTTTGCGGGTTGCGGGGATCGCCGGTTTCGTATGGCCTGGTTTTCTTGCCGTCGAACACGTAGTCCGAACTGATGAAAAGCAGGCGCGCTCCGCTTTGTTTGGCTGCCGCCGCCACATTGACTGCGCCGTCGCGGTTAACGGCAAAAGCAAGCTGGGGATTTTTTTCGCAGCCGTCAACATCGGTGTAGGCGGCGGTAAGAACGATCCAATCGGCGCGGCTCTGCGCCACGGTTTGCCGTACGCGCGCGGCGTCGCGAATATCGGCGTCGCTCGAACCGAGCGCGGTGATTTCGTCCTGCTTCCACGCGGCGAGCAGTTCCTTGCCCAACAGCCCGGAAGCGCCGAAGACCGTAACTCGCATGGGTTTTATTCGAAAGTCTCGGCATCGCGGAAAGCGACGCCGCGTTGGTCTTTTCCAGAGACGATCGGAAAGGAAGCCGTCGGACCGGAATCAAGCTCCCAGTTGATTTTCAGTTCGGGATCGTTCCAGGCGAGGGTGCGCTCGTAAGCGGGCGCATAGAACTCGGTGGCTTTGTAAAGCACGTGGGCCTGATCGGAGAGCACGCGGAATCCGTGGGCGAATCCGGCGGGAATCCACAACATGCGCTTGTTTTCTCCGGAGAGCCGAACCACTTCCCATTGGCCGAAAGTAGAGGAACTGCGGCGCAAGTCGACGGCGACATCGAGAATTTCGCCAATCGCCACGCGCACGAGTTTGCCCTGTGCCTGCCGGACCTGATAGTGCAGGCCGCGTAAAACGTTCCGCGAAGAACAGGAATGGTTGTCCTGAACAAAATTTTCTTCGATGCCTACCTGTGCCATCGCCTGCTGGTTGTAGCTCTCGAAGAAGAATCCGCGCTCGTCGCCGAAAACACGCGGCTCAAGAATGAAGACATCGGGCAGCGAGGTGGGAATTTTTCTAAGCGTTTCCATGGCCGGGGCGGCTTGTACAGGATTCATCAGAATACCTTCTCTTTTAAGAGTTGCAGAAGATACGCGCCGTAGCTGTTATTTTTCATGGCGGCGCCGATTTTCTCCACCGCCTCCGGCGTGATATAGCCAGAGCGCAGGGCGATCTCTTCCGGGCAGGCCACCATTAGCCCCTGCCGCTTTTCGATTGACTGAATGTAGAGCGCGGCGTCCATCAGGGACTCGTGCGTCCCCGTATCCAGCCACGCCATGCCGCGGCCCATGACCATCACTTCCAACTCGCCGCGGTCCAGATAGGCCCGGTTGACATCGGTGATTTCCAGTTCTCCGCGGGCGCTGGGTTTGAGCGACCGGGCGACTGCCACCACTTGATCGTCATAAAAGTAAAGGCCGGTCACAGCATAGCGCGACTTCGGTCGCGTCGGCTTTTCTTCGATGCTCAAGGCCCGCCCCGCGCCGTCAAACTCCACCACCCCGTAACGCTCCGGATCGTGGACGGGATAGGCAAATACTCTTGCCCCGCGCGTATTGCCCGCCGCTTCGCGCAAATCCTTGGCCAGATCGTGGCCGTAAAAAATGTTGTCGCCGAGCACGAGCGCGCAAGGACTGCCCGCGATGAACGCTTCTCCCACCAGGAAGGCTTGCGCAATTCCTTCCGGTTTGGGCTGTACCGCGTATTGCAAGCGGATTCCGAACTGGTCGCCGTCGCCGAGAAGGGCGCGGAATTTCCCAACATCTTCGGGAGTGGTGATGATCAGGATGTCGCGAATGCCCGCCAGCATCAGGGTGCAAAGCGGGTAGTAAATCATCGGCTTGTTATAGACGGGCAACAGGCTCTTGCCCATGGCGTGGGTCACGGGATACAGGCGCGTTCCCGACCCTCCTGCCAGGATGATGCCTTTGTAAGTGACAGCCTGCGAAACTTGCGTCATAGAATTCTGGGCACTCACGAAGTGTAGTGGGTTTCAATCCACTGGCGATAACTGCCGCTGGTGACTTCGCGCACCCACTCTTCATTCTGAAGATACCAGCGCACGGTTTTGCGAATTCCGGTCTCGAAAGTTTCGCGCGGACGCCAGCCGAGGTCGCGCTCGATTTTTGTGGCGTCCATGGCGTAGCGCCGATCATGGCCGGGACGGTCTTTCACAAACGTGATCAGCTCGCGACGCGGGGATTTCCCCCCTCCCGCCATTTCGTCGACCATGTCGCAAATCGTCTCCACGATTTCAAGATTGCGCTTCTCGTTCCAGCCGCCGATGTTGTAGGTTTTTCCGACCGTGCCGCGTTCAAGGACGGTGGCGATAGCTTCGCAGTGGTCCTCCACATAGAGCCAATCGCGCACGTTCTGGCCGTCGCCATAAACCGGCAGCGGCCTGCGGTCGCGGGCGTTGAGAATCATGAGCGGAATTAATTTCTCGGGAAACTGGAAGCGCCCGTAGTTATTCGAGCAGTTCGTGGTGAGGGTGGGCAAGCCGTAGGTGTGATGGTAGGCGCGCACCAGATGATCGGACGCCGCTTTGGAGGCGGCGTAGGGGCTGTTCGGCGCGTAGGGCGTCGCCTCGGAAAATGGCGGATCGTTGGGCTCAAGGGAACCGTAGACTTCGTCCGTGGAAACGTGCAGGAAGCGGAATTTCTTTCGCTCGGGTTCGGCCATGTCCATCCAGCAGGCGCGGACTTCCTCTAACAGTGCGAAGGTCCCGTCGATGTTGGTGCGAATGAAATCGTCAGGGCCACGAATGGAGCGGTCAACGTGGCTTTCGGCGGCGAAATGGACGATAGCACGCGGCGTACTCCGGTTCAGCAGGCGGCGAACCAGAGTGCGGTCGGCGATGTCTCCGTGAACGAACTCATAACGGGGATTGTTCGCCACGCTTTCCAGATTGCGCAGATTCCCCGCGTAGGTGAGCTTGTCGAGGTTTACAACCGAAGCGGAGTCGCGCTCCATCCGTTGCAGGATGAAATTGGAACCGATAAAGCCCGCCCCACCTGTGACGACGATCGTATTTTCCATGGTCGCGAGACGGGCGCCAACAAACCCGTTGCCCCATCCTTTCGAAGGCACGAAAGAATGGTATTGGTTCAGCCTATGGTAATCAGCCATTGTAAACAAAAAAAGACGGGGTTTCCCCCGTCGCATTCGGCTTTTGTCGTTTTGTAATCTGGTTTTTACACGGCTGTCATTCTCAGCCCGTCTGGCGCTGAGCACTGTGCAGCACGGTTTCGCGGGCAACCGGTTTGCGCTGGGCCACGGCAGGCGGTAGCTCCAGTTCCATCACGTCAAAATAGACGCGCTCAATTTCTTCGGCGATTGCCTGCCACTGGTAATGTTCCCGCGCGCGGCGCCGGGCCGCGTCACCGGCGGCCTGGCGCACGGCGGGATTGGCCAGCAGGAAGCGCAGGCGTTCGGCGAGGTCGGCCACGTCGCCGCGGGCGAACGTGAAACCCGCGGCGCCAATGACTTCGCGATTTTCCGGCACATCGCTGGCCAGAACACAGCGACCTGCACCCATTGCGTCCAGCAGAGCTAGAGATAAGCCTTCCAGCTCGGAGGGCAGCACGAAAATCATGGCGTTGGTTAATAACTCGTCGAGATCATCGCCTGAAACCCAATCGAGAATTTTGATGCGCTCACTCTGATGCGCGCGCAAGGCGCGCGAATATTCGTCGCAATAACTCGATGCTCCCGCCATTACCAGTTTCGTCTCCGTGTGCAGGCGTTGGTAGGCTTCGAGCAAAACATGGCAACCTTTTTCCGGCGAGAATCGGCCGAGAAAAAGAATGTATTTCGCCGGCTCAAGGCCCCATTCGTACAGCTTGCGGGGAAAGCGGCGCTCGCGAATAACCGCGCCGTTGGGGACGTACGCGGTTTCGACGCCATGGCGATCCTGATAGTGCTGCTGGAGAGTTCGCGAAACGACCATGGTCTGGTTGGGAAAGACAGCGGTCGCCCCTTCTCCAAGCCGCAACACGGCGGAGGCGATGGTCCCCCATTTTTTTCTCTGCCAGTCCAGCCCCTGCACGGTCACGACGGTTTTCTTTCCTACAAGTCGTGGAAAAAAGGAAAACAATGCCGGACCAAGGGCGTGGTAGTGCACCAGATCGCAAGGCTGCGTCATGACGTGGATCGTGCTAAGGAAGGTGTGGACCAGGGTTTCGAGGTGCTTCGATCGAATTGTGGGCAGGCGGGTAATTTTGATGCCGTGGTATTCCTCTTCCGGCGGAGTGAAGTAAGTGCGACAGTAGGCTGTGACTTCGTGCCCCATGCGCGCCAACTTTTCTCCCACCTGTTCGTAATACGATTCGATTCCGCTGTATTTCGAGACCAGGCCGCGCCCACCGATGAAGGCAATCTTCAAGGCCGGCTTTGCTGAGCTTGGCACGAAAGAACTGCCTGCCGCGATGGCACGCGGGGCGGAAAGGCTCTCCAGCGGGAGAAATTGGTTGGGGGCGGGCCTGAGGCGGGGGCGTGAGAAATCAGGCTTGCGCGCCGCTTCTTCGGGAGGCTTTTCCGACACGCCCGCGCGTAAGCGGTCGTACAGGTCAAGCAGCGCGGCGTAATGTGTATCGGGGGAATGATTCTGGATGACGTATTCGCGTCCTGCTTGTCCCATTTGTTGCGAGAGCGCGGGCTGCGAATGAAGCAATCGAATTGCGCCGGCGAGATGCTCGATATCGCCGGTCCGATATAAAAGGCCGGTTTCGCCAGGCCGAACCAGTTCGCGGCGAGAACCGAGATCGGTGGCAATCACGGCGCGGCCATGGGCATAGGATTCGAGAATGGTCTTGCCGAAGGTTTCGTAGGCCCGCGAGGGAAGGATTGTGAAGCAGGAATCGGCAATCAGTCGATCCAATTCCCTGCCTTGCTGGTGGCCGGCGAATTCCACGTTCGAAAGCTGCAGGTCTGCCGCCAGGCGCCGTAGTTGGGCGCGCTCGGGGCCTTCGCCGGCGATGATCAGGCGGATTTCCGGCAACCGCTGCATGGCATGGAGCAGATCGGCGACGCCCTTTTCCGGCGAAAGGCGTCCGAAGTAAAGCACCGCCGCGTTCGCTGAAAACGGCTTTGCTTTTGGTTTGAGTGCCTGAAAATGCGGCAGGACTTCGAAGCGCGACGCATCCCAACCGTGTTCGATAAATTTGTCGCGGACGAAACGACTGGGCGCTAGAAACAAGTCCACACAATTGCGGTATGTGCCCAGCCATTTGTGGACATAGGCTTCGGCGGCGAGCGCGATGCGGGCACCTGCTCCGGGATAGCAATTCTGCGTGACCGCGTGCCAGAACCGGCCTTGACGGCAGGCCTCGCACGCCTCGCCCTGAGAAACCAGGTTATAGCTCGGGCAAAGCAGCTTGAAATCATTGACGTGGTAAAGGACGGGAATTTTTTGCGCTTTTAGCTCCCACAAGATCGACGGGGACAGGTGATGGTAAATATTGCGGACGTGGGCAACGTCGGGACGAAAATCGGCGATCATTCCACGTAATTTGCGGCGCGCTTGGAGGGAATAAATTGCGTGCGCGGCGAGACCGATTCTTTGCCACCATCGGTTCGAAGCCTTGAAGTCTATGCGAGGAAGAAAGTGACGATCATAGCGAGTCGGGGCGCCTCTGGGGTCGGACATGGAAAACAAAGCGGCTTCGTGGCCGCGCGAGCGCAGCAGATCCATAGCCTGAAACAGATAGACTTCGGTGCCGCTGAATGCGTAGTTATATTTGTTGCAAAACAAGATCTTCATCTGGGGAACTCCGTTGCGCGATGGGGGATTCAGTCCTGGAAAGCCAATTGAGGAAACGGTCACAAAAGAGGGAAAGATTTTGCCTGGCGTGAAAGTTGTGCAGCACGTAAATGCGGGCTGCGTGTCGAATCCAATCGAGCCGGCTCCCGCAATTTGCGTCTTCCAAAGCAAGCAGCCGGCGAAGGTAAAGGATTTTGGTGAGGAAATCCTCAAGCGAGCCGGGCGTGTAGAGAAAACCGGTTTTGCCTGGGATAACAAGTTCGGGGACGCCGGTAATTTCGGGGGCGAGCACAATCCGTCCGCGCGCCATCGCTTCCATCAGCACCAACGGGACACCTTCGCTGCGGCTGGTCAAGACAATCAGGTCGGAAGAATCGTAGAGCTTTTCGATTTCGCTTCTGTTGCGGTGACCCAGCAGAATCACTTTGCTTTGGAGTCTGTGTTTGCGGATCAGCGACTCGAGACGTTGCCGCTCGGGGCCTTCTCCCGCAATCGAACATTCGAAGTTGACGCCGTTATCCTGTAGTTGGGCACAGGCGCGGACGAGAAATGCGTGATCCTTTACGGAATGCAGGCGGCCGACGGCCAATATCTTGAACTTGATTTCCGGACCGGCGCGATCAACTCGTGCCGCGGGAATTTCAACTCCCATGCGCGAGACGATTATTTTGCCGGCGTTGATCTGCGGATAGCGGCATAGAAGGTAGCGGCGGTTGTAGTCGGAAACGGTGGCGCAAAAACGGGCGCAATGAAGCTTGGTGTCAAGATAAGTGCCGTTCAGCAGGACGTCGGAGCCGTGCAACGTAAGACTGAATTCAACCCCAAGCAGACGGGCTGCTACCAAGGCGATCCAGGACGCAAAATAGCCGTGATGGGCGTGGATATGATCGATATCTCGATGTTCCAGCAACGCGGCGAAATAAGCTCCCAGCCAGGTATGGAAGAGAGCTTTCATGCGGCGAAGCGGGGATTCATTGCCGCGGCATAGAACGCGGGACAGCAGGCTTGAAATACGCGGCCAATGTAGGAGCAACAACGCTAAAGAGCGTAGGAGGGCGGCAACGGAGACATTCTGGAGGCAAACGATCTCGCCATCGAATGCGGTTCTTGCGGTAATTTCCGGACGCCGCGCCGTACAAGCAACGACGCGAATTCCCCGTTGCCGCAGCTGGCAAATCTCGGCGGAGACGTAAGGCTCAACGGCGACGGGAAAACGATTCGCCAGATATGCAACCGTATACATGAGAAACTCCCGATTAAGGGCTTAACTGGTGGGGGCGAGGGTGAGAGCGCTTGGGGTGGCGCGACGCTTGACGCTTTGCTTCGAGCGTCGCCGTTGCGCAGCCAGCATTCCTGCCATCGTGAACAGAAGTCCGTTCACGAACTGGTAGTTCATGACTACAAGCGAAGCGTTGACTACGAAAATCCCCAGTATCACGGGCCACAATGTGTGGAACTGCTGGTCGAGGAAGCCATGGCGCTCGGCAGGCGGCACGGTGGTCCGGCCCAGAAGCAAAATTTCCCACAAGATCCAGAGATAAAGCGCCAATCCAATCAGCCCATGTTCAACCAGCAATTCCAAGTACGTGTTGTGGGGATAAAGCTCCCGATGGCGGAAGCCGCTGACGTGACGAGCAAGTTCCGAGGGCATTTGATTCACACCCCAGCCGGTGAGCGGTTTTTCCAGAAACATTTGCCACCCGCCGGTATAGACGGCCTGGCGAAACTCGACCGGCCCGGATTCCTCAAAACGGTCGCCAACAGCACGCCGCTGATCGCCGAAGCTGAGCGTGATCAGCACCGCGAAGATTCCCGCTGTTGCCACCATTGCACAGATGCGCCGCAGGTTGCGGTTCCCCGAATGGAAGATGAGAACGCCCACGCTTCCCGCTGAAGAAAGCCACACTGCGCGCGTCATGGTGGCGAGAACAGCAAGAGGCAACGCCCCCAGCAGAAGGGTTGCGCGAAGACCACGAATTTTTCCGCGAAGAAACGCGTGCAGGGCGAGGACTCCGAGAATATTCAGCGAAACGCCGTTGGCGACCGCCTGAAGCAGCGGGCCGCGGGCACGGTCGGCATGATAGCCAAGGCTTTCGTCGAGTATGAATCGGGGAAAGATTAAGGGCTTGGCCCCAACCAGAAACGCGATTGACGTAAAACACAGGTAGGCGAGAACAACCAGGCAGAAAGTTTCCAAGTGGCGAAGCGAGCGTTCGTTGTCAAAGACCAGTTGGGCCAAATGGAAAAGCGAAAATGGAACGATGTACTTGGCGGCCAACAGGCACCAGGCCTGGTTGTCGAAGGGATGTATCAGCACGCTGGTTACAGCAAGAAGCGTCAGAGCCAACATGGGCAATGTCACTCTTTCGAAGATCAACAGGGAGTGGTGAAGGACCACCGCCCGGGCAGCCAGGCCCAGAACCAGCACGCCAAAGGCGACGCGGTCGATCTCGTAGAACGGAACATCGGGATGGCGAAGCAGCATTGCGGCTAATGCGGCAAGAAATAAGGTGGAAGGAGAAGCGGTGAGGAACTGCAAGAAGCGGAGTCCAGTACGCACACCAGCGGCTTCGAGCCTTCGTTGTAACAGGTTTGGGCCGAGTTCTAGCGCATTCGAGGACATGGCAGTTTCAGACAAATTCGATCGCGTAGCCCTCTATTTCAATGGCCAGGGAGCGATGGATCGAGTCAATGGACAAGACGAGCTTGTCCTTTTCGCGGGCGATGACTCCCTCCAGTCCGTCGAGGCAACCGCCGCGGATACGGACCCGCCTGCCATTTTCTGGGTAGGGGTAAGCGGTGGTGTGGATTTGTTGCCGCGTCAGTAATTGCAAGCCGGAGATCTGGCTGGCGGGAACAGGGGTCACGATGCCTCCGAAATTAACGAATCCAACCAGACCGGGAGTTTGCAGAACCGGGCGCCAGCGTTCGCGTTCCGCGGGGACGCGGACAAAAGCGTATCCAGGGAAAATCGGCACCGCGACTTTTTGCTGGCGGTCGCTCCAGGAATGGCATTCGTTGCGAAGTGGCAGGTAGACATCGATGCTCTTAAGGGCCAACTGTGCGGCGACTTTCTTTTCGAAGCGCGGCCTTATCTGGACAGCGAACCAATGCCGGTCAGCTTCATTCGTCCGCACACAACCGGCTGTTTGAATCAGGCGCTGAGCGTAGCTCACGCTATTGAGTCCCATTGATTCACTCTGGTTTTTAGGGAAAGATTTGCCGAACTGCCCGGCTTTGGGACAGTCCGGCCCTGGAACGAGCCAATCTACAAATACCGGTAAATGCGATCGGGAACGGGAAATCTTCTTTCGCTTAATACCGTTCCCAAAATGCGCAAGTTCGAAGCCTGAAGTGTTTCCTTAACCTTCCGCGCCGTTGCTTTGCGCGTGGCGTTGCCTACGACCAGCACAATCCCATCTGCCAGCTGCCCGAGCAGCGCCGCCTCACTTGAGATTCCGGCGGCCGGCCCTTGAATGACCACGTACTCGAATTCACGGCGCAATGCAGCCAGGCAGGTGAGCCAATAGCGACCACTGACCGCGTCGCCGCTGGCCGCGCGCAGGCCTATCTCCGGTACGCGCCAAAGGTTTTCCGTAATGCGCGTGGCCCACGACTTGATGGCCGTTGGATCGCCGTAATGAAGGAAGCCGCGCGACTCCTCCACATGTAAACCGCGAGTGAGAACCGCCACGGAGGCGGCCGTTTCCTGCGCCAACGCCCTGCCTACTTGATCGCAAATTGAAGCTACTTCGGTATCGGAATCGAGCGCGCTGAAAACCACTTGCTTCACCGCCAGCGAAGCGGTCGCGAAAAACACCCGCCGGATGAGTCCGCGAATCTGCTCCATCGCGAATTGACGGGGGTCCCACTCGGGCTCGGGCAGAGTGCGTAGTGCTCTTGCCGGCGCGATTTGCGGATCGGGCGGCACTGTTCCGGGAAAAGTTTCGGGGTTCGCGGCCATTGTTATCTCCTCAGTCTCTCCTCATCTCAGGCGATGAGCCTCCGATCCATGCCTTCTGGAATTGAGGCCAGCACGGGAACCTCCAGACAGGCTGCCACTTCGTCGGGTGTGCGCAATGCCGGGTCGAAATAATCGGCGGCGAACGCCGCTCCAGTCCCCGTAACAACTGCGCCGACGAACCCGACAGCAATCACCACCGCGGGCGGCCAAACAGGTAGCGCCGGGGCCACCGGCGCCTGGGCAATAGCAACGTTGACGATGCCGCCCTCGTCCAGGGCGTCGCCCATGCGGGCTTCCTCCCGCTTTCTTACGTACAACAGATAATTGTCCTCAGCCGCCTTCTCGCTGCTGGTCAGGTCATCCTGGGTAATGGCGTCCTCTCCCAGACGGCGAGCCAAAGTCCGGTAAAGGGCCAAGTGGGCGTTGGCAGTGGCAGCACGGCCTGCCAGACCTGTCATCTGCACCTGGGCCTTTTGCAGTTCGGCTTGAGCCCAATCGCGGTTGGGGTCGCGATCGGTCGTCTCGTCTCTCACCGGATCTGTTTTTTCTGACGCAATAGCGGCCTTCGCCTGCGCAATCTGGATATCCACTTCCTGCACCAGGCGATGCTGCGGCTCGAACTTGGTCAATAGCTGGGTCCGCTTGAGTTCGAGATCGAGCAGACTCGATTTCATAGCCCGCAAGAGTTCGGGATTGTCGGACTCGCGGCTCTGGGTGACAGTTCGTTTGGGCAGTTGTTGTAACTGGACTTTCAATTCCGAGGCACGACGCTGCGTCTCGGCCATGTCGACCTGTGCCTGGCGGTAGGTGGCGTCGAGCTCGGCGACGCGTTGCAAAACCAGATCGCGCTCTTGCGCGGCCATGACCACGTCGTGAGAGCGGGTAAAATCAACCAGCCGGACTTGCGCTTCTTCCAACTGCCGTCTCGATTCGCCGGTCTGCTGGTCAAAGAAATGAAACTGGCCGGTGGGACGGTGCACTTCCATGTGCTTCTCCAGATAGGCGGCGGCCAGCGATTGCAGGACATGCGCGGCCAACTGCGGATCGGATTCGTCGTAGCTGATGGCGATCAAGTTGGTCTTTTTGATCGACTCGATATTCAGCCGATGCTCCAGCTTTCTGGCGGCCCGTTCGATCTTAACGGCTTCTTCCTCGTGCGGCCTCAACCAGCGCAGCCAGTCGCGCGAAGCCAGTCCGGTCGCCCGGACGACGCTCTGCATTACGTCGTCGTCCTTCAATAGTTCAACTTCGGAATTCAGCTCCTCTTCGGTAACTTCCGCCCGGGAAAAATCGGGAGGGGCGTTCTGCTGTGCCGCAACCGGAGGGTCGGCGCGTCCGCGGCGAACCAGGATTCGCAGCTGAGACCGATACTTTTCTCCGGCAAGAGCGAAAACAACCGCCAATATGAGGACAAGGCCGGCAATGGTCAAGAAACTTTTCCGTTGCCGAAACAAAACCGTGGCCAATTCGCGCATAGTCGGCGACTGGACTGCTTCCGGATTGCGATGAACCAACTCTTCGTCCGCGGTCATGGAGTTTACTTGGCTAAAACTGAGTCGAATTCACGTACATGCTCACCGAAGGCCTGGTCAGAAATTGGGCGATTTTCGAAAGCGCGTTCTGCGGCACGAATACCAGATCGCCCGAGCGCAGTTGAGCGGCCTCCGTCAAATTCTTACCTTTGATCATTTTCTTGAGATCGAAGACACGGGCCTCGACCAGATCGCCGCTGACGTGCCGGAACAGCAGAACTTGAGAATGGCGGGCTTCATGAGTGAATCCCCCGGCAATTTCGACCGCCTCCAAGATGTTGGTGTCGCTGCGCAGCTCATACTTACCCGGCTTGCCCAACTCGCCTCCAGCGATGAAATAAGGATGGTCAAAGTCCTTGAGTGCGACGGCGACTTGCGGGTCGTGCAGATATCCCGCGTAGGCGCGTTGTACGGCGATACGGAATTCCGCCAGGGTGAGCCCTTGAGCCAAGACCGGCGGCGCATCTTTCAGGGTGACGTAGCCGTCGGGCTGGATGCTCACCGCCTGATCGAATTCGGGCGCGAGGGTGAAGCTCAGAGTTAAGGTATCGGACAGGTTCAGCCGGTAAAGCGGACGGCGTACCCCTCCGAGTTGAGGGTTTCCCGTGCCGTCCGCCTCCCCGGGTTTTGCGGCCACTGTCCCCGTCTTCCCCGCCTCAGCCCCGGTTTGACCGGCAGAAGTCGACAGGTGGTTTCCCAGGTCCTGACCCTGTTTGCTTTCCTGGGCCGTTGCAGCCACGCAAAGATGAAACGCGAGAATCGCCGCCATCGCGGCAAGAACCCGGTCGCTGCCTGTTTTCCGCACTTCCATGATGCCTGCTGGCGTTCTTGCTCAACTGTGCGGCAAAGGTATCGCCCCGCCGAAGCGGCGGCAAGACATGGAAAGTGGCGTCTACCGTGGGATACAGCCGGATGGCTAAGACTGCCTTGTGAATTCGCGGGCCGGCTGCTTTACGTTGTTTTTCGCAACGTGAGTTCGATCTCCGCTAGGAAGTGTCTACCAAAGTGGACTTGCATGTTCGCGCCCGCCGGCTGAAGGAAGCGAATTTCCATCTTCGCAAGCAAAGCCGCCAAGACTTATCGGATTCGAGATTCACGCGAAATTCTCTCGTTCCGTCGGTAGAAACCCGGGTTTCGAGCCCGACGCCGAGATGATCGACGCCCATCGCGCGTGCCTCTGGGGAACGGGACTCAAGTTAAGTTTTCCAAGCGGTGCGGACTGTTTGAGTGTTTTCCCACAAGCCGAGCATTCTCGTTCCCGATTTGAGAATCGGTACGAAAAAATTATCGCTCACACTTGAGTTGCCGGAAATGGACTGCGTAGTATTGCGGAAAAATTCACCCGTGCCGGCAATCGGGAGAGAGTTATGAATGCGCCTACTTCGTCAGCTGTCGGCGTTCTGATCGCCGATTCCAACCGCATGCAGGCCCAGTTACTCACGGCGGCCTTACGCCGCCGATCGGAGTTCCACGTGGCTCACTGCCCGGGAGATTCTCCATCCGTTCTGCACGCGCTGGAACAGCCTTGCACACAGGTGTTAGTGCTGTCCCTGAGCCGCTCGCTTCCAGTCGCAGAACAGCTTGCCACTCTACGGGAGGTTCATATTGCGCACCCGCAGCTGGCCAAAGTGCTTTTGGTTGAGTCCTACGATCGCGATCTCGTGCTGGGGGCTTTCCGGGCCGGCGTACAGGGGATTTTTTGCATTTCAGAGATGCATTTCCGCCTCTTGTGCCGTTGCATACAGCGGGTCGCAGAGGGGCAAATCTGGGCCAACAGCGAGCAGTTGAGGTTTCTGCTGGAGTTGATCACCGAGGTCCCGGCGATGAGGGTGGTCAATGCGCAGGGCAGGCAGGTGCTGACTCCGCGGGAGGAGCAGGTTGTGGGGCTGGTGGCTGAGGGCATGAGCAATCGCGACATCGCCCGGGAACTCGACTTGAGCCACCACACGGTGAAGAAGTATGTTTTCCGCATTTTCGACAAGCTGGGTGTGTCCTCGCGGGTGGAACTGGTTCTCTATGCGGTGAATCACGGCAGGCCGCATCCCGGGTATGTTGGGCCAGGTGATGGCGGAGCGGTTTCCGGTACAACCAGAGTTTAGGGAGTGATTTGAACGGGATGCCGGAAGCCGATATTCTGACAGCAGACGACCGAGGGAATCCCTGTGCCCGAAAACCCTGCTACGGCCGCTCGGCCATACATCCGGCGAGTGCGCCCCGTGATTATCGCCGCGGCTCTGTTGCTGTTTGCGCTTGCGTTGGTCGTAATTTATACGGGCCGTCGTGCGTTTAGCAGCCCACTGGCAGTCGTGGTGCTGGCGGCGATTGGAATGGCGGCATTGCTGCTTCAGCTCAGGATGAACCCGGAAAA
Source organism: Binatia bacterium (assembly GCA_035538435.1). Classification (GTDB taxonomy): domain Bacteria; phylum Acidobacteriota; class Terriglobia; order Terriglobales; family Acidobacteriaceae; genus Sulfotelmatobacter. Next base: position 35,707 of record DATLKM010000237.1, read on the forward strand.
GCGCCCAAGTTCACGCTCGGGCACATGGCTTATAGGGGCCGGCGGGGTTTTTGCCATAGCGGCGGTTGTGGCCGATCTTGTTCACGCAAGAGTCACGCTGCTAACGTCGTTGGCTGCCGTGGTCTTGTTTTCACTGAGCGCGGTTCTACAGATCAAGTCACAACGAGGCCATGGATAACCAGATGGGCAATGGGAGGAGTCAATCCTTCTATGATGATCACCGGGTCAATTTGAGCGGGCAACAGACGTGAAGCCTTCCTGCTATGCTCTCCGCTCGATTTCTCCTACAGCCCAGCCTCAATGCGTGAGCGCGGATCGAGGTAATCGCGCAAGGCGTCGCCGATGAAGTTGAAGCTCAGCACGGCCAGCATGACGGCGAGCGCGGGAAAGAGAACCAGATGGGGAGCGTCGAATAGATGGGCCCGGCCGTCGTTTAGCATGGCGCCCCAACTGGCCGTAGGAGGAGGAACGCCAAGGCCGAGAAAACTCATGGTGGCTTCGGCAAGAATGGCTCCGGCCATGCCGATGGCGGCCTGCACGATCACCGGTTGAATAATGTTGGGAAGAATGTGGCGGACGACGATCCGCAGATCGCCGGCGCCGAGAGCGCGGGCGGCTTCCACGAATTCGCGCTCGCGGGCCGCGAGCACTTGCCCGCGGACCAGACGCGCGTAACCGACCCAACCCCCGAGCGAGAGCGCGAGAACGAGATTGAAAATTCCCGGGCCGCGAAAAGCCACGAAGGCGATGGCGAGGAGAATGCCCGGGAAGGACAGAAAAGCGTTCATGAGCACGATATTGACGAGGCGATCAATGGCCCCGCCGTAGTAGCCGGCAATCGATCCTACGATTAGCCCGAGCGCGAGTGACGCCGCGACCACGCAACTGCCAACCAGCATCGAGACGCGAGCGCCATAGACAATGCGGGAGAGAATGTCGCGGCCGAGTTCGTCGGTGCCGAACCAGTGCGCGTGTGAGGGTGGGGCGAGGCGCGTGGGAAGGTTGATGTATGCAGGGTCCTGGGGGGCGATCCAAGGCGCGAAGAGGGCGAAGATCACGAAAACAAAGATAAGGACCACGCCCGCGGCTGCGAGGGGATTACGGAAAGCTTGCCTGGCTATCGATCGTTGGAAGAACGGCGCGCCAGCGGACACGCAACCATCTTAGCCGTGATGGAGCGCGGTCTGCAAAATCACATGGCGCGAGAAAACCCTCCCGTAGGACACGGGAGGGTCCGAGATGGGGATCTTTCAACTGGCTAGGCGCGGACGACGTTGCCTGCCTGGAAGCCTTTGGGGCCTTTGAGCAGATCGAACTCCACGGTTTCACCCTCGTTGAGAGAGCGGTAACCGTTTTCCTGAATGGCTGAAAAATGGACGAAGACATCTTCTCCCGTGGAGCGCTGGATGAACCCGTATCCTTTCGCCCCGTTGAACCACTTTACTGTTCCCTTCTCTCTCACAGAAAAACTCCTTTCGCTGGTCGTGAAGAATTAGTTCCGGGATATTCTGTATCGTTTGCCCCCGAGCGGGAGCGCCCCCTCAGAAAATCCGCAGGAATGCGGTTGAGTCTCACTGTGCCGGAGAAATTGGGCCAATGAAAAAGACTCCGAGTGTGCGTGCCATCAAAAGAAAATGAGGCGCGAACTCCGGGAGCCCAGACGAATCGGCGCTGATTTCTACCGCCCTGCTCAAGACATCAACCTGCCTTAGCCCTCTTGCAACTGGTATGACCAGTTCAAGAGACACCCGATAATAAGCAGGATTAAATCGTTTCGCAAGAAAAATTAATAAACTTTTCTCAATGTAACCATGGGTCAGGTTTCTGGCCTTTTACGCCGTATAAGGAATAGGAACCCGCTGTAGCGCGCAAGTCGGCGGATTTCGGACCTGCCTTCCGGCACATGCTGACCCGGTTCCACAAAACTTTACCTGCGGCGCGGCTGCCGGTGCGGAACATGCGCAGGCGCAGTGTGTTATCGAAGATGTGAGGCAAAATACACGATGACCAAAATCTCCGCTTGTGTTCGCCTGGGATTGTTCTGGCCTGGCGTCGCTTCGATGCTGCTTTTTTCCGGCTGCGCGTCTGTGCAAGTGCACATGGGAATGAAAGTGTACCTGGCCAAGACGCCGGTCACATCGATGAAAGCAAGACTGGGCAACGGCACCGCAATTGGGCCGGGCGAGAAATTACCCCTGATCGTGACCTTCACCGAGCCCAGTGGGGCGACACTTCAAACCGAAGGCGCCGGGCAGGGAAAAATCATGTGGAAGGACCTGCAAGTCGCCGCTACCGTGGTGACAGCGAACCAGAAAGGGATTGTCGCGCTGCCGGGCGATCCGCGGGTCAGCGACGGAAAAGTTCCCCATGTGGTAATCACGGCGCCCAGCCATCCCGATCTGCGGGCGGAGCTGGATATTCCCATTCGCTATGACGAGAAATACACGGCGAATTTTTCCGGCACGAAGGGGATGGATGGAAACAACGGCCTGGATGGAACCGATGGGACGAGCGGCAGCACTGGGTCGATGGACCCGAATAATCCGCAGGCGGGAGGAGACGGGGGCAATGGCAGTAATGGAGGCAATGGCGGCGATGGCTCGGCCGGGGGCAATGCGCCACCGGTGCAGGTACGAATAACGCTGCGGGCGGGCGAACATCCGCTCTTGCAGGTCGAAGTCACGGCGGCGGCGAAGCAGAAATTTTATCTTGTCGATCCGCAGGGCGGGTCGTTGACAGTAAGGGCGGACGGCGGCGCCGGCGGATCGGGCGGGAGAGCTGGCCGGGGCGGCCGCGGCGGATCGGGCGGGATCGGATCTCCCAGTGGGCACGACGGCATGACCGGCATGGACGGACACCCCGGCTCGGACGGTTCGTCAGGGAGCGGCGGGCTGATCACGGTCACGTACGATCCCGGGGTGCAGCCGTTTCTGGCCGTGATTCACCCGTCGAGCCAGTACGGTCCCAAGCCAGTATTTAAAGAAGAGCCTGTCGCGGCCTTGTGGTGAGGGTCTTCCGCTTGTCAAAACAGCTTTCGAATCACGGCCGGGCGGAGTGTTTTCGAAGGGGGGAATCTAGGTTCTACCCTAAGCAGCTGGGAATCGGGCTTTTATCGCATTGGGCATCCGTGGTATAACCGCCCGTAAGCGAAAAATGTGGTGATTCGCCCGTCAGGAGCGTATTTTGATGGTACTGGACGCACTCACTGAGACTGGGACGAGCCAAGCACGAGGAGGCATTGTGGCCGAAGCGCGCACGGGAAAAAGATTCCCGCTGGAACTGCCGATCAAAATTCATAAGGAGAGCGCCGGCGGCGACGCCAAGGGAACAACCGGCAACCTCAGCGCGGCGGGAGTGTACATCCGCGCCGATGCGTCGCTGGAGATCGGCTCGCCGGTGGAGTTTGAGATCACCCTGCCGCCGGAGGTTACGGGCGGGCAAGAGAACGTTGTGATTCAATGCAAGGGCCGTGTGGTGCGAACTGACCCGACTGGCGAAGGCCCGGACGGCAAAGGCGTGGCGTGCGTGATCGATTCCTACGAGTTCGTGAGGAACTCCTAGCTATTTGGTGATTAGTCGATTTTGAGGATGTAACGACTTTGGGAGAGCGGACAACATGCTCAAACTGATTCTGGCCGATAATCAGGCAATCTTCCGGGCGGGCATAGCGAAGGTGCTGGCCGTAGAAGACGAGATGCGCATTGTGGCGCAGGCTCAAACGCCGGAGCAGATGTTCATGGCTCTGGATAAATTTCGCGCCGCAGTGCTGGTGGTGGCGGCGGGGTTCCACAACGATTTTGCAGCCATCGTTCAGGCGGCCAACCGGGCCAAGACCCGGGTGGTCATTCTGGCCGACACCGGGGAGAGCGCGCAGCGGCACATGGCCAATGGGGCGCACGGCGTGGTCTACCGCAATGTAACCAGCGCGGCGCTGGTGGATTGCGTGCGCAAGGTGGCGCGGGGCGAGACGTGGGTGCAGGACGTCGCCGTGCCCAGCGAACTCACCGAAAACGATATGGTCGGGTTGCGCGTACGCGACCGGTTGACCGCAAAAGAACTACGCATCGTCGCGTTGATCGTGCAGGGCTATAAGAATAAGGAGATCGCCACGCAACTGGGGACGACCGAGCAGGTGATCAAGAATTATCTGCGCAACGTGTACGACAAGATCGGCGTGTCAGACCGGCTGGAGCTGGCGCTGTTTACCATTCATCACCGGATTCTGAATGAAGCGGCCGCGGCGACAGCAGCGGGAACACCCGCGCAACCGCCGGCGGGAGTAATGCCGTAAAGTTTGAGTTTTTGAGAAGCGTGCCGCCTGCCAAGGCGGCTTTTTTGTTTCGGTTGAAATTATTCCGGACAGTTCGGCTTTCTCGCGCATCTAGACCGTATGGAATTTCGCACATTGGGACGTTCCGGCTTCAAAGTGCCCGTGCTCAGTCTTGGCGCGGCAACGTTTGGTGGCGGCAACGAGTTCTTCAAAGCCTGGGGAGAAAGCGACGCCAAGGAGGCCGCCCGCCTGGTCGACGTTTGTCTGGACGCCGGCGTCAATCTTTTCGATACGGCCGACGTTTATTCTGATGGCTTGTCGGAAACGATTCTGGGCAAGGCGATTGCCGGCCGGCGCGACCAGGTTTTGCTTTCTACCAAAGCCACGTTTCGGATGAGCGGGCATGCTGATCCGAATGATGTGGGATCATCCCGCTACCATCTGATTCGATCCTGCGAAGCCAGCCTGCGGCGGCTCGGCACAGATTACATCGACATTTATCATTTGCACGGATTCGACGCGCTGACGCCCGTTGAAGAAGTTCTCAGCACTCTGAATCAACTTGTCGCCAGTGGCAAGGTCCGCTACATCGCATGTTCCAACTTCTCCGGCTGGCACTTGATGAAGTCGCTGGCGTCCTCTGAGAAATACGGTTGGCCGCGCTACGTAGGCCATCAGGTCTATTACTCGCTCGTTGGACGCGAGTATGAATGGGAACTCATGCCCCTGGCCCTCGATCAGGGGGTCGGCGCGCTGGTCTGGAGTCCGCTTGGTTGGGGACGCTTGACCGGAAAAATCCGCCGCGGCAAGGCGCTTCCCGCGCAGAGCCGTTTGCACAAAACGGCGGATAACGGCCCGCAGATTCCCGATGAATATTTGTTCAACGTGGTGGATGCGCTGGATGCGGTCGCCAGCGAAACCGGCAAAACCGTGCCCCAGGTGGCGCTGAACTGGTTGATGCAACGGCCGACTATTTCGACCGTGATCATGGGCGCGCGCAATGAAGAACAGTTGCGGCAGAATCTGGGCGCTGCGGGGTGGAATTTGACTGCGGCGCAGGTGGCGAAACTGGATGTGGCGAGCGATGTGACGCCGATTTATCCGTATTGGCATCAGCGGCAGTTTGTGGAAAGAAACCCGTGGCCGGTGCCGCTGGACGAGAAACCTGCCGCCTGACCGCTCACGCATCCATATGGCGCGCATTTTCATTACGGGATCTTCCGACGGGCTCGGGCAGCTGGCGGCGCGGCTTCTTGTCAGCCAGAAACATGCCGTGGTTCTTCACGCGCGCAATGCGCAGCGGGGAGAGCAGGCCATGGCCTCCGTCCCCGGCACAGAGACGGCAGTGATCGGAGACCTGAGCAGCATGGCGCAAACCCGCAGCGTTGCCGACAAGGCCAACCAGCTCGGCGCGTTTGACGCGGTGATTCACAATGCGGGCGTGGGCTATCAGTCAGCGCGACGAATCGAGACCGAAGACGGACTACCGCTGGAGTTCGCGGTCAATACACTGGCGCCTTACATTCTGACCGCGCTGATGCACAGACCGAAGCGGCTGATTTACCTGAGTTCGGGCTTGCACAAGAGCGGCGACGCAAGTTTGAACGACCTTATGTGGGAGCGGCGCCGGTGGAATGGCCAGCAGGCTTACTCGGACACAAAGCTGCACGATGTGCTGCTGGCTTTTGCCGTTGCCCGGCGCTGGGGCAATGTTTATTCGAACGCGCTCGAGCCGGGGTGGGTGGCTACGAAGATGGGCGGCGCGAACGCGCCCGACAACCTGGAAGAGGGATACCGCACGCAAGCGTGGTTAGCCGCAAGCGATGACGCCGGCGCGAAAGTCACGGGCCAATATTTCTATCACATGCGGCCGCGAGAGACGCACCCCGCGGCGCATGATCCTGAGCTACAGGAGAAACTGATTGAAGCGTGCAAGACCATTTCCGGCGTCGAGCTTCCCGGCTGAGGAAAGCCGACGCTGAAAAAGCTTAGATCTTTTCTCCCACCACTTTGGCCTGCGTAAACAGATACAGATAATCCGGGCCGCCGGATTTCGAATCGGTTCCTGACATGTTGAAGCCGCCGAACGGGTGCGCGCCCACCATGGCGCCGGTGCACTTGCGGTTGATGTAGAGATTGCCGACCTGGAAGTCGCGTTTGGCGCGATCGATTTTGTCCTGCGAACTGGTGTAGACAGCGCCCGTCAGGCCGAATTCGGTGTCGTTGGCGATTTCAAGGGCGTGATCGAACCCGCGCGATTTAATCACCGCCAGCACCGGGCCGAAAATCTCTTCCTGCTCAAGCTTCGATTTCGGCGCAATGTCGGCAATGACCGTCGGCTTGATGTAATAACCTTCGCCGACTTCGGTGGCGCGTTCGCCGCCGGTGATGAGGCGGCCATCTTTCTTGCCTTGCTCGATATAGTCAAGAATTGTCTTCATCGAGCCTTCATTGATCACCGCGCCCATGCCGGTATTTTCGGCCGGATCGCCAATGGTGATCTTTTCCACCCGCCGTTTGAGTTGATCGAGGAATTTGTCGTAGACGCGCTCGTCGATAATCGCGCGGGAACAAGCGGAACATTTTTGCCCCTGGAATCCGAAGGCGGCCTGCGCTACGCCTTCAACGGCCGAATCGATATCGGCGTCGGCATCGACGATGATCGCGTCCTTGCCGCCCATTTCGAGGATGGTGCGCTTGATCCATACCTGGCCCGGAGCTTGTTTCGCTGCGGATTGATTAATGTGCAGCCCAACCTCGCGTGAGCCAGTGAAGGCGATGTAGCGCGTTTTAGGATGCGCGACGACGGCATCGCCAAAAGCTGCGCCGGAACCGGGGCAGAAGTTGACTACTCCTTCGGGCATGCCGGCTTCTTCCAGCAGTTCGACAAATTTTGCGGCGATAGTCGGGGAGTCGCTCGAGGGCTTGAGGATGACGGTGTTTCCGCTCACGATCGAAGCCATGGTCATGCCGGCCATAATGGCGCAGGGGAAATTCCACGGCGGAATCACCGCGCCCACGCCGAGTGGAATGTACATGAGCGAATCATGCTCGCCGGGAAGCTGCACGGGAGTTTCGGCTTTGGCGAGGCGCAACGCCTCGCGCGCATAAAATTCGGCGAAGTCGATGGTTTCGGAAATGTCGGCGTCGGCCTCGCCCCAGTTCTTGCTGACTTCGAAAACCAGCCAGGCCATGTAGTCCATTTTGCGCTGGCGCATCAGGTCGCCCACGCGGAACAGCAGGTTGGCGCGCTCCTGAACCGAAGTGTTCTTCCAGGATTCGTAAGCTTTGAGCGCGGCCTGCATAGCCGGTTCCACGTGCTCTTTGCCGGCCTTCTGATGAATGCCAACGATCTGCGACGGCCGCGAGGGGTTCAGCGATTTGATCTTGTCGGCCGTTTTGACGCGCTGTCCGCCGATGATCAGGTCGTATTCGTGGCCTAACTGGCCGCGGACACGCTCGATCGCGGCGCGCATTTTGCGGGCGTTGTCTTCCTTCGTGAAATCAAAAAAAGGCTCGTTAACGAACGGGCCCTGGTGCTGCGTCGACGGCTGCTTTTGCGAAGCGGAACGCGGGTGAACGGGAACTTCGGCGATAGCCATGGGGGGATCCTCAGAAATGAATTTGATGATGGCGGAACCAACATTTTACCGCGACGCCGCGGGTTTCCGCATGGTTATTGGATTCGCCAGGGGCGGAGTTCGATTCGGAGGCCGGTTGGTCGGCTCAGCGGCCGTATTTGCCCACAAGTTCGCCTTGGGAGACGACATGGCCCTGCATCGCACGCTCTACATCGGCTTTTGTGGCGCCGGCTTTCAGGTCGAGCTTGCGGTCGAGCGCATAGAGCTTGAAGAAGTATCGGTGGGGCTTGCCGGGCGGAGGGCAGGGCCCGTTGTAGCCGATTTTCGGGAAGTCATTGCGACCTTGGGATGCGCCATTGGCAAGCTGCTCTTTCTTTTCGACTCCCTCAGGCAATTCAGTCACACTGGCCGGCAGGTTATAGAGTACCCAATGAACCCAGTTGCCGGCGGGGGCGTCGGGATCGTCCATGATCAAGGCGAAGGCTCTGGTAGAGGACGGAGCGCCGGTCCAACTGAGCTGCGGTGAAACGTCGGGGCCGTCGCAGGTAAATTTCTTCGCAATAGCCTGGCCGCCAGCGAATGAGCCGCTGGAAAGTCTGAGAGGCATGGTGGCTCCTTGTGCGTACCCGGAAATAGGGCTGGCAGCGAAGGTTGCGGCGAACGTGAGGATGGCGATTGACCGGTAAACTGGTGCGATTGACCGCGATGCGGAGGACATTTTTATCGATCTCGTTGATTTCAGTTTCAGGGTAGAGAGGCGGGCGAGACTTGTCAAAGCCAGGGGCCGGGCGATGATAGACTCAAATTTTTGTCATGGCAGGAGCGGCTTCTATGGGAATCGAAAAAGTCGGTGTGATTGGAGCGGGCACCATGGGCAACGGCATCGCCCATGTGTTTGCCCGCGGCGGTTTTTCTGTGGTCCTTTGCGATGTGGAGCGGCGGTTTCTGGACCGCGCGCTGGAAACCATCGGCAAGAATCTGGAACGCGAAGTCCAGAAAAACAAAATTACGATTGACGACAAGCTCTCGGCGCTTGGGCGTATTACTGCCGTGACCGAGCGGGCGCAGCTGGCAAGTTGCGATTTCATCGTCGAGGCCGCTACCGAGAAGTTTGAGATCAAGACGGAAATTTTCCGCGATCTCGACCGCTTGATGCGGCCGGAGATAATTCTGGCTTCGAACACGTCTTCTATTTCCATTACCAAACTAGCGGCGGTCACCAAGCGCCCGGAAAAAGTGATTGGCATGCACTTTTTCAATCCCGTGCCGGTGATGAAGCTGGTGGAGGTGATCCGCGGCCTGGCGACGGCGCAGGAAACTTACGACGCGGTGCGCGAACTGGCGATCAAGCTGGAGAAGACTCCGGTGGAGGTGAACGACGCGCCCGGGTTCGTTTCGAACCGCGTTCTGATGCCTCTGATTAACGAAGCGGTTTATGCGGTGATGGAAGGCGTGGCCACGCCGCAAGCGGTGGATGAAGTGTTCAAGCTGGGCATGGCGCATCCCATGGGCCCGTTGACTTTGGCGGACTTTATCGGGCTTGATGTTTGCCTCGACATCATGCGCGTCATGCTCGAGGGCCTGGGCGATCCCAAGTACCGGCCGTGCCCGCTGCTGATCAAGATGGTGGATGCGGGCTGGTTGGGAAGAAAGAGCGGGCGCGGTTTTTATACCTACTGAAAGGCTTTACCACAGAGTCACAGAGCCACAGAGATTTCATGATTTTCTCTGTGGCTCTGTGACTCTGTGGTAACAAAGTTTTGACCATGAACTCGCCGCCGCCATCGAGTGAGCTTTGGTTTTATCTGCTTGCCGCGCTGTGCGGCATTGGAACGGGCGCGGCCGATGTGCTGGTGAACGATCTTCTTTTTACTGCCCTGCTGGTGCTGATGGCCTGCATGTTGCTGGGCTTGCTGCGGCCGCGATGGCCGTGGCGGTGGGTGGTAGCGGTCGGGATTTTTATTCCCTTGACCGAGTTGGGGGCCTTTGTTGTGCTGACCGTCAAGCCCACGCGGGCGCAGATTTGGGGCTCGTTTCTGGCATTTCTTCCCGGCATTGCCGGGGCTTATGGCGGGGCGGTCATGCGCAACGTGATGGATCATTTGCGGATGGGAAAATGACCATTTCCATCCGCCGCTAAAGCCGATCGCTCCTTCTGCCGATCTGTCTTAGAAGGAGTTCCCTGCGATGAAACCTGCTCAACTCACCCTGCTTCCGAAGCTCTTTCTGCTCGTCACCGCCATCACACTGATCAACTGTAACTCGACCCCCAAACCCACCGTGCCGGTGAATACGGTGCGCGGCTATAACGGGACGGCTTCGGTGGGCGACTTTCTTACTATCTCCATAGACGCTTCAGCCAAGACCATCACGTACAAGAACTATACGAACAGCGAGACGGGAACGGTTTCGTACAGCGTGAATTCCGACGGGACATACGCCATTACCGATCCTAACGGCAACCTGCTGGCGGGCTACGAGGTTCCAGGAACGGCGATGATGGTGGAAGCGGCCAACGCCGGGCCCAACCGCGACACCGCGGCGCTGATTACAGCGGTCGAGAGTGCGCCGGCCACCATCAATACGTTCGCGGGAAGAAATTTCAACTACATTCAATTCCGCACGACCAGTGGAGGCATTGAACTGGGCACGGTCAGCGTCGACTCAAACGGCAACATTACTCATGCCGGATATTGGCCCTTCGGCATGATCAGCCAGGGAGGGTCGTTCAACAGCGGCAACTTTCCCGCCTCCAGCGTCACCGAGGACGCTTCGGGAAATTTCTTCACGATCACGGAAGGCAATAGCGCGCAGGACTATGTTTTTGGCACGCAGAACGGCTTCTTCGCGGTCGATACCGGAAACGGAACGATTCTGGGCTTGCCGAAAGCGGCGAGCAAGGCTTTCTCGCCCGCCACAGCCGGTATTTACACCGCGCTCTACTATGAAAAGCCCAATGCGCAGATGCAGGCGGGCAATGTGGAAAGCGGAACGGCAGCGGAAGGAATCGCCTCCATCACCATCGGCTCCGGCGGAGCAGTTACGATTACTGACAGCCACAATAACCCCATGGCCAGCGGCACGCTGGCGGCTGTCGCAGACACGTCTTATTTATACGACGGTACGGCAAACACACTTCCCGATCCTTTGTACGGCATGTTCACATTCCGCACGGCGACAGCGAATGCGCAGCAGGATGTTTATGTTTCCTTCCAGGGCAACGCTGTGATTTTCTCCAGCTTTCAGACGGTATTGCCGATTGTGCAGAACAACACGTATACCTACTTTTATGGAGTGGGGTTGAAGTAGGCTTTCGCCGGGAACTTCTGCCCGGCGCAGCTTTTTGCCGCCCGGAGATCCCCCACCCCGGTTGGAGAAAACGCCGGGGCGAGATTGCAGCTACGCAAAGCTGTAAGCGCCTGCCGGGCCCTAGCCCCAAAAGTTACTCGCGCATCCACAGGCTGGCATCGTATGCTTGCCTGCATGGGTGTGAGTGTGACCATGCTGGCTTCGGGCAGCCGGGGCAATTGCGCGATTGTGGCCAGCTCACGCACTCGCATTTTGGTGGATGCGGGAATTTCCTGCCGGGAAACTTTCCGCCGCATGAGAGCCGCGGGCGAGGACCCGCACACGCTCGCCGGAATACTGATCACGCACGAGCACTCCGATCATGTTTATGGGCTGGCCACGCTGGCCAAAAAGCTGAAGATCCCCGTTTTTATGACTCCGATCACGCATGCGGCGTGGGCGCGCGCCATGCGCCAGGTGAAGGGCGAGCGGCCGCAGATTGAGAGGCTGGAAAAGTTCGAATCCGGCCATCGCTTTCAGATCGGCGATATCGAGGTGAAGCCGTTTACCATACCGCACGACGCTGCCGATCCGGTGGGCTTCACCTTTCGCGTGGAAGGGGCCAAAATCAGCTTCGCCACCGATCTTGGCTATCTTTCCGCAAATGTGCGTGACCATTTGCGCAAGTCCGACATCTTAATTATGGAATCGAACCACGATGTGGAAATGCTGCGCGGAGGATCGTATCCGTGGTCGGTAAAACAGCGGGTGGCGAGCAATGTGGGCCACCTGTCGAACGCCAAACTCGCGGATTTTTTCGCGGGAGACTATGATAATAATGCGGCTTTTGTAGTGCTGGCGCATCTCTCTGAGCAGAATAATCACCCAGAGATCGCAAGGAGAGAAGCGGAGCGGGCGTTGGCGATGCGCGGCGGTTTGTTCCAGAATCGCGTGATGGTGGCTACCCAGTCGGAAGCTTTGCCTCCGATTCAGCTGTAGCCGGGCCCGCAGTTCATTATGAGTCAGCAGTGTATTGACCCTATTGTCGGGAAAATCCTGGCCGGCTGGCGCTACGATATTTCCAGCCTCGCGCCGGAGATGCGCGGCGACTACGAAAACCACTTTGCCGCCTGCGAATATTGCCGCGGACGCCAGCGGCTCAATCGCTTCATCGATGTTTCCCTGATCGCTTTGGCTTCGGTTTCAGGCGGCGTTTTTCTGCTGGCCTTTGGAGTGATTCGCCACTTCGGCCCGCGCCATGCCTTCTGGCTGGAGATTGCCGCGCTGGCGGGGTTTGCCCTATCTGCCCTGATTTGGCTGGTGGTGGCCGTGGCCACGCCTGCGCCAGTAACCGTGCTGGATGCAGCCAAAGAAGGGGCACGCCGCGTGCACGACCGGCTGCCGCAGGAAATTCGCGAGCGCCTGCCGGAAGATTTGCGCATGAAAATTACCGGAACCTAGCATGAACAGCCGCGTGAGCAAGATCGTCGCTTTGCTGATGTTCGGCATTTTTTTCGCCGGAATTGGCTGCGCTTTGCTCGTTGCGCACCCGGCGGCGGGCGCCTGCCATCATCAACTGCCGGGCTCTTCGCCTTCGCGCTGCTGCATCGCCAGCTCTCATCCCGCGGCGGTGGTGGCTGTATCTTCCGGCCAGCCTCTTTTGTCGCGCGTGGAGGCGCTCTCTTCGTCCACATGCGCAGATCTTGTCGCTTGCAGTGATCCAGTTTCGATCGAAAGTGGCGCCGCTGCGCCTGGCGCGTTGCCACTGAGAATCTAGACCCCACCCGCCGGTTCCCCTCGTTTTATTCCGCAGCCCGCCGATTTGCGCGATGCTGCGGAAATTCTTCTTTTTTCGAACCAGCGTTGACGGCGTCTGGCGCCGCCGGGCGCGGAGTGGTCTGCGATGTTTCCTTTTCGAAGTTGCCTTGTGGCGGGCACAGCCATGATCCTGGCGATCACCGGCACGGCTCTGATCGCGCAGGATATGCCGGACATGCAGATGCCGGATACTCGGATGTCGGGAATGGAGGTGCAGGAGCGGCAGACATTGCAGTTACCCTCGCCGCATGACGGGTCGGGTACGGCGTGGCAGCCGGTATCAGTCCCCGAGCACCAGTGGATGGTGATGAAAAGCGGCTGGATGTTGATGGCGCACGGCGTGATCTTCGCCGACTACAACCAGCAGGGCGGGCCGCGGGGCGAGGGCAAAGCCGAATCGGTGAACTGGGGCATGCTGATGGAGCAGCATGCGCTGGGCGCGGGAACGATTCTGTTTCGTGAGATGTTTTCCGCGGAATCGCTCACTTCGCCCCATCCCGGCTTTCCCGAGCTGTTCCAGACCGGCGAGACGTATCATGACGAACCACTGGTCGATCATCAGCATCCGCACAATGTGTTCGCGGAGTTGTCGGCGATGTACACGCTGCCGCTGTCGGATAAAGTGTCGTGGGAGTTGTACGGTGGGCCTTCGGCCGAGCCGGCGCTGGGGCCGGTGACCTATATTCACCGCGCCTCGGCGGCGGAGCTGCCGCTGGCGCCGCTCAGCCACCACTTACAAGATTCGACGCACACGAGCTTCGGCGTCGTCACGACCGGATTCACCATCGATCGCTTCAAGATCGAGGCTTGCGCCTTCAACGGGCGCGAGCCGGACGAACAGCGCTGGAGCATACAGCCGGCGCCGCTTGATTCCTACTCCGGGCGGGTGAGCGTTGCGCCAGGGCGCAACTGGACGGCGGAATACAGCATTGGACGGCTGGAGCATCCGGAGGCGCTGGAGCCGGGAAGCCAGTGGCGCGAGACAGCGTCGGTCGAATACAACCGGCCGCTTGCCGCCGGAGATTGGGCGAGCACGTTCGTGTGGGGACGGGTACACAAGCTTTCCGATGGCGTGAACCTGAACGGCTATCTGCTGGAATCGACGCTGAACTTTCTCCGCCGCGATTATGCTTTCACGCGAATGGAGTTGGTAGATAAGGACGAACTGTTTCCCCAGGCGGCGGAGCATCCTGCTTACCGGATTGGCGCTTATACCTTCGGCGGCGTGCGCGATCTGGTGCAGAACCGAAGCTATCAGCTTGGGTTGGGCGCGGACGTAACGGTTTACTCGAAGCCGGGAGCGCTGGATGCTTCGTACGGAACATTTCCCGTGTCATTTCAGGTTTTTCTGCGGGTGCGGCCAGGGCTTGCGGCCCACAATCATGCTCCTTGACCGGTGACTTTAGTTATTGCTTGGGCAGGTTCCGGGCGAGAATTTTGTAATGAAATTCCGCTAACTGCGGGAGAATGTTCGGTAATGAGGGGCACCATAAGGACGCTGCGTGCGGTGCGGTGGTCCATGATCGCGAGCATCTTCTTATACGCGCTCGTGGGCGAACTGGTTGGCGCCGGGGCCCGCGCCGCCGATCCCTCGCTCAGTTACGTATTCACGACTGTGGGCGTGGCCATTGTGGGCATGATCTTCGTAGTGCGGCGCACGCTGGTGTTTCGCTCGGCTGAAGGGCTGGCGGAAAACCCGGAAGATGTGCTGATTCTGAGCCACTGGAAGAGCGGATATTTCGTCACCTACGCGCTGTGCGAAGCGCTGGCGCTGTTCGGGCTGATTCTTCGCATCATGGGTTGCAGCTTTCAGCAGAGCCTGCCGTTTTACGTTGGCGGCTTCGTGCTGCTGTCATTTTTTGGGCCGCGGCAGCCGGCGGCGCCG
>DATLKM010000238.1:0-17571 GCA_035538435.1 Binatia bacterium
CCTTCTCCGTGGTCGCGGGCGGCGTTGAGCAGTTCGTAGAACGGAGCCCATTCGTATCCCCAGTCGAGATCGAAGCGGATGCGCTGGCGGAGCTCGGCTTCGTCGATTTCGCGGCGCCACCATTCGTCGAGGATGTGCTGGTCGCGGGCGAAAATGGTTTCCACTCCGAGGACGACGGGGCGGTCGCCGGCGAAGGCGCGTTGCTCAAACAGCTGTGCGGCGTTACGCTGCGCGGCCGGCAGAGCGTGGTAATCGCCGATGAGAACGATGTCGGCAGCGTGCAGTTCCGCTTGAATCTGTTGCGAATCGAGGACGGATTCGTAGGTCTGGAAGGCCTGATTGAATTCGCGGAGATATTTGCGGCGGCTGTGAGAGTCCTGAGCGCGGATTTCACGCTCGACACCGGCCAGCGCGGTGAGTTGCGCGACGTTGCGGCGGGAGCGGAGATTGGCGGTGGAAGACATAGAAGCAGTTCTCAGTTCTCAGTTCTCAGTTCTCGGTTCTCGGTTCTCAGTTCTCGGTTGTCAGTTGTCGGTTGTCGGACGGCTGTCAGTTGTCTCCTTGAAGATCGTTTCCTCTTAGACTTTTCTTGACTCCTGTTGAGCTACTGCCTATGCTGCAAAGTTCGAAGACTCTGGCGAGCAGAACGAATGTCCAATTTCCCGCCGCGAAACCTGACTGTGGCCACGACCGGGGCCAGCGGCTCGATTTTTCTGAAGCACCTGCTGCTGACGGCTGCGCGCGATTCGCGGGTGCAGACCATCAACTTCATCGCCTCTGACAGCGGACTGCGCGTGCTGGCCGAAGAGCTGAAGATCAAAGGCCGGTCGAATCTGGTGGGCCAGATCATCGGTTCCAGCGGGGGATTTCGCGGCGGGAAATCCTCCCGCAAAATCCAGGAGCAGGCGAACAGCGACATTGGCGCGAACGTGGCCAGCGGCTCGTACCCGTCGGACGCGATGATCGTCATCCCGTGCAGCATGGGAACACTGGCCCGCATTGCCAACGGTATTGCCTCCCAACTGATCGAACGCGCCGCCG
Source organism: Binatia bacterium (assembly GCA_035538435.1). GTDB lineage: Bacteria > Acidobacteriota > Terriglobia > Terriglobales > Acidobacteriaceae > Sulfotelmatobacter. Next base: position 1,042 of record DATLKM010000238.1, read on the forward strand.
ACGTTTGCCTGAAAGAGAAGCGCCCGCTGGTGCTGTGCGTACGCGAGACGCCGCTCAATAAAATCCACTTGCGAAACATGTACCGCGCCGCCGACGCCGGGGCCACGATCTTTCCGCTGATCCCCGCGTTTTATTACCGGCCTGCTGACTTAGATGAAATGGCGCGCGAGTTTGCTTATCGCGTTCTGGCCCATCTGGGGCTGCCGCAGCCCAACGCCTTCCGCTGGAAGGGCTGAGCTTTCAATCACTTGCACATCTACAGGTAAAAACGTGCCCGCTTAGGGGAAGATCGGCGGGAAGTGGGGGAGCTTAAGTGTAGAAAGAGGATGGGGCGGTCGACAGATATCTGGCGGACATGTACGGGAGGGGAGGAAGCGGATTCTGACGGAGCCACAAAGTCGCGGCTGAAAGCCGCGCCCCTTGAAAACCGGCGTGCGATTTGGTGAGGGGTTCTAAGAATTGGAGGTTCCGATTTTCACAGCCCGTTCCTGCCGGTGAGTGGTACCATCCCTTAATTTTCCAGCTGGAACAAAACTTCTCTTGGAGAAACGGCTGTGGGAGATTTCCTGCTGCGACGGATTTGTCTTTCCGCTCTGGGCCTTCTAATTCTTCCGGCATGCTCGTCATCGCCAGCGCAAAACCCGCTGGCCAACGATCCTACCGCGGCCAAGGCGGGAGAGTATGAATTCAGAATCAACTGCGCTCTTTGTCATGGACTTGGCGCCCGGGGCGGAGGGCGGGGGCCGGATTTGACGCGGGCGCAGAAAAAACACACACACAACGATGCAGAAATGTTTGCCGTCATCAGCAACGGCATACCGGGAACGGCGATGCCTGCGAATGGGACCAACGGGCAGGGCGTCGGAATGACCGACGAGGAAATCTGGCAGATCGTTACTTACATTCGCGGCGTGGAAGTAAAGGCGGTGGCGAAGGCCGCGGGGAGTGCGGCGCGCGGGAAGGATCTTTTTTATGGCGACGCGAATTGCTCGCTCTGCCACATGGTGGAAGGCAAGGGCGGGCGGCTTGGGCCGGAGTTGACGGCCGTGGGAGGAGCGAGGACGCGAGAGGCGATTATCGATTCGGTGCGGAATCCGAGCCGGCGGCTGGCGTGGGGCTTGAGCGAAGCGACCAAGGAGTTTCCGCAGGAATATGAAACGGTGACGGTGGTGACGGGCGACGGGAAAGAAATAAAAGGCGTCACGCTGAATGAAGATAATTTCAGCGTGCAGATGATGGACGCGAGCGAGAAGATTTATGTGCTGGAAAAGGACAAGCTGCGGTCGTTCAAAAAGAGCCGCGAGTCGATGATGCCGGTGTTCAGCCGGGATATGTTGAGCGATAAAGATCTGGATGACATTGTGGCGTTTTTGGCGAGTGCGGGGGCGAAATGAAGATTCTGCTGGCAGCTCTTTTTCTCCTGCCGATATATTGCGCTCACTCTCAGGTCACATCAGAACGCCTGCTCAATGCGAATCAAGAGCCGCAGAACTGGCTGACTTATTCCGGGGATTATTCCGGGCGGCGGTTCAGTTCGCTCGATCAGATCAATACTTCCAACGTACGCACGCTCTCTGCGAAGTGGGTTTACCAGACAGGGGCGACGGGAAAGCTGGAGACAACGCCGCTGGTGGTTGACGGAATTATGTATGCGACGGGGCAAGACGACCGCGCGTTTGCGCTGGATGCGCGCACGGGGAGGCCGATCTGGATGTATCAGCGGCAGGTGCCGGCGGACATACGTCCGTGCTGCGGGCACGTGAATCGCGGCCTGGCAATTCAGGAAGACAAGGTTTTTATGGGAACGCTGGACGCGCATGTGATTGCGCTGGATTCGAAAACCGGCAATGTGATCTGGGATGTGGTGGCGGCGGATTATCAAAAAGGATACAGCTTTACGGTTGCGCCGTTGGCGGTGAAGAAGTCGATCGTGATTGGCGTGTCGGGCGGTGAATATGGGGTGCGTGGGTTTATCGATGCGTATGACGCCGCCACGGGCGTGAGGAAGTGGCGCTTTTACACCGTGCCCGCGCCGGGCGAAGCGGGGCATGAAACGTGGGAGGGGGATTCGTGGAAAGTTGGCGGCGCGCCGGCGTGGAATACCGGGACGTACGATCCGGCGACAAACCAGATTTTCTGGCCGACGGGCAATCCCGCGCCCTCGAATCGCGGCGAGGGGCGGGAGGGCGACAATCTATACAGCAATTCCCTGCTGGCGCTGCATGCGGACACGGGCAAGCTGAACTGGTATTTCCAGTTCACCAAACACGACGAGCACGACTGGGACGCGACGCAGGTTCCGGTGATGATCGATGCAGGCGGAAAACATCTGATCGCGCAGGCGAACCGCAATGGATTTTTCTATGTGCTGGACCGGACGAGCGGGAAATTGATTTCGGCGAACGCCTACGGCAAGCAGACCTGGAGCGACAGCAAGGATGCGGAGGGGCGGCCGGTGGCGAAGAAGGAAGCGTCGCCCACGCTGGAGGGGCATACGGTTTGCCCGGGAGCGCTGGGTACGACGAATTTCATGGCGCCGGCGTACGATCCGCAGACTTCGCTTTTTTATGTGACCAGCCGCGACCAGTGCGATATTTTCTCGACCGCTCCGCAACCGTACCAGGCGGGTCACGCCTTTTATGGGAGCGCGTACTTCCCGTCCGAGGAGGCTGAGCCGTATCGCGGGTTTTTGAAAGCGATCGATCCGGCGACCGGGACGATCAAGTGGACGTTTGAACATACGTCGCCGACCTGGTCGGGAGTATTGGCGACGGCGGGCGGACTGGTGTTTACGGGCGATGCTGAAGGAAATTTTGTGGCGCTAGATGCCGCGGCGGGCAGGCCTTTGTGGCATTTTCAAATGGGAGGGGCGGTGTACGCTGCGCCGATGACGTTCGCGATCAACGGTAAGGAGTATGTTGCCATTGCGGCGGGGAGCGCGGTGTATGCGTTTGGATTGCCGTAGCGGGCGGGGGCTAGTTCAGGGCTAAAAACAGTTTTTGTCGGCCCCACAGAATTTCCCGAAAGGCCGGTCAACTCCGCCGCGCGGGAAATGACAATCTTGCGACAGCCCGCCTGCGATCAGAAGTGGACCACCACGCCTGTGGTCACGCGCCAGTTCCTTTCGTTGGTGGAAAGTCCTTCGAACAGGGTCTGGGGAAAGGCGCTGGAGTAAAACTTGTCGAGATTGAGACTGGTGTGGAACCAATCGAGTTCGCCGAGGCGGACGGAGAAACGGTGGTTCACGCGAAGATCGGCGCCTCCTCCGATGGCGTAGGCAACGTCAGAATAAGTTGTTGCCGACGCAGGAATCGGAGTGGGCACACCGGTGATGGTGCTTGCGTTTAAGGTGGGACGGTCCCACCCAAAGAGAGCGTGAACGTAGGGTTTGACGCGGGATTTATTGGGGTAGGAGAGGACCGGCCCCGCCAGGAACGTGTACTCCGAACCTTTGGGGATGCCGGTGACTCCGCGCAGACCGGTAAATAACGCACCGTAACGGCCATTCACGTCGAATGCCACGCCCACCCATCCGGAGAAATTGTATTGCGCTTCCGCGCTCCGTCCGTCGGTAAAGTTCCGGGTCATGTTGAAAGAGTTGATGGGGGCGCCGAGCTTGGTTTCGAGAAGAACGTTGTTCATGCCGCCGAGATCGGCGTGCAGGAAGGAATATCCGCCGAAGACCTGGATTCTCGACGAGTCATCCTGAGAAAAAGCGGCGATCGAGGCGAGAAGAATAAAAATAATTCCCAGATGCATGGAACGAATCACTAGCACTCTCCTTGAACGAGGCCTGAGCATGGCCAGGCCCGGCGCGAACATTGTCAATATCAGTATCAGTATTTCAGTATGAAGCATATAAGAACATAACTCGCGGCGCGCGGTTGCAAGCGCGGCGTAAACATTTTGCATTCCGAAAAACGCCGTAGACCATTATGTCAGGCGGTCGGGATCGATGGTCTGGTCGAGATAGATCCAGAGAACGCGGGCGAGCAGAGTAACGGTAGGGGCAAGGGGCAGGAAAATCAGGGCGGCGACGATGGTATCGGTGGTGATCCACCAAGTTGTGGTGAACCAGAGAATGGCGGCGATGGCGGCGACGATGACGAGGCCGAGACCGTAGCTGACGTACATGGCGCCGAGGAAGTATCCGGGTTCGCGTTCGAATTTGAGATGGCAGACGGGGCAACACTCGTGCATTTTGGGGAAGCCGCGAAAGATGGAATAACGGAAGATGCCGCCAGAGCGACAGCGGGGACAGCGCTGGCGGAGGATGTGGTTTAGCGTCCGGAAGGTCCTTCGGTCGAGCATTGGAATTGGGCGCAGTTTTCGCGGCGGCGTGAGATCTTCCCGCCGCGAGGTCTCTCAGCCCACTGGAGAAACCGGGCTTTGTGATGAAGCCGCTTTGCACGTTGCCATCGGCACTCACCATCCCGCCGGGTCCACGCATGAGCCTTTTAAGTTAACAGATGCGGCGCAGTGCGCCGAATGCGGTGCTGCGCAGGCGTTGACGCGGGGTGGATTCCGTACTAATCTGGGCGTACACCGGAAAGGAGGTGGTCGAATGACAAGTTCTGAATGTGGCAGTAGTTGTGGGAGTCTAAGACCAGGTGAGGTGGCTGAGACTTAGAGCTGGTTGCTCTAAGCGGGGCTTTCCGAACGCGGGGTTTCATTCGCGACGGAGGGCTACAGTCCGCAACACGACCGGTGAGTATAGGATTGGTTCCGCCTGACGAAGGTCGGTCAGGAGCGCCGAAAAGGCGCATCCCGGAGTTGCCGTAGAGGCCACGTAGAGTGACCACCTCTTGGTCAATCCCAAACAGTCCACCGGACGGCCCGTGAGCGCAAGCTTGCGGGCCGTTTGTTTTTCCCACACCGCCCCAGGCGGTTGCCGGCGTGACCGGCATCACATCCAATTCGTTCTGCAAGGCCTAATTTTAGGGGGATGACTGGATTTTCCATTCTCACCAGCCGGAAGCGCGCGGTTGTGGCGCTGGCGCATTCGGTGGTCTTTCTCCTGATCGCGGTGCGACAGGCGATAGCAGAGACTCCGGCCCACGGCGTGTGGCCGCCCCCTGCGCCAACCGGAACGTGGGTCTTGTGCGGCATTTTCGCGGTGGTATCTTCGATCCTGCTTTGGCTTCTGGTTGTATCCCGTGGACCGATGGAAAGGCTGTACTTCGGGTTTTGCACGCTGAGCGCTACTACCGGGCTGCTGCGGACAGCGGCAGGCGACCAGGCATTCCATGCGGGCATTTATGTTCGCGTGGCAATGCTGGTCAGCGCGGTTTTTGTGGGCGCAATGATTGTGCGGACGCATTCCTGAAGTACACTCTTTGCATGAAAAGTCCGCAGGCCGTGTTCATATCCGCCTTTTTCCTGGTTATTTTTTCTTTTTCTTTCCCATGCTCCGCGCAGAAGCTGGCCATTACGTTTGACGATCTGCCCTCGAACGGCGAATTGCCGCCGGGAGTGACGCGTGCGCAAACTGCGAAAGACGTTCTCGCCATCCTGAAAAAGCGGCACCTTCCGCCGACGTACGGGTTCATCAATGCGAAGAAACTCGAGGGCAGCCCCGACGGGGCGGAGGCGCTGAGGCTGTGGGCCGAGCAGGAACCGGTGGGGAACCATACCTACTCGCATATGGATCTGGAGCAGAACAGCGCGGAGGCGTTCGAGCGCGACATTGAACTGAACGAACCGGCGCTGGAGCTGCTTACCGGCAAAGGGGATTGGCACTGGCTGCGCTATCCCTACCTGCACGAAGGCGACACGGTGGAGAAGCGGCGAGCGGTGCGGAGCTACTTAAGCGCACACCATTACCGGATAGCGCAGGTCACGCTGGATTACGAGGATTATTTGTGGAATTTTACCTATGCCCGGTGCGTGGCGAAGGGCGATCAGAAGGCGATGCAGTGGCTGCACGACAGTTATCTGAAAACGGCGTCGGAATTTCTCGATCTGGGCCGTGAGGACGCCAAGCTGGTTTACGGGCACGAGATCAGTTACGTTTTGCTGCTGCATCTGGGGGCTTACAGCAGCACGATTCTTCCCGAGGCGATCGACCTGCTGAAGAAAAAAGGGTTCAAGCTGGTGACATTGGAGGAAGCGGAAAGCGATCCGGTTTACAGCGAAGATCCGGATGCCGGCATGCGTGACCCGGGCTCTCTGATTGATCAGTGGATGATGGTGAAACAGATCAAATACCCCCCGCATGAGGACAAGCCGTACAAGCAGTTGGAGAGTATCTGCCAGTGAGGCGGCAGGCGCGGCCCCCTGAAAGACATAAAATCCAGCGTTTTACCCAGTTCAGGCGGCAAACCAAGGTTACTCTCGGAACCAACTCGGGAATTGACGAGAACCCTGTGCCATCGCAAGATAACTGATGAGATAACAGTAACCGGCCCTGGGTGCAATCACAATTATGCGGATCAAGTTCTGGGGCGTTCGCGGTTCCACCCCCACGCCACAACCCGAAAACATGCGCTACGGAGGAAACACTTCCTGCGTGGAAGTGCGGGTGGGAGAGCAGATTTTTATTTTCGATTGCGGAACCGGGCTGCGCGTGCTGGGGCAGCAGTTGCAATCGGAATTTTCGGACCGCCCCTGTTTTGCCCACGTTTTGGTTTCACACTTTCATTGGGACCATATTCAGGGGATGCCATTTTTTCGTCCGCTTTATGCCAACGCGGAAAACCGCTTTGCGTTCCATTGTTCGTCACGCACCCGCAGCCTGAAGCAGGTTCTGGCGGAGCAGATGGCAGCGCCGTACTTTCCGGTGAAGATCGACGAGATGAAGGCGCAGCGCGATTTCTATGACATTGACGACGGGCGGATCGGCATTGCGGACGGCATTGAATTGCGGACGGCGTGGCTGAACCATCCGCAGGGCTGCATGGGTTTCCGGCTGGAAACGAAGGATGGAATCCTGGTGTACGCGACAGATAACGAGCCCGGCGACGCCGCGTTCGACAAGGCGGTGCGCAAGCTGGCGGAAGGCGCGGACGTTCTGATTTACGACGCGCAATATCTGCCGGAAGAGTATGAGGCGCGGCGGCGGGGCTGGGGTCACAGCCACTGGCGCGAGGCGGTGAATGTGGTGATGCAGAGCGGCGCGAAGGAATTGGTGCTGTTTCACCACGATCCCGAGCATACCGACAAGGTGATCGACAAGGTGGTAGCGGAAGCGAGGAATTATTATCCGCGAGTAAGGGCAGCGGCGGAGGGAATGGAAATGAGGACCGAGGCAGCCGCGGCCACGGCAGCGCCGAAGCAGAGTGCAAACCCGCAGGCAAAATCCACGCAAGACCGCCGCTAGAGTCAGGGCTTGAATTCCACGGCAACTTTGGTTTCCACGGCAACCGGCCGGCCGTTCACCCGATAGGGTTCAAAGCGCCACCAGCGCAGGGCATTTTCGGCGGCGCGCGCAAGAATCTGCTGGCCGCCAAGAGCATGAACGGCGACGACTGAACCATCCCGGCCCACCACTACATCGAGGACGATCACGCCCTGCAAGTTCTGGGGGCGGGCTTCAGCGGGATATTCGGGATCGACGCGATGGGTCAGCAGCGTGGCCATCACATCGGCGGGCACCTGGATTTCTGGAAGTTGCTGGTTGGCGGAGGCTTGCGGCAGCTGCGATTCCAAATCCTGCCAGCCGCGGCGCCAGCGCCACAAGAATGTGCCGAGCAGAAACGCGCCACAGATCAGTGCAATCAAGGCCAGCTTACGAAGGCCTTTGCGCGGACGCCGGGGCGAGCCGCGCCGGCCGGCTCCGGCACCGCGGAGAAATTCTTCCGAAGATTTCACGCCGGTTGCGGCTTGCGCTTCTTTGACGGCCCCGCCGGTCCAGGCGCGAATCGCGGCCATTTGCGCTTCAGACATGCCCATGAACTCCAAACCGGCGCGCAGTTTGTCGTGGTAGCGAACTACGGCGCGGCCGTGCCACGTCTCTTTACTGCGCGGCAGGTTGATTTCGACGCCCACGGATTCGCCCGGCAACAGTTCGCCGGCGAGCACGGCGCCGACTCCGCCTTCGCCCAGATTGAGGGCGCGGCCGGGCAGAGTATCGGGGATGCCGGAGCGGAGTACGGTGACATCGACAGCAGCTTGCAGGCGGTAACGCAAGCCGCGCCGCCGCCAGAGATTGCCCGCCGGATTGGATTGGGACGCCGCCATTTGAGGTCAGGGCCGCTGGGAAAACATGGTCAGCTTTTGCGCCGGAGTTCTTCCACTCCGCCATCGCCAGCGACCAGCACGATATCCGCCATCCCGATAAACAGGCCGTGCTCAACGATTCCGGGCATGTCGCTGAGTTCGCGGGCGAGGCGGTCCGCGTCGGAGATCTGGCCGAAGTGACAATCGAGGATGTAGTTATTTTCGTCGGTCAGGAAAACATTTCCGTCTTTGGTGCGGCGCAATTCCACGGTCGCTCCCAAAGCTTCGATTTTTTTGGCGATCAAGGTTTTGGCAAACTTGATGACTTCAACCGGCAGGGGAAACCGCCCCAGCACGGGAACTTTTTTTGAGGCATCGACAATGACGACGTATTGCCGCGAGGCGGAAGCAACAATTTTTTCGCGCAGAAGCGCGCCGCCTCCGCCTTTTGTGAGCCGGAGTTGTGTATCGACTTCGTCAGCGCCGTCGACGGCCACATCGATCTGCGGCGTTTCATCCAGCGTGGTCAGAGGAATGCCGAGGCCTGCGGCCTGGGCGCGCGAACGCTCGGAGCTGGGAATGCCGCGAACTTTCAGCCCCTTCTTTACCTCTTCACCCAGCAGGCGAATGAAATGCTCGGCGGTTGAGCCGGTGCCCAGTCCGACGATTTGACCGTCTTTTACGAATTGCAGGCTGGCCCGCGCCGCCTCTTCTTTTTCTTTTTCATATGCCATATGTTAGCCCGAAAAGATGGGCCGGAAAATCAGGCCGGGGAGATCATCTTCCCCAAAATTTCCTTTACGATTTTAGCCGCAACCATCGCCGTCGCCCCTGCGACATCCTGCGTGGGATTGTATTCCACCACATCCGCCCCCACGATGTTTCCGCGAATGGCGTGCAGGTGAGCAATGGCTTCGCGCACGGACATGCCTCCCGGCTCGCGATGCGACACCCCCGGCGCGAACGCCGGATCAAGGACATCGAGATCGAACGAAATATAAACCGGGCCCCGGATCGCCGCGCGGCCGTACGCGGGAAGCTCCGCCATAGGCACGATCTCGGCGTCGAATTTCTGCGCCTGCTCGCGCTGATGGCGGTTGAGGGTGCGAATTCCAATCTGGACCAGTCTGCTGGCCAGCCTTTCTTCCATGATGCGCGCGAAAGGGCAGGCATGGGAGAAGCGGTTGCCTTCGAATTGATCGTATAAGTCGGGGTGTGCGTCGAAATGAACGATGGTGAGATCGGGGAATTTTCGGCCAACCGCCTGCAATATGGGATAGGTAATCGAGTGATCGCCGCCGAGCGAAACGGGGCGGTCGCCTTTCTCCAGTATTGCTGCGATCGCACGGCGGATTTCGCTGAAGTCTTGTTCCACCGTTTTGGAGCTGTCCTTCAAGGGCAGATCGCCGGCGTCGGCGAAGGCGGCGGCAACGCTGAGATCAACTCCCAATTCCGTCCACGAGTTCCAGGCATCGCTGTGCAGGGCCTCGCGGATTTTGGCCGGTGCTGCCGCTGCGCCGCGCAGATACGACGAGTTCGCATCGAGCGGGATTCCGATCAGCATTGGCATGGGTGAATCGACGTATCTCCAGGCGGAATACTGTACTACCTTCGCGGATTTGCAGGCTTATGTAAAGTTTGCGGTTAGGGGAATGGCGAAGAGTGCAGGAGCAGGCTACTCACCGGGCCTTCGGGGCGGCTCGCAATGAAATCGCTGGAGAAGCGTGGGTTGTTGCGAGCCTTCGGTGCGGCGGCGAATCTACCGGACTCCCTCGCGCATCCGTTATTCTAGTAGTGAGTCTTATGGCATCCGCAAAAACCAAGCCCAGTAACGGCGGCACAGCCGTCATTGAATCGTCGTCGAATCATGCAACCAACCCGGAACGCGAACAAGTATTCAACGCCTTCCGGCAGTGGGGATATATGGAGGGCGATCTCGATCCCCTCGGCTTTCTGAAGCCGCGCCCCACGCCCGAGTTGCAGATCGACAGCCCTTATACCGCCGAAGCGCGGGCGATTTATTCCTCGACCATCGGGGTGGAAATCAATCACATCTATGCGCCGGAGCGGCGGCGCTGGATTTACGAACAAATGGAGGCGCCCGCGCCACAGGAAGATCAGCGGCGCATTCTCGATCTGCTGACTCGCGCCGATGTCTTCGAACAGGTCATGCAGCAGCGCTATCTCGGCAGCAAGCGTTTTTCGCTGGAAGGCGTGACGGCGCTGATTCCCTTAGTCGATGAGATTCTCGATACCGGGGCGCGGCTGGGCGGGCAAGAACTGGTGATGGGCATGAGCCACCGGGGAAGGCTCAACGTGATTGCGCACGTGGCGAAGCGGCCACCGGAGGAAATTTTTGCCGGCTTCGAGGACGTCGATCCGCGGAGCGTGCTGGGCTCGGGCGACGTGAAGTATCACATGGGTGCGACCGGGGAATATGTGACGCGCAGCGGAGGGAAGGTTCACATTCATCTGGTTTCGAATCCCAGCCATTTGGAGGCGGTCGATCCGGTGACGGTGGGTCGCACCCGCGCCAAACAAGACCGTACGGGCGAAGGCGGGCGGGAAAAATACTTGCCGCTGCTGGTGCATGGTGACGCGGCATTTGCCGGACAGGGCATTCTGGCGGAGACGATGAATTATGCCGACCTGCCCAGTTACACCGTGGGCGGGACAATTCATATTGTTGTGAACAATCTGCTGGGATTCACGACCAGTTATTTCGAGGAGCACTCGACGCGGTTTGCGGCCTGCATTGCGCGGCGGCAGTCGATTCCGATTTTCCACGTCAACGCCGAAGATGTGGATGCTGTGGTGCGCGTGGGCCGGCTGGCGACCGAATATCGCTATCGCTTTGGCACCGATGTGGTGATCGATCTGATCGGCTACCGGCGGCACGGGCACAGCGAGGTAGACGATCCCACGGTCACGCAGCCGTTGCTCTACAGGAGAATCAAGGACCATCCGCCGCTGTGGGAGATCTACGGGGAAGACATTGGCGCGGACGATGCGCAAGAACAGGCGGCCAAAATTAAAGCGGAATTCGAAGCCGCGCAGAAAGACGCCGGCAAGCTGACCAAGAAGCCGACACTGCGCGATCTGCCCAGCTACTGGGACCAGTATTATGGCGGACTGCATAACCCGGAGTTTGAAGTTGAGACCGGCGTGCCGGCGCAGGAACTGGGCGAGCTCTCGCAGACCTTAAGCACTTATCCGGCGGGCTTTCATATTCACCCCAAGGTGAAGAAACTGCTCGAACAGCGGGCGGAGATGGGAACGGGCAAGCGGCCGGTGGATTACGGAATGGCCGAGGCGCTGGCGTTTGCCAGCCTGGTGAAGGCAGGAATTCCGGTTCGCCTGTCGGGGCAGGATTCGCGGCGCGGGACTTTTAACCAGCGGCACTCGGTACTGATCGACATTGAAAATGAAAACGAATATGTTCCGCTGGAAAACATCGCGCCGGGGCAGGCGCGGTGCGGAATTCATAATTCCACTCTCTCCGAGCCGGGAGTGATCGGATTCGAATATGGCTACAGCCGCGACTATCCGGAAGCGCTGGTGTTGTGGGAGGCGCAGTTTGGCGATTTCGTGAACGTCGGGCAGGCAATTATCGATCAGTTCATTTCGGCGGGAGAAGCGAAATGGAATTTGCTTTCCGGTCTGGTGATGCTTCTGCCGCATGGTTATGAAGGCCAGGGCCCGGAGCACTCGAGCGCGCGCATTGAGCGCTTTCTGCAACTGGCCGCCAAGCACAATATTCAGATCACGCAGCCTTCGAACGCGGCCCAGTATTTTCACCTGCTGCGGCGGCAGGCGTTGCGGCGTTGGCGCAAACCGCTGATTGTGTTTACCCCGAAGAGCATGTTGCGGCATCCGGACGCTTCTTCGCCCATTGAAGATTTTTCGCGGCCCAGCTTTCTCAACGTTCTTCCCGATGGCGAGACAGGCGAGGCCTCGCGGATTCTGGTGTGTACCGGGAAGATCGGCCACGAACTTCGCGCCGAACGCAAAAAGAGAAAAGATACGTCGACGGCGATCGTGTTCCTGGAGCAGCTCTATCCTTTCCCCGAAAAGGAGCTGGCGGAGGAATTCGCGCGGCACGGCGACGAGGGCGACATCGTATGGGTGCAGGAGGAGCCGGCAAACATGGGAGCGCTGTTCAACATGCTGCCGCGGCTGGAGCGCATCGCCGGAAACCGGCACGTGCGCTCGGTCAAGCGCAGTTCCAGCCCCAGCCCGGCCAGCGGCAGCGCCAAAGCGCATGAGGTGGAGCAGAAAACGCTGCTGACGCTGGCGTTCACGACCAAGTAACGGGAGAATGATAATTCAAGACGAAAACGCTGCGGGACAGTAAAGAGGAATGTGAAGTATCAGACGGCCAGCTAGCCCGGCCGTTCGGTAACCGCCTTCCCACCCCCTCCCGGCAATTTCGCCTTGGCCCCGCCGTGCTCTTCGCCGCTCAAGAGCGAGTCAACACTTTTATACGCATAAATAGTTGGCGCATGGTTGGCCGTAAGCCCGCCGGTGTCGGCGGTGGGGCCGTAGTTGCTGTGGAGGTCATGGCTTAACATGCGCAGCATGGCCATCAACTGCCCGCGATGATGCGAAGTGTGCGCGATGCGCCTCACCATTACCCAGGCGCGCGACCGCTGCACATCGAAGAAGCTGGTGTTTCCTTCCCACCAGGCCTCGTCTTTATTTTGCAGTGCCACCAGCCGTTTGCCGCTGTCCTCGGCGTAGCGTTTGATAAATTCGAGGCGAGTTTCCTGCTTCGGCAAAGGCGGCGCGCCCGCATCGACGCCGAGCATGGTGCGAAACCATAAATCTTCGCTGACGCACTGATGCACCATCTGCTCGTGAACGCTGCGGCCGCGGGCATCGTTTGGGTTCGGGCGGACAGGAAGATCTTGGTCGCGAAATTCGCTCCACACGCTTAAAACTTTTATCCGCTCGGTGTCGTAGGTCTCGACCAGGAAGTCATATCGCATGGCTCACAATCCTACTCCGAGTTTCGCTGAGTTCACACCCTCATTCCTGGGACGACCGTGCGCCCGCCGATAGCGCGAAATGACGGCTAAAAACATGCAAGAAACGTCCCGTGGATCTGCGCTTATTTTTTACATTCCGTTTACCTCTTGCGATTGACCCCGGCTCGCATTCAGGGTAAAGTTCGGGCAGGTTCTTGCTGTAGCCGTCCCAGGAGCGAAGTTCTGTGGTTTTGAAGTCCAGCCATGCCCGTGGTGTGGGCAAAAGTATTCTCTGTGTGGTGGTTCTGGTGCTGGTGGCGCAGGTTGCGCCGGCCGCTTCCGGATTCGCGCCGCAGCGGCGTATCGGATACACCAGCGGCGACCAGTGGGAGCCGGCCATGGCCGCCGACGGTCACGGCCACCTCTACGTTTTGTTTCCCCAATATGGTTCCATCAGCGCCTGCCGTGCATGCACTGCGCCCGCGATCGCTCTGACGGTGAGTAACGATAATGGCGCGACGTGGCAGGCGCCGCGACCGATTCTGGCTTCCTCCACCGGGCAGTTCGATCCGCAAATCGTGGTCGATCCAGTCGACCGGCAAACGGTGTATGCCTCCTGGCTACAGAACAACAAGCGCGATGTAATGGTGGCGCGCTCGCAGGATTTCGGACATACGTGGTACTTCGCTGTGGCCGAGCGGTCGCACGAGGACGCCGACAAACCGGTGCTGACCGTGCGCGGACAAAATGTATACGTGGGGTTCAATCACGAGCAAAATTTTGTGGTGGCCATGTCGCATGATTACGCACAGAACTTTTCGACCGTGACGGTGAACCCCAACAGCGCGCCCGGGTGGTCCCTGGCGGGAGGGGCGGCGATCGATCCCGAAGGCAATGTTTATTTTGGCTGGAGTGGTTATGCGCGCCGGGAATTGAGCACCAGCCCCATCAGTATTTATGTGAGCCGCTCGGGCGATGGCGGACAAAGCTGGAACACGGTGCTGCTGGATGTTTCCAGCGCGCCGCCAGATTGTGCCGCGCAGCAGTGCGAAGAAGAATTTCTGGGCGCGCAGATCGCCCTGGCGTCGGATGCCGCGGGAACGGTTTATGCGTTGTGGAATGCCGGGGCGGTAAATGGCGGGCCGGAGCGGATTTACTTTGCGTCATCCACGAGCGGAGGGGCGGACTGGTCGGGCCGAAGTGACGTTTCGACCGCCGCTGCCGGCGTGGAACATTGTTTCCCCGCTATTGCGGCCGGCGATACCGGAGATGTGCGAATCGCCTGGATGGATACCCGCAGGAATTCGTTGTGGAACGTCTTTCAGCGAAATTCCAGCAACGGCGGCGCGATGTGGTCGGCCGAAGCGCAGCTTTCGGGCGCGGCCCACGGGTACGATTACATTCTGCCGGAGGGATTCAAATTTCCGTTCGGGGATTATTTTTCGCTGGCCATTGACAGCGCGGGCAACACTCAGGCGGTGTGGGGCGAAGGACGCAACTACAAATCCCCGGGATCGATCTGGTACGCGCACGGGCGGTAGAAGCGCGGAAGTAAGCGGGGCCAAGCCTCTCTGGAGGCCTTTTTTGTTTAACCGGCTTTTCGCCCGTCGCGCAAAACTTCATCCAGCGCATTGGCCAGTTGATGGGCGCGCTTCTGATAGTCGCCGGCGCCGTTTTCCTGTTTGCGCTTGAGAAGATGGTATTCGTCGGCAATGTTCAACGCCGCCAAAACCGCCAGGCGAACGGTGTCAATGGTGTTGGTGGCTGAGGCGACGGCGCGCATTTTGCCGTCGACATAATCGGCCAGGCGCAAAATATATTCGGGGTCGGAGCCGCGCAGGTTGTAGGCCTGATCGAAAATCTCCACGCGAACGCTGCCGTTCTGCGCGTCCTTCGTTGTCGTCTCTTTTGCCGCCAAAGCCATCGAATATACCTCAGGGAACCTGCGTTCGGCGATTCAAGTTCGAGCTGCGCCTCTTCCGAGGCGCAGTCACTCACAAAGCATTCACCGCGGCTAGCTGGCGCGCTCCTCCGCGATGGAGTCGATCTGGTGCAACATTTTCTCCACGCGGCCGCGAATGTCTTCCCGCTCCTTGCGCAACTGCACGGTGTCGCGCCGCAGGGCCATCAATTGTGCGTCGCGCTCCTGCAATTGTTCGCGCAGGCGGGCCGCCTCGTTTTCAGCCGTCGACTGCGCTTCGCGGGCTGCCTTGTACATCTCTATAGTGCGGTAAATTTTTTCTTCGAGGGCGCGAAAATCATCCACCGGAACCTGCTCGGTCACCTGCTCGACTGCGTTGGAAGCCATGAGTGCACGTTTCCCTGAGAAATTTAGGAACTTTTCCGCAGTATACTCCACCGCGCGCCCGGGCGAGCATGGCCCAAATGGTCGTGCTTTCTTTTCTCACCGCGATCCGGCTCGCAGCGTGAGGGCCTTAGCGTCGCCACAAGATTTCGACCGCTGCCGGCTGGGAAATAGTCAAACACCCGATTTCCACAAGCGATTTCTGGGAGCTATAATCCCGGTTATGAAACATCACACACACCCGCTGCTCGCTATCGCCGGTGTTGTTCTGTTGAGCGCACTGCCCAGCACGGCGAAAACCAAAGTCGATATGAAGGACTCGCAGGGAAAAGACGTGGGCTCGATCATAGTGTCGGAAAAAGGACACGGTGTGGAACTGAAGCTCAAGTTGCACGATCTTCCGCCTGGTGAGCACGCCATCCATTTCCATCAGAACCCCAAGTGCGAAGGGCCCGATTTCAAGTCTGCCGGGCCGCATTTCAATCCGGAAAGCAAAAAGCACGGATTTGACAATCCGGATGGGCATCACGCCGGCGACATGCTGAACTTCACCGTGGGGGCCGACGGCAAAGCCGACGCCTCCGTGGAAGATAAAGACGTGACGCTGGGCGAGGGGACGCATTCCGCCTTCAGCAACGGCGGCACGGCCATTGTTATTCACGCCAAGGCCGACGATATGAAGACCGATCCGGCGGGAAATTCCGGCGACCGCATCGCCTGCGGCGCCGTGATGAAGTAACCGCTCAAAATAGCGCCAGCGTAGGATGTTGCCGGCAACAGATTCTCGCTGGCGCGCGGCATCGCCGCAGGAAGGCTGTAATATCCCGTGAAGCAGAAATCCGCTATTCACCACCGCTTGCTTGCCACAACTTTGTTCCTCGTGGCTTTCACTTCGTTTCCCCTGGCACAGGCGCGAAAAGCCGCCGCGAAAGACACACCGCAGACGGCCGGGACATCCGGCAACGTAGCCCGGGGAAAATATATTGTGGAAGGCGTGGCCATGTGCAGCATGTGCCACACGCCGCGTTTGAGCAATGGAGACCTCGACCGCGACCACTGGCTGGACGGCGCGGCGCTGTGGCTGCAACCGTCGCGGGCCAC
>DATLKM010000239.1:0-6324 GCA_035538435.1 Binatia bacterium
CCCATTAAATTTGCCAATCAACGCGACCAGGAAGAAGAGATGATTCACCGCGGGGTGCAATACTCCCGCGCCATTCGCGCCTACTACAAGAAATTCGGCCGCTACCCGACCAGGCTGGAAGACCTCGACAACACCAACAACCTGCGCTACCTGCGCAAGCACTACAAAGATCCCCTCAACAAGAACAAAGATTTCCGCCTGCTCCACTACGGTGAAGACGGCGTACAGCTTGGCCTGGGCAGCATTGGCGGAGGCACTATTCCCGGCGCGACTCCTGCCGGACAATTGAACGGCCCGAACGGGTCAGGCTTCGGATCGTCCTCTTCGTCTTCCTTCGGCGGTTCGTCTTCGTCGTTCGGCGGCAACTCCTCGTTCGGCGGCAACTCGTCGTTCGGCGGCAACTCCTCGTTCGGCGGCAACTCCTCGTTCGGCGGCTCGAATGGCAGTTCCTTTGGCAACTCGTCATCTTCCGGCGTGAACCAGAATGGCGTGTTCTCGCAGTCGTCAAGCTTCGGAGGAAGTTCGAATAACGGCAACTCCGGCAACAACAATCCCGGATCGAATTCGAACGGCACGAACCAGACTACCGACCCGAGCCAGGCGGCAGAAAACTCCGCGGGCAATCAGGTCAGCAGCAACGGCGCCACCGACAAAGCCCCGGGAAGCAATATCGTGAGCGGCGGGCCGATCGTCGGCGTGGCCAGCATCAGCAAGCTCAAAACAATTCGCGAATTCAATAAGAAGAAAAAATATAACGAGTGGCAGTTCGTCTACGATCCTTCGACCGACCGCGGCGGTCTGATCAAAACCCCATACCAGCCGGCGCTGGCCAGTTTCGGCAATCAGAATCTGAACGGCACGAACGGGACGGGAACCGCTGGCGCCCCGGGGACCAATGGCGTGGTCGGCGGAACCTCCCCGTTCGGTTCCTCAGGCCAGTCGTCATTCGGCCAATCCGGTTTTGGCCAGTCTTCCTTTGGCCAATCCTCTGGCCAATCCTCTTTCGGTCAATCGAACCAATCGAGTTTCGGCTCCAGTTCGAACTCCGGGTCTAATTCGCCCTCGCCCTCGAATCCGCAGTAAGCTACTCACATCTTCGCCCGGAAACACAAAGGCCTCGCCGCAGCGAGGCCTTTCCTTTGTGACTTCTTATAGCGCTCTGTTACACACTGAACGACGATCCGCAGCCGCAGGTGCTCTTCACGTTGGGATTGTCGAACTTGAATCCCGCGCCTTCCAGCGTCTCCACATAATCGACGCGGCAGCCGTTCAGGTACATTACCGATGTAGCGTCGACGAACACCTTCAGCCCGTCCATGTCGAAGGTCTTGTCCATCATGCCGGCGGCATTTTCAAACTGCATGGAATACGAAAATCCGGAGCAGCCCCCGCCCACCACGCCGATGCGCAGGCCGGCGGGCACGGGGCTCTGCTGGCCCATGATCTCTTTCACTTTCGCAATGGCATTGGTGGTCAGAGAAACCGGCGGCGTCTTTTTCACTTCCGTGGTATTCGGCGTAATTTCTGGGACGGTCGTTGTGGCCATTTCTATCTCCTTGGCTCTAAAGTACCTTGATTATAGCAGAGGGTGCAACCCCCTCAACCCACTTTGATGCCGGAGCGGGCCCCGGTGATTCGTCGGGTAGCGTCCTAATACTGGCCCCACGACAAACCTCGCTTTTCCCGCAGCTTAGAACTTCTGGGCGCGAAGATCATCGCGAGCTAACGCGCCTGAGTTGTCGCACAATGGCGCAGCTGTTCTCCCAAAAAACCATTAGAATTGGGGTGACCATGACCCCAAGCGAACGAGATCGTATGAACCTGCTCTCCATGCTCATTCAATGTGAGCGATCTCACCAGAAATATGTTGAATACGTCAGCGAGATTAACGAACTGATGGCCCAGAAGGAAAAGCGGCTGGAGGAAGCGGAAAGCCGCTCCTCGGCAGGAGGCGACGGGGCTAGACCGTCGTAAAAACTCAGCAACGCACTGTTAGATCCCTTCCATTCGCCGTACACCCCTTGCCAAAAGGTCTATAATGTGTTCGGTCAGGCCCTTCCCAAGAAATGGATATCTGCCTGGGCAATCTCCAGAATTTGGGAAGCCGCCAACAGCACCCAAAATCGGTCGAGGTGGCTTATGACGTGGACTCCGTTAATGGTTGGGCTTGCGGTGGTGTGGGGAATCTTTACCGCCGGGCTCGTCATCCTGCTTATCTATCGCAGCACGCTCACCATGCATGAAGAAGACCAGTTGTATCTCGACGAGGCCAGCACTCACCTGCAACAGGAACAGACGGAATTGCTGGTGAAAGTGAACCGGCTCACCGTCCCCGTCTGGGTGATGGGCGCGGGCTCGGGCGTGCTTCTGCTGGTGCTCGCCGGCATGTTCATTTACCAGGGACTGAACGCGGTCCAGTAATCGCGTTTTGCCGCCTGGCTCCACGGCGCCCGGGAGTTCGCGGGCGCGTGTTGTTGTCTCTGCCTGAGGAAATTTTTCGCCGAGTTCAAGTGCACGGTGACCCCGTGCACTTTGTATTTATGAACGTTATTACGCGAAGACTAATGATCAATGCGGCGTTCGCTCTTTTGACGCTGACGCTGCTCAGAGGGCAGGCAGCCGGTGGCGGCCGCTTTGATGGAAAATGGCAAACCACCGTTTCCTGCGCGGCGGCAAGGAACGCGCTCGGATATTCCTATCGCTTTACCAGCGAAGTGAAAGACTCGAAACTCCGTGGCCTCCATGGAACGGAAGGCGAGCCGGGTTCTTTACTGCTGGAGGGGAAGATCGAGGCCGATGGCGCCGCCAGGCTGTATGCCACCGGACGCATCGGCTCGAAGGAATTTGCGCCCGGCCGCGACACTCCGCGCGGCACGGAATACAGCTACAACATCGACGCTCGCTTTGCGGATACGGCTGGAACCGGCAAGCGGGTTGAAGGGCGCTCCTGCGCATTTCAGTTCGAGAAGGAGAAAAAAGAATAAAGCGAGTCTCATCCCCGCGCGCCCGTAAGCGCCGCTGTCATTCTGAGGGGCGCGTCGAAGATTTTCTACAGCGGAGGCGAGGCCGGCATTATGGGAGCAGCTACACGCTCTCCGGGCCGCGGCGCCGGTGTTGCTGGCACTTCTTCATGATGGCCGCGCGCAGGTTGGTGCGCAGCTCCTCGGGTAATTCATACAACTGCGAGTCCCGGTAAATCTCGATGGTCTTCTTGGTCGTATCACAGACCACGTAGCAGTTGTGACACCACGAAAGATGGTTTTCCAGTTCGACTTTTGTGTGCTCGTCGATCACTCCATCCAAATAATTCGTCAGCTCGTGCAAAAACTCAGAGCATTTCACTGGTTGCCATCTCCGCTTTCACGCTTGTGATCTCCATTCCCGCGCGTTTGAAAATATCTCCCCAACCGCTCCCGCAACTGCAAGCGCGCCCGCAGCAGCCGCGATTTCACCGCCGGAACGCTCAGTTCCAGCGCGGCCGCCGTCTCTTCCGTAGAAAGCCCTTCTACGTCGCGCAGCACAAACACCGTCCGGAAGCCCGGGGGAAGGCCCTGGATGGTCTTGCCCAATATGTCCCGCAGTTCAGCCTGCGTGTACTGCTGTTCCGGATTCGGACTCCAGTCGGCGATCTCGCGGGGCAGCGAGTCATCTTCCGTCTTTATGTCCTCATCCAGCGAAACCGTGCGCTCGGGCTTCTTGCGGCGCAACTTCATCAACGCTTCGTTGACGGCAATGCGCACCAGCCACGTATAAAACTTCGACTGTTCCTGGAACTTGGCTAAATTGCCATACGCTTTCAGGAACGCTTCCTGCACCACGTCCTCCGCATCCTCGCGGTTCTGCGTGATGTGCTGCGCGATCCTGAAAACGTTGCGGTCGTAGCGCCGGACTAACTCTTCAAAAGCCGAGTCGTCCCCTTGCTTGGCCGCGCGTACCAGGGCCAGTTCGTCGGTAACAGGCCCTTCTAGTTTGTTTTGGATGGCTCCCATTCTGTGGGCGATGCAGTATTTTCTAACTACCGGACCAGGACGGCTGAGGAACTAAACAGTATTCTACTTGGTAACCTCGGTGTTTGCCCAATCGTTTTAACGTTTCCCCTGCACAGGCTCGTGCGATACAGTGCGAACAAGGGGCGGGGTACGCGGTCGAACACGTCCTTGCGTACTCTGGGGCGTGGGAAGAAGTACCATATAATCATCACTTAAGGTACAGCTCCCGGTGTCACCTCCCCGGCCCGGATCACCCAAGGATTTCGTTTTATTGCATGGCGAAACACGACGAAGCGCGGCACTCTGATATGCGGCAAGCGGTCGAACGCGCCGTCGCGCAGGCCCTTGAGCGGCAGTTGCCCCAGTTGCAGTCGCAAATCGTGCAGCAGGTGCTCGATTCTCTGCCTGCCGCGGCAACTCCTGCCGGTCAACCGGCTCCACAGCCGGCATCTGATTCGCTGGTGCAGGCGGTCGCCGGCATTCATGCCGGCGGCAGCCAGAAGGAAATCCTGCGTGCCCTGCTCGATGCGGGCAGCGCCTATTGCACTCGCGTCGCGCTGTTTGTGGTCAAGGCCGGAGCGGCCTCAGGATGGCAATCGCGCGGCTTTGCCGATGACGAATCCAGCAAGGATTTTGCTCTCGACATGAATGCCTCGCCGGTGGCGCACGCTTATCAGAACCGCGTGGCCACTCCCGGCAACATCGCGGAGATGGGCGCCGCGTTTCTCGATCACTTTGGCGCTCCCGCCAACGAGCAGGTATTGCTGCTCCCGCTGACTCTGAAAGATAAAGTTGCCGCCCTGATTTACGCCGACGGCGGCGACACCGGAAAACTCGATCCCCACTCGCTTGAACTGCTGGTCATGGCTACCAGCGCCTGGCTGGAGGTTGCTTCCCTGCGCAAGCAGGCGGGAAAAGAAGACGCCGCCCCGGCGCGCATGGAACCCGCCGCCGCTCCCGTACAAACCGTTTCTTCGTTTAGCGACCCCTTCGCTGGGCACGCGCCCAAGCATACGGCTCGAGTCCCCGATCCCGAACCTGCGGCCGAGGTGGTGGAAGTAGCTTCAGCTCATTCGTCCGCCGCCGCGGCGCCCGCAACCGCTACCGATCCTTTGGCCGGGCTTTCCGCCGAAGACGCCGACACCCATCGCAAGGCGCAGCGTTTTGCCCGCCTGCTGGTCGATGAAATCAAGCTCTACAATCAGGCCAAAGTGGCCGAGGGCCGCCGCAACAAAGATCTCTACGACCGGCTCAAGGAAGATATCGAGAAAAGCCGCGGCACATTTCAGAAGCGCTACGGCAACTCCGCGGCCGCAACCGTCGACTATTTTCAGCAGGAACTGTTGCGCAGCCTGGCGGAAGATGATATTTCCATCATGGGCGCGAACTTTCGCCGCTAACGATCAAGCTCTGGCTGTAAAGTGTCTCTGCGATTCAAAGTAGTGTTGCCCGGTTCAAAAAGCTGGTGGGTGCTGGCCGCGGTTCTCCTCGGCGTCAGCCTATCCGCGCCTGCCCCATCCGTAGCGCTTCAAAGTTCTTCTCAAGATTCCACCGGCTCTTCCCCGACGCACAAGACGCCGGCGTCGAAGGCGTCCGCCTCCAAAAAAGCCGCGCCTCGCCGCCCAACCGCGCGCAAGCGTCCCGTTTCCCCGCGCGTGCGCCGGATGAGGCAGGCTTTTGTCGCCTCCACTACGCTTCGCCCCATGGCGCAACAGCTCTTGCAGGACCGTTCCCCAGCCGCTTATGCCGGAGTCGAAGCCTTCGCCCGCGCTCACAACACCGAGGATGCCGGCTCGCTCGCCTGGCTCGTGGCCGGCTACGCTCACATTCTCGATCGTGATTACGCCAAAGCCATCGACCCGCTCAATCGCGCCAAAGTTCACGCCGGCGATCTCGGCGATTACGTCGCTTACTATCTCGGCACGTCTTATCTTCAGACCGGGCGCGTTCCCGAAGCGCTCGCGAACCTGAACGATTTCTCTCAGGCGCATCCCGATTCGCTTCTGGTTCGCGATGCCGCCATAAGCCAGGCGGCCGCGCTGATCCAGGAAAATCAGGCGGAACAAGCGGTGGCTCTGCTCGGCCCCCTGCGCACCCCGGTCCGTTCCGATCTGGAGCTCGCGCTGGGGCGCGCCTATGCCGCCGCCGGGCAGCCGGCGAAGGCCGCCGAAATCCTGGCCAACATTTATTACACGATGCCAACCAGCGCCGACGCCGATCCCGCCAACGCAGCCCTGAAAAATCTGGCGGGCGTTCCCCCGCCGACGCCGGCACAATTGAAAGCGCGAGCCGACGCGCTCATGGCGCATCATCGCTATCCTGACGCCGCCGATGC
>DATLKM010000240.1:0-2711 GCA_035538435.1 Binatia bacterium
CTTTTCTACGCTCTGCTCAAACTACAGGACAAAATCGACACCATGACGCTGGCACGGAAGCCGACTGAAGTGCGGCTGGATGCGAACATGATGGAGAATTTCAAGCGCCAGGTCATGATCGCGCAGACGCTGCAGCCGAAGTAGCTGTCAGCTATCAGTTCTCAGCCGTCAGCAAGGCTTCATGGGAAGCGAACAAAATCCATGTGGGGAGAGCCGCCTCGGCTGTCCGCCGAGCGAAGCGTGGCAGTCGCAGAGCAGCGAGATCGAAAAGTTCAAAGCCAAATGCCGAACTTCGCCAAGCTGACCACCGAATCCGAACTCCCGCCCGCCGATGAGGCCAAAGAATTCCCTTGCGGTACCAAGACCATTTGCATTGCCAACGTAAACGGCGTTTACAGCGCCATGGATAACGTCTGCCTGCATCGCGGCGGCCCGCTGGGGCAGGGAATGATCGAAAACGGCAAGGTTGTGTGCCCCTGGCATGGCTGGGCGTGGGATGTGAACACGGGCGTGGCGGAACAAGATTCGAGAATGAAGGTGACCGTTTATCCGCTGAAGATTGAGAATGGCGATGTGTTGGTCGAGATTTGATTCGTCGCCGCGATCGATTTGGAACGGCGTATGCCCGGCCGCGAATTCAGTTCGTAGTTGATTGGCGGCGGCCCTGATGAGGTTCGCGCTGACGATGAACCTGGTTGTCCAGAGGCTTCTGTCGTGTTTCTTGGTCCTGATAGGCGCATCTGACCTGTTTTACGCCCAGGCATCTCCGGAGAGTCGGTTGAAGCCGGAGCAATGGGAGCAGTGCAAGAGCGAGGACGTCGCACGGGCTATTGTCGCGTGCTCGGAACTCATCGGGGCAGGCAACAGGGCCGATTCCACGCTTGCAGAGGCATTCAAGAATCGTGGCAATGCGTACTTCCGCAAGAGAGACTACGACCGCGCTATCCAGGACTACGACCAAGCTTTACGCCTGAATCCTGGCTCCGCTGAAGTGTTTTACATCCGAGGCCGAGCCTATGCGCGCGGACATGATTATGACCGTGCGATCCAGGACTACACTCAGGCAGCACGACTAAACCCCAGCGACCCTGCTGTATTCGACGGTCTTGGCTCCGCGTACTGGCATAAGAGTGACTACGACCGCACCATCGAGAACTACGATCAGGCGCTGCGGCTGAAGGCCATCGATGACAATGCTTTGGTTGGCCGGGGGCTGGCATATTGGGCTACTGGCAATTATGACCGGGCGATTCAAGACTACAACCAGGCGCTGCGCCTGAACCCTAACTCCGCCGATGCGTTCTACAATCGCGGGCTTGTATACGGTTCAAAGGGTGACAGCAACCACGCCATAAGCGATTACAGTCAGGCACTGCGCCTGACACCCGGTGATGCCGATGCTTTTTACCAGCGTGGATTGGCATATGCGCATACAGGCAATTATGAAAATGCAATTCAGGATTATAACCACGTCCTAAGTATCAAGCCGGCCGACGTAAACGCTCTTGGCGTTCGTGGCGTGGCATATACCAAAGAGGGCGAATATGATCGAGCGATCCGAGACTTCGATCAGGCGCTGCTCATCAATCCGAGGTTCGAATTCGGATTCGGGAAGCGGAGCATTGTCTATGCGCGTAAGGGTATGTATGGTCGTGCGATCTCTGACTGGAGCCGTTGGCTCTGGCTGAAATACGGCTTCATAGGCATAACAATACGGTTATTCGTCCTCATACTTACAATTGGCCTTGGTTTCTGGCTCAAGCGTTTCGACAAGAGGCGGGTAGGCTATCCTTGACGTTGCTTTGTCAAGAGTGGGATTGCTTGCACCGATGGAAATGGACAGACGTTAAGTGACAATCTGTAGAAATTTCTCTGCCTGATTCTCATATCCCGGGAACACTTCCTTCAAATTCTTATTTCCCAAATGCCGCGCCACTGCTTCCCCTAACACCTGCCGGAAATCCGTCGTCAATGCGAGATCGCGGCCTTCGTAGAGTTGCGACTGATCGAGGCCGGGCCAGCGGCCATAGACTTTGCCGCCTTTTACCGGGCCGCCCAGTACAAACATTACGTTCGCGTGGCCGTGATCGGTGCCGCGGTTGCCGTTTTCGCGCGCCGTGCGCCCGAATTCCGACATAGTGACGATCACGGTGTCTTCTCCCAGATCGCCGAGATCGTTCCAGAAAGCCGCCAGGGCTTGGGAGAAATCGCGCAGAACGTTCGCGATCTGGCCGTCGGTTGAGCCTTCGTTCACGTGATGGTCCCATCCGCCAATATCGGCGAAAGCGATCTGCACTCCGAGATTGGCTTTTATCAATTGAGCCAGCTGGCGCAGGCTGTCGCCGAATCTGCCCTTGGGATAATCCGCGCCCGCCGCAGGCTTGTACTGCCCGGGGTCGGCAGACTTCAACATTTTGACCGCGTCGAACGTTTCTTCTCCGGTGCCGTGCAGCACGCTATCGGTGGAGTGGTCGTACATGGCCTCAAACGCCGTGGCCACAGGAGAAGGCTTGGGATTGCGGCCACCAACGGTGAAATCGTTAATATTGTTCATGGCAATCGCGGGCTCAACTCCGCCGAGAATGCGGGGAATCGACGGCCCCATCGCAATCGCCTCAAAGGGCGATTTCGGCGAACCGTGGGGAAGGTCGCGCAGGGCGCGGTTGAGCCAGCCGTCGTCGGTCGATTTGATCCCCGGCGTTCCCGCTTCC
>DATLKM010000241.1:0-42287 GCA_035538435.1 Binatia bacterium
CCGTCGCTGAGATAAAGTGTACCGCGTGTCGAAATCGCTTGTTCAGGAATTCCAATGAGCAGACAACGGCTTGAGTTCACGGCGAAGATTCAAGGCAAAGAGGCAGGTGTGGTTGCCGCAATCGAGCCGCCGGTCGATGTAGTCGAGTTCTTCGGCACGCGGGCGCGGGTGCCGGTCAAGGGAACCATCAACGGCTATCCCTTTCGCTCTTCGCTGATGCCGATGGGCGGATGCCACATGATGCCGGTGAACAAGAAACTACTCACCGGCGCGGGCGCTCGACCCGGGGACGTGGTTAAAGTGGTCATGGAGCGCGACGAAGCCGAGCGCACCGTCGATCCGCCCCCGCCTCTGAAAGAACAGTTGGCCAGGAATAAAACTGCTCGCGCCCACTGGGACAAACTCTCCTTCACTCACAAGAAAGAAATGGCGCTGGCGATTGCGGGAGCCAGGCAGGAAGAGACGCGAATGCGCCGCCTGGAAAAAATCATGCAGATATTAAACACCGGCGCGAAGTGGACGGGCTGAGGGCATCGGACAGGCCCTGAAAGAACTCACTCTGTCATTCCGGCCGAAGCTCCGGAGCGAAGCGACGGCGAGTGGAGGAACCCGTCGTTTGCTCGCACCATACAGACGACCCACGTCATTTAAACTACTCCCGTGGTCTTCGTCCTCGACAACTACGATTCTTTCACCTACAACCTGGTGCAATATCTGGGTGAGATGGGCGAAGAGGTCGAGGTGCGCCGCAACAATCAAATCACAGTGAGTGAGATCGAAACGATGCGCCCCGCTCGCATCCTAATCTCGCCGGGCCCCTGCACTCCGCAGGAAGCCGGCGTCAGCATTGAGGCGATTCGCCATTTCGCCGGCAAGATTCCCATTCTCGGCGTTTGCCTGGGGCATCAGGCCATGGGCGCGGCTTTCGGCGGAAAGATTATTCGCGCGCCCCACTTAATGCACGGCAAAACCAGCGCCGTCGTCCATGACGGAAACACGATTTTTCGCGGCCTGCCCTCACCCATGACAGCCACGCGCTACCACTCTCTCATTGTCGAGGAAAAAACTCTGCCCAATGAACTCGAAGTCAGCGCCTGGACCACGGAAAAAGACGGCACACGCACCATCATGGGCTTGCGGCACAAGAAATTTCAGGTGGAAGGTGTGCAGTTTCACCCTGAGAGCGTGCTGACCGATGCGGGGAAAAGGCTGGTGGAGAATTTTCTCAGCGTGTGAACCGGAAAGGTCATTCGGCCCGCAAAGAAAGCGCCCGCCAGAATGACAGAAACTTACGCTCCCGCCGAAAGCTTGTGGTGGCCTTTGGCTTCGGCGATTCCGTATTGCCGGATTTTATACAGCAGCGCCTTATAGCTGATCTGTAGAATCGCGGCCGCCTGCTTGCGGTTCCAGTTGGTTTGCTCCAGCGCCTGGCGAATGGCTTCGCCTTCGGCCTCGTCTTTGGCGGTGCGGGCCAGCGATTTCAAGCCGCCGTCGGCCTTGGTGCTGCCGTCGTTGCGTACTCCGCCGCCGTTGCCGTCGAAGCGCGGTTGCAATTCCGCGGCAGCCAGATTTTCGTCGCCCAGAATCAGATAGCGCTTCAGGAAGTTATTCAGCTCGCGCAGGTTCCCCGGCCAGCTATGGGCCATGCACGCCTCCAGCAACTGCGGTGAAAGCGGCAGTTGCGGCCGCGCATAGCGCTCCGCCATACGAGTCATGAAGTGCTTGAGCAGGATCGGAATTTCTTCTTTGCGGTCCCGCAGCGGCGGCAGTTGCAGCGTGAATGCGTTCAGGCGGTAGTAAAGGTCTTCGCGCAGCCGCTTGGCGGCCAGCGCCTGCGGAATGTCGATGTTGGTCGCAGCCAGAATGCGCACGTCCACCTTGATGACGCTGCGGCTGCCCAGCCGCGAAAAACTGTTGTCCTGCAAAACGTGCAGCAGCTTCGCCTGAAGAATGGGCGGCATTTCGCCGATCTCATCCAGCAGAATCGTGCCCTTGTTGCACAACTCGAACTTGCCCGGCTTGGAATGCGTAGCTCCCGTGAAGGCTCCCGGCTCGTATCCGAACAGTTCGCTTTCGAGCAGGTCGGCCGGAACCGCGGCGCAATTAACCTTAAGGAACGTGCGGTGCGCGCGCGGCGAAAGATTATGAATCAGCCGCGCCAGAACTTCCTTACCCGTGCCGCTTTCGCCAAGCAGCAACACGGGAATGTCCACGTTCGCCACCAGCGCGGCCTGCGAGCGGATCTTCTTCATGGCGGCGCTGGCCGCGATAAAGAAAACATCGTCGCCTACTTCTTCCACTTCTCCGCCGACGGGAATTTTGCCCTGCCCCAGGCACTGATCGATTACCGCGTCGAGTTCGGCCTTCTGGAAAGGCTTGGTCAGATAATCCTGCGCGCCCAGCCGCATGGCCTGCACCACTTTTTTCGTGTCGTTGACGCAGGAGAGCATGACTACCCGCACTCCCGGCCGCTTCTGCCGCAGTTGCTCGAGCGTTTCCAGTCCGTCGATGCCGGGCATGAGCACGTCAAGCAGCACCAGGTCCGGCTCGAGCCCTTTATCTACCCGCTGCAGGGCTTCCTCGCCTGTGGTCGCCGTCTCCACTTTATAGTCGTCCACTTCCAGCAGCGTGCGGATGTAACGCAGCATGGCCGGTTCGTCATCCACCAGCAGAATCTTGGCCGCGTCGCTCATCGGGTCTTTCCCTTGGGAGTCATTTTCGCCGAAGCGGCTTTCTCCGAATTCATCGGCGCGGGTTTAAAGGGCATGAGAAAAGAAAATTTGCACCCGCCGCCCGGATCGCTCTCCACCCAGACTTTTCCGCCCATGCCCTGCACCATGCGGCGCACGATGGCCAGACCCAGGCCCATCCCCTCCTGAAGTTCGTTGCTGGGAAGGCGGAAGAAATCGTCAAACACTTCCTGCTGAAATTCTGCGGGTATGCCCGGGCCGGTGTCGGAAACGCTGACCTTCACCGAGTTCGGCTGGGTCACATCGTGCCGCCGGCGGTCCCCCGGCCGGGATTGCGGCGCGGCCGCGCGGCGCTCCCACATATAAGGTTCGGCGTGCAGCCATACCGTTCCGCCCTGCGGAACAAACTTGAATGAGTTCTCCAGCAGGTTGGAAATCACCCGCTCCACCTTGGGAGAATCGAAAGGAAATACCGGCAGCTTGTCGTTGGCCAGAAAGTACAGCGCCAGGCCTTTTTCCTGAAAGCGCGATGACCACAATCGGCAGACTTCCGATAAACACTCGTTCAGATTGCCGGCTTCAAACCGCATATGCAGGCCGCCGGTTTCAAGCGCGCTGTAAGTCAGAAAATCCTGGATGAACTGTTGCAGGCGCTTCCCGCTCGCTTGCATATCGTTCAGCACTTCGCGCTGGCGCCCGTTCAGCGGCCCCAGCTTCTCGCTCTGCAGCAATTCGACGTATCCGTTTAAGATCGCCAGCGGGGTTTTAAGATCGTGCGCGGCCGACCCCAGCGCGTTGGTGGTGCGTTGAAACTTCTGTTGCAGCTGCGAATATGCCTGCGGCAGGTCCGCCTGGCTGGGAATGCCTTCCGCCCCGTTTGCAGACGCGGACTCTTCCGGGGGCTCGACCGCCTCGCGAACACACACATTCTTCTGTACGGTGGCCATAAGAGGGCTGGCTAACTATCAAGGGGGGACGCACTCTACTTACGAGGAAGAATGCTCTTCAAAAAGATTATCCACAGGCGTTTTCCTTGTCAACGAAAAATGAAAGCTGATTACCCAAGTGTGGCAAAATCTTGCACTTAACGTCTTTTGAGCCGGCGCCGCCCCGCCCGACACGCAGCCGTTGCAATCTGCCCGGTGTCGTGCCGCAAACTGCGTGATTTCCACGCTTTAGAGCCTTCGGACTCCGGTATTTCCCTGTTCCTGTTGGTCGTTTCCCCCACCAGTGCCCGCAGAGATGGGGCTCATTTCTGGTTTTGGCCCAAAAGGTGCTCAAATCAAAGGTTCAAAAACTAAAGGAAGGGGTGTCTGTGGGTGTAAACGGCAAGCTAGCTTCGGTAGAACGGCGGCGTTGGCCCCGCCTACCCCTCGCTATCCCGGTCTTCGTCCGCAGCCAGTCCGAGACTCAAAAGGAATTTCTGGAGTTTGCCACTGCTTTGAATGTTTCTGCCGGCGGGATGCTGGTTGCGGTCCGCCGTCACATCCCTTCTTCCTCGCAGCTGCAATTGGAGATTCCCAGTGCGCCTCTTGCCGCTATGTCATCGCTGCCCCGGGTTGCGCGCAGCCTGCGGGCCAAGGTTCTGCGCGCCGAACGCGGAGAGGGCTTCAATCTGATCGGACTCAAATTCTCCCGCCCCTTGCCGGAATCTCACGTCCCCGCAAAGCCCGCTTCGCGGAAGCTCTCTTCCACGCTGTGAAAATGTTTTCCCTCGATCCTGGCGCTTTCCCGCCGCATTCCCCGGTCGCTCCGCTGCTTCACCTTTCGCCGTCGAATCTTTAGTAAGTTGCTATTCTTCAACTGGATAAGCTAAGCTTCTCCTGAGATTTTCCTCTCCCCCGGCGTTTGGCTCTTGGTATGCACCCCAACCTGTAAATCTGTGTGCGGAGCCACTGCAAGCCTATGAGTACAACCAGTTCAGTCAGCGCCTTAGTTCAGCCGCTCGGCGAGATGCCCCCTGAGTCTGTCATCTTCGGGAGCACCGAAGCCATGCGCGCGCTGCGTGAACGCATGGGCAAGCTCGCCGGCGCGAACGTTCCCGTCCTGATTCAGGGCGAGAGCGGCACCGGCAAAGACATTATCGCGCGCATGATTCACGCCTCGTCGCCGTGGAAGAGCGGACCGTGGGTCAAAGTGAATTGCCCCGCGATTCCCGGAACGCTCCTCGAAAGTGAACTATTCGGCTACGAAAAGGGCGCGTTCACCGGAGCCTACGGATCGAAGCCCGGCCGCGTGGAAATGGCCCACCGCGGCACGCTTTTCCTCGACGAAATTTCCGAACTCGACATGGCCCTGCAATCGAAGCTGCTTCAACTCTTGCAGGATGGCCAGTTCTGCCGCATCGGCGCGCAGGAAGACAAAAAAGTGGAAGTGCGCGTGGTCTGCGCCACCAACCGCAAACTGGAAGAAGAAATCGCCAACGGCGGCTTTCGCGCCGACCTGTTCTACCGCATCAACGTCGTCAACCTGCACATGCCCGCCTTGCGCGAGCGCGCCGCCGACATTCCCCAGCTGGTTCATTATTTTCTGGAATATTACAACCGCAAGTTCAACGCGCGCGCGCACCCGCTGTCGCCCGAGTTGATGAACGCACTGCGCAAGTATCACTGGCCGGGCAACGTCCGCGAGCTGGAAAATTTGATGAAGCGTTACGTCATCCTTGGCAATGAAGACGCCATCGCCGGCGACCTGCGTCCTCCCGCTCAGGATTTCTTCAGCGCCGACATTCCCGTGGACGGCCCGCTCTCGCTGAAAAAAATCACGCGCCAGGCGGTGCACGAACTCGAGCGCAAGATCATCCTCAAAGTTCTTCAGCACCATCACTGGAATCGCAAGCAGGCGGCGCGCGCCCTCAACATCAGCTACCGCGCTCTGCTTTATAAGATCCGCGACGCCGGGCTTCCTTCCAACCGCACCCGCCGCCCGCCCGACGAAGGCAATCGCACCGCCGCCGCCGACTAGCCGCGATCAGCCTGGCCAAATTCGCCAGCCCCTAACCCAGTCGCCAAACTTTCACTTGACAGCCGAATTGCCCCTCCGCTAGCATCTTACGAAACCGACCGACCGGTCGGTTGGAAAATCGGAAACCCCCAAGGAGCACGCTGTGGCCACCATCTTCTACGAACGCGACGCCAATCCTCACGCACTCAAAGGCAAGACCATCGCCATTCTCGGCTACGGCAGCCAGGGACACGCCCAGGCCCAGAACCTGCGCGACAGCGGCGTCAAAGTTATTGTCGGCCTCGAACCCGGTCGCGCCAGCGCCGCCCAGGCCCGCGCCGACGGCATGGTCGTGATCGCTCCCGATGAGGCTGCCAAGCGTGCCGATTGGATTCACGTCCTTACGCCCGATGAAACCCAGGCCGCAGTGTATGAAAAGTACATCCAGCCGTATCTCCATCCCGGAAAAATTCTCGGTTTCTCCCACGGGTTCAGCATCCATTTCAAAACCATCGCTCCCCCCAGCGATGTTGACGTCGTGATGATCGCGCCCAAGTCGCCCGGACACTTGTTGCGGCGCGTATACACCGAAGGTCGCGGCGTGCCCTCGCTCATCGCGGTCAATCAGGACTCCAGCCGCCGCGCTCACGAATACGCGCTCGCCTATGCGCACGGCATCGGCTCCACGCGCGCCGGAGTCCTGCAAACCACTTTCCGCGAAGAAACCGAGAGCGATCTGTTCGGCGAGCAGGCGGTTTTGTGCGGTGGCCTGACATCGCTCATCAAGAAAGGCTTCGAGACGCTGGTCGAGGCCGGATATGCACCCGAAATTGCCTATTTCGAATGCCTGCACGAGATGAAGCTGATCGTCGACCTGATTTACGAAGGCGGCCTGGGGCGCATGCGCCATTCCATTTCGAACACCGCCGAATACGGCGACCTGACCCGCGGCGAGCGTGTGGCCGGGGACGAAACCCGCACGGCGATGAAAAAGATCTTGTCCGACATTCAGGACGGGACCTTCGCCCGCGAATGGATTGCCGAAAACGCTTCCGGAGGAAAAAACTTCTCGGCGCTGCGTGAGGCGGAAAGAAAACATCCCATCGAGATCGTGGGAGAGCAACTTCGCGGCATGATGAGTTGGCTGCCCGGCAGGGGCGCGAAGCCGGTCCCCAAATCTGATACGAAGGAAATGCCCCAAGCCGTGAATGCTTGACCGATTTGTCATTCTGAGCGAAGCGAAAAATCTCTGGACTGCGCTGAAAAGACGAAGAAAGATCTGACGATGAACGACAAGGGCACACTGAAGGGCGGCGAAATGGTTCTGCGCTGCCTGCGCGCGGAAGGGGTTGATCTGGTTTTCGGCTACCCCGGCGGCGCGATTATGCCGCTGTATGATGCGCTCGAAGGCAGCGGCGTACGGCACGTGCTCACGCGGCACGAGCAGGGAGCGGTGTTTGCCGCTTCCGGTTACGCGCGCGCCACGGGAAAAGTCGGCGTGGCCCTGGCCACCAGCGGCCCCGGCGCAACGAATCTTGTCACCGGCATTGCCGACGCGAAAATGGATTCCGTTCCTCTCCTCTGCATCACCGGCCAGGTGCGCACGGCGATGATCGGCAGCGACGCCTTCCAGGAAACCGACGTTTTCGGCATGACCCTGTCGCTCACCAAGTGGAGCCGCTTGGTTCGCATCATTGACGAGCTTCCTGAAGTCATTGCCGAAGGATTCCACTGGGCGCGCAGCGGCCGCCCCGGGCCGGTCGTCATCGATATTCCGACCGATATCTTGAAAGTGACAAAGGAATTTTCGGGACCGGCAAAGTTTACTCCTCACGCTCGCCCTGCCGAGGCCCACGGCGACGGCGCGTTCAGCGACACGATTGTCGCCCTGCTGCAACGGGCGGAACGACCGGTGGCGTTGGTGGGCGCGGGTGCAAAGCTGGCAGGAGCAGTGCCGGAACTCCGCCGCCTGCTTGACGATCTGAATATTCCGGCTTTCGCCACCGTGCACGGGCTGGGCGCTGTACCCGCCAGTACTCCTTATTATCTTGGCATGGTGGGCATGCATGGCACGCGCGCCGCCAACACGGCCTTGCACGAAACCGACTTGCTGCTCGTTTTCGGCGCTCGCCTCGATGATCGCGTGACCGGCGATCCCACGCGTTTCGCCCCCCACGCCAGGATCGTTCACTTCGAAATCGATCCGGCGCAACTGAATCGCGTGCGCACCTGCGACCTGCCCGTGATCGGCGATTTGAAAGACACCGTACCGGCGTTTCATCGGGAGCTGAAAAGTATCCCAAGAGCCACACCTTCGTCTCGCACTTCGCAACCGGGCGGGATTGTGGCATCCACCCGGCTTCCCGACTGGAGCGCATGGCGCGCCCTTGCCTGTGGCGCAGAGCGGGTTGAAATCGATTCTCACGCGCGCGCCCAGCCGGCCAAGCGGTTTCTCGATGAATTGTTTCGCCGGCTGCCCGAAGACAGCATCGTGATTGCCGACGTCGGCCAGCACCAGATGTGGGCCGCGCAGCGCTTCCGCTCCTCTTCGCCCCGCGGATTTATTACTTCCGGCGGCCTGGGCGCCATGGGCTTCGCTTTGCCCGCCGCTGTCGGCGTGCAGCTCGCGAAGCCGAATACGTGCGTGCTCTGCATCTCCGGCGACGGCGGATTCCAGATGAACCTTCAGGAACTGGCCACCGTGCGGCGGCTCAATCTACCCATCAAGCTGGTCATCATCGACAACAAATATCTGGGCATGGTGCGGCAATGGCAGCAGCTTTTTTATCGCCGCAATTATGCCGAAACTGACTTGAGCGACAATCCCGATTTCGTCGAGATCGCGCGCGCCTACAGAATTTCAGGATGCCGCATGCATGAAAGCGCGATGGGCGATCTCCAGGTTTCTGATGACGCAGGCGAAACGATTGACAGATTCCTGCGTTCACCGGAGCCGGAGTTGCTGGTGTTCGACTGCCATCCCGAGGCCAACGTTTATCCCATGGTTCCCGCGGGAGCGGCGCTGTCGGAGATGGTCTATGAAGATTGAGTAATTTGGGAATTTCGCGATTTCGCAATTTTTTAAAACGCTGGATAGTTTCTCGAATTGCAGAATTATGCGATTCCGAAATTACCAAATCAGCTGGGGAGAACGATCATGCAATTGTTTCACGTTCGTTATCGCAATTCGCAAGGAACCTTGATGCGGATTTTGAATGCGGTCTCGCGCCGCGGACTCGAGCTCACGTCCGTCCATGCCGAATACGCCGGGCACGATCATGCGGTAACCATGATGCTGCATGTTTCGCAAAAGCAGATCGGGCAGCTCTATCGCGAGTGGCATTCCATTGTGGACGTGATCAATGTGCACTCCAGTCCCGCCATGCGGGAATCTGAGGCTGCGGTTTGGGCAGCGCATCCTCCCGTATCGGTCACGGAAGCGGCTTCGCGCGCCGCAATGGCTTAACCATTGTCGGCGGCATTCGATTTGTGAGCAGCATGATGTCTCCCTGGGCAGCGTCATGCAACTTGGGGAATCGGCAGCGGACTGAACAACGGCAGTTGCCGGTTCCCCGTTTTTCCCCAGTCGTCGCCGCTTTCAGCCTTGTCATCTTCAGAAGCGAATGGCCTCTCCATTTGCATTGCTCATGATTTGCATTGCTCATGACCCGATCGAAAACCACTTCCGGGAACCGGCTCTCCCTGTATTCTGCTTCCCATGAACCTCAAACATCGCAGCCACGAAATCACCGACGGACGCGACCGCGCTCCGTCACGGGCCATGTTCAAGGCCATTGGGTTCACCGATGACGATCTGCGCAAACCCCTGATCGGCGTAGCCAATACCTGGATCGAAACCATGCCCTGCAACTTTCACCTGCGGCGGCTTTCCGCCAGGGTGAAAGATGGCATTCGCGCCGCCGGCGGCACGCCCATGGAGTTCAACACCATCGCCATCTCCGACGGCGAAACCATGGGTACGGAAGGCATGCGGGCTTCTCTGGTAAGCCGCGAAGTGATTGCCGATTCGATCGAACTGGTTTGCCGCGGGCAGTTGTTCGACGCCGTCGTCTGCGTCGTCGGTTGCGATAAAACGATTCCCGCGGCGGCCATGGCGCTGGCGCGTATGGACCTGCCCGGCCTGGTGCTCTACGGCGGCACTATCGCTCCGGGAAATTATCGCGGCAAAGACATAACCATTCAGGATGTCTTCGAAGCTGTCGGCGCCAACGCGGCCGGGAAACTTTCCGACGAGGAATTGCACGAAATCGAAAACCTCGCCTGTCCCGGCGCAGGCGCGTGCGGTGGACAATACACCGCCAACACCATGTCCACCGTAATGGAGATGATCGGCCTTTCGCCAATGGGCTTCAACAGCGTGCCCGCAATGGATATAGAAAAAGACCGAGCCGCTTTCGACTGCGGCAAAGTCGTGATGGATCTGCTGAAAGAAGGCCTTCGTCCGCGCGAAATCCTGACCCGTTACGCCTTCGAGAATGCGATAGCCTCCGTCGCGGCCACCGGCGGATCGACCAATGCTGTGCTGCATCTGCTGGCCATCGCCCGCGAAGCTGACGTCAATCTTCAGATCGACGATTTTCAAGCCGTCAGCGAGCGTACCCCCCTGCTGGCCGACCTGAAACCCTCGGGCCGCTTCGTCGCTACCGACATGCATCGCGCCGGCGGCGTTCGCCTGCTGGCCAGCAGATTATTGCAGGCCAATCTGCTTCATCCGAAAGCGAAGACCGTCAGCGGCAGAACGCTCGAGGAAGAGGCCGGCAAATCCGCCGAGGCTCCAGGCCAGCAAGTCATCGCTCCGCTTGATCAGCCGCTCAAGAAAACCGGGGGGCTCGTCATTCTGAAAGGCAACCTTGCCCCCGAAGGCTGCGTAGCCAAAATCAGCGGCCACGAACGCCTCCAGCATCGCGGCCCGGCCCGCGTCTTCGAATCGGAAGAAGACGCCATGGCTGCGGTCACGGGGAAGAAAATCAAGGCCGGAGACGTCGTTGTGATCCGCAACGAAGGGCCGAAAGGCGGCCCCGGCATGAGAGAAATGCTGAGCGTCACCGGAGCGATCGTGGGCGAAGGCTTGGGCCCGTCCGTCGCGCTTCTCACCGATGGCCGCTTCAGCGGCGCGACCCATGGACTAATGGCCGGTCACGTGTCTCCCGAAGCCGCTCTGGGAGGGCCAATTGCCGCCGTGCGCAATGGAGACATGATTCGCTTCGATGTGAAGGCGCGAATTATCGAGGTCGAGATCGGCGATGACGTCTTGCGCGCGCGCATGAAGGAATGGAAACCCCCGAAGCCGCGCTATGCTACCGGAGTGTTCGCCAAGTATGCCGCGCTGGTGTCGTCGGCCTCGCAAGGGGCGGTAACGCAAGCGCGGTGACGCAAGGGAAGTGAAGTCGCACGCATCGGGGGAAAACAAGAAGCCCCATTTCTCCTAGAGTACGCGAGAAAATGGGGCTTCCGATTTCCGTTTCGTTTTCCCGATACCGCCCGGCTACTGGGCGCAGCCCGGGCTATACGCCGACAACGCATTGGCGATGGCCGAGATCGAGCACGCATACGCCGCCCCGGTCGAATCCCAATAGTTATATTGCTGTGACGAAGACTGATTCGAATTCAGGAAGGTGTTGAAGTCGACCGTGTCCACGTGCTGGCCCGTGTTCACCATGTTGCTGGTATAGGTCACGGTGCTGCCGGTTTTCGTGCTTACCGTGGCCGTATAGTTTTGGTTGGCCGTAGTGGTCAGATCGGTGTCGCCGTTCGACCCCACAAATTCATTCAGGTCCAGAGTCAGCGGGAACTTGAACGTCTGCGTCTCCACCGTGGTTGCCGCTCCGCCCCCGGAAGTGGTCGTGGTCGCGGTCACCGAAGATCCGATGGAAATATCCTGAAGATACTTCGTCGCCGTAATGGTGAAGTACTGGTCGTTGGAAAAGTTGATCGTCTGATTCAGCTTGGTCGTGATCTTCCCCTTCGACGTATTCGCGTAGCCGGAGATGACGAAATTGCGGTTCGAAGTCACATCCACCGTGCCCGTGATGGAACTCGACTGCACGTTCAGGTTTTCCGTAACCGTTGGATTCGGTGCTGCCGCCAGCGTGTTCTGCGTGATGGCTCCCGTTACCTGCGAAATGTTGGAGTCGACATAAACCAGCAGCGACGCTGTCGCCGAGAAATAGCTGTCGGCGTTGTACACGCTGAGCGAAACCGTGTGCGGCTGACCGTTGCTCAAAAGTCCGGCGAACGGAGTCAGGTTGACGCGGTAGGGAATGAAATTCAAAGTCTGGACGCCGGGGATCGGGAACCACAGGTAAGGATCGATGCCGCCGGTGAAGATCCACGGGAAGACGGGTGCGATTCCGGCGGGCTGCCCGTCAATCGTGATCTCCGTCTCGCGGAAGCCGGTATTGCCGCAGCTCTCCAGTTCGCTCGAAACGTCGTTGGGCACGCACGTATACCAGAATTCATCGTTGGACTGGCTCTGCGAATAAACGTCCAGATAGGCGCCGGAAACGTTGGTCGGAAGCGTAAACGTGCCGGAGAGCGTACTGCTGGTCGCGTTCAGCGAAACCGTCCCTCCGGAAGGGCCGGCGGAAAGCGCGTAAACATTATTCGCGCTTGACGGCGCTGCTTGCCCCGAAGCCAGCGGATAAAACTCAAGCGACGCCGATGCATAAATGGTTGAAGTCAATCCGCAGCACAGCGTGTTGCCGATCACCGCCTGTCCGGATTCACCTGTATAGAAAAGTGAACTGTAGTCGGTCAAATCGTTTTCTACGTGCCACGACGGCCCCAGGTTCGATAACGGCTCAGAGGTCGTGCCGAAATAGATGTTCACCGGTCCCAGCCAGAAGTTCGCCGTGCGGTCGTATTGAATTCCGGCATTCAGATTGATGTCAGCCTCAAGAATCACCTTCGCCCATGGCCCCGGGCACTCCGCAGGCGGCGTGTAGGTGAAATTCTCTACGTTGAAGTCGTAGAACTGCGCGTTCGTAAAGAGCGTCACCACGCAGGGAGTGGTCGTCGGGCGCGTAATGTTGGGGTCGGCAGTGGCCGTGTTGCTTGAGCCGATCACGTAGGGACCCGACGCAAAAGCTGGCGCAACCGAAAGCGCCGCGGCCAACAAGACCAGAAAAATATTGCGGGCCAGACATGAAGTTCGGAGCATGACATTCCTCCTGGGGGAAAGTGGCAAAACCTGTGCCAGTCGCGGGATGCGGGAGTCGAGACGGAGAGGCACTGGGGCAGAAGTATGGCGTTTTCGCAAGTTTGTGTCAACGAGGAAGAAAGGCTCTGTACCCTCGGGCGCCCCTTGCTACTCAAGATCTGCGGCTACCCGCTCGAATCGGCTTTTCAACGGCAACCCTGTTTGCCCTGGCCGGCTACCAAGCTCTGTGGTTTCAACCGCCAGTCCGCCGGTAAGCATTCAACGGCGGCCGCCGGCGAAGAAGCTGGTCCTGGTAATTTCTGCCCTCGTCACCGCCTCCGCAATCGGCCTGGTCGTGCTGGCAACGCACTGGCCGTTCTCTAAGAATGAAGTTCTGGAAGACTTGCGCGAAGCCAGCGACAGCCAGGTCACCGTCCGCAGCTTTCGCGAAACATTTTTCCCCTCCCCCGGCTGCGTCCTCGAAGGCGTGGTTTTCGCCCATGCGAAAAATGAATTGAAGCCCCTGATTACGATTGACCGCGTCACCGTCCGCGGCAGCTATCACGGCCTGTTGACCCAGCACGTCGAAAAGATCGTTGCCGAGGGAATGCGCGTTTCCGTTCCCGCTTTTGGCACCGGCCAGGCGCTGCACACCACAAAGTCGAAAATCACTGTCGACGAAATCATCGCCAACGGCGCCATCGTTGATTTCGCCTACCACGACCGTGACCACACCCCGCTCCAGTTCGACGTTCATGAAGCTCGCCTGCGCAATGTCAGCTGGAATGGTCCCATGAATTACGAGATTCGCGTCCACAATCCCGAGCCCCCCGGAGAAGTATCCGCCTCCGGTTTGTTCGGCGTGTGGAACCAGGACAACCCCGGCGAGACTCCCGTTTCCGGCGAATACCATTTCGAGAACGCAGACCTGAGCTTCTACAAAGCAATCGCTGGGACGCTTTCCTCGCAGGGGAAATTCTCCGGCAAGGTCAGCCACATTGATATTTCCGGTAACACCAACACGCCCGACTTTGAAGTCAAATCGAGCGGGCATAAAGTCAATCTCACCGCCGCATTCACCGCTTACGTCGATGCCATTCACGGCGACACTTTTCTCGAACGCGTCGAAGCCGATCTCTGGAAAACGCACATCGTCGCGGAAGGCAGCGTGGCCAAATCGGCGAACGGGCCCGGCAAAACCGCAATCCTCAACCTGCGATCGGTCCGGGGCCGCATTCAAGACCTGCTCATGCTGTTCATCACCGCGAACCGCTCGCCCATGTCAGGGCCGGTCACGTTCAAAGCGAGAGCTGAAATTCCTCCCGGCCCGGGGCCATTCCTGAAGAAAATAAAATTGCGCGGGCAGTTTGGCATCGAAGGCGGCGCTTTTTCTGACGCCTCCACGCAACAGAGCGTCAATAAACTCAGCGCCAGCGCGCTCGGCGAAAAAGACAAATCCGATCCGGAAACGGCGCTCACCGATTTGAGCGGAGAAGAAGACCTGGCCAACGGCGTCACCACGTTCACCAATCTTTCTTTCGGAATCGCCGGAGCGCACGCCCGCTTTCATGGAACCTACAACCTGCTCAACCAGCGAATCGACCTGCGCGGGAAAATGCGCGTCGATACCAAAATCTCGAAAACCGAAAGCGGCGC
The DNA here is from genome assembly GCA_035538435.1 of Binatia bacterium. Classification (GTDB taxonomy): domain Bacteria; phylum Acidobacteriota; class Terriglobia; order Terriglobales; family Acidobacteriaceae; genus Sulfotelmatobacter. The sequence continues at coordinate 14,449 of DATLKM010000241.1, forward strand.
CAAGGCCCTCCTGCTAAAAGCCATGGATCCCTTTTTCAGAAAGAAGAAAAACGGGGAAGTGGTCCCCGTGCATATTGGCGGAACCTACGACCACCCCACCTATGGCCTTGACCTCGGAGACAAAAACACCAGGAATCCGCGCGCCACTCCCGGCGGCGCATGGGACAAAAAGAAGTAAGCTTTCCCGTTCAGTTCCGCCCTACTCCGCCTTTCGCCAGCTGCCGTCGCGGTCATACGCGGTCAGGCTCTTGGCCGCTTCCGCCGTGCGCTTGCCCAGGTCTTTTTCGTACACCACCCCATCCTGATCGACCATGAACGTCATCACTCCCGTAGATCGGTAGTCAGACGGATACGCCAGGAACGCAAAGCCGCGCGTCATTTTTCCATCGACGATGAAGCTTTCGGTTTTCGCATGTTTGCCGGCCTTCTGTCCGGTCAGCACGCGAAAATAGTATCCGTGGAACGGCTCCGGCTGGTGGTCGCTGGCGTAACCATCAGCTGATGCCGACGCCATCAGCGGGCCAATCGGACTCTCGCCTTCGCCCGCGCTGGCTTGCCAATACAGGCCGTTATGCTTGCCCGGATCGCTGAACAGTTTTTGGGCGTACTCGCTGCCGGCTGCGCCATCGTGCGCTTTGGAGTAGTACTCTTTCTCAGCGTCCACCAGTTCGCGGCAAATCTGGATCACTTCCGTCTCATTGCGCCCGATGCGGCGATAGAGAATTTCCTGCTTTCCTTCCGCCGTGTCGAAGTACCAGCTGTCGCCCTTGTGGATCAGCGGAATCGGCGTCGGCCAGTTTTCCGCTCCAATGTACAGAGTGGTCTTGCCATCCGGCTCCGTCACCAGGCGGTGCATCTGCTGGTATTTTTCTACCATCTGCTGTCGCCGGTTTTTATCCTCCACGGGATCGCCGGAGGAAACGATGTCCTTCGCATCCGGCCCCAGGATCCCCAGCAGGCTCGATTCGTCATTGGACTTGAGCGCGGCCATAAGTGCCTTGGTCGCTTCTCCCGCCGAGGAAAATGTTCTTTGCCCTGACTGTTGCGCATGGAGCGCGTTCGGCAGCAGCCCCATCGCGCCCATAAGAATTCCCACCGAGACGGCCCGGTTCAATTTCCGCGTGGCCTTTTTTGCGTTGTGCACCATGATCTCTTCTCCTTAATTATGAAAACGGACTTCGGTTTCCCGCTCCGGCGAAAGTGCGCATCATCGATGCCCGCCGCCCCCGCCGCCGTGGAACCCGCCCCCGCCTCCACCATGGAATCCGCCGCCACCGCCGAAGCTGGACCGCCCGCGCGAAGCGAAGCCGCGTGCGTCTCCGCCACGTTCCACGCCTCCGAAGCCGCCCCTTCCGCCAGGGGCGCCATGGCCCCCTTCAAACCCGTGACCGCCGCCGCCATATCCACGCATTCCGCGATCGCCCCGGTTGAATCCCGGCCCTCCATGGAATCCTCCCCCATGAAAGTAAGCATTTCTGTCATAGAAGGCGTGACTGTGGAAGGCGTAAGGATGTCCTCCCCAAATCAGCCCATGATGAAACCAGTCGAAACCCCAGGCATTCCAGCCCCAGCCGAAGCCGAAAAACGGGCCGATAGGAAACCCGATGCCAAACGATACGAACGGCCCGATGCCCACGCCCCACCAGGGATAAAATCCCGGCCACAATCCAACCGGGTATCCATAAACCAGGCCGGGATCGTATACAGGCACGTACACCACGTCCGGATCCGCCGGCTCGATATCGATGTCGTCGTGGTCCATGGTCACTTTTTCCTGCGGCGTGGTGTCGAGATGGCCGGCTTTTTTTGCCTTCCGCCGCATTTCCTGGATCGCGTTCATCACTTCGGCTTGCTGGTTGTAGTTCGCATCGCCCAGTTCCGAAGTCCAGTTAAGGTTCTTGTCCATGTTGGCCAAGACTGTCGGAAACTGCGCGAGCGCTTTTACGCTCGGGTCCCAGTCTTGCTTGTCGACGGCGTCGCCCAGGTCTTTGCCCTTCAGATTGGGGTTTTGCTCTACGAACCGCTCTGCCTCCACAATCTGCGTCGGATAAGCCGAGGCCGCCAGAATCTGCGCCACCAGCGAATCCGGATACAGCGCAATGGGCGCCACCAGTTCCTGCAACTGATCCGCGGTCAAATTCGAGGGATGCGGCTGCTCTGGCGCCTGCGCTCCCGGCGGCGGAGCCTGCTCCTGTTGTTCCGGGGGAGGCGCAGCATCATCCTGCGCGGCCGCGCCATAACCGGACGCGAACGTCATCAAGCATGCGATCCCAACAACGATCGTGTTACCGAAAAGTTTCGCTTTCATAAGAGGCCCTCCATCAGGGCAAACTCGCTTTTTCTGCCATTCTCCAACTACTAAGCTTGGATGCAGTTGCAGAAAACGAGTTTCGTTGTTTCTTGAAGCAACCAAAGCCCGTCAAAAAGTGTCAATCTGATGTAAAGACTCGTAACGATGAAGCATGAAAGCCCGGACGCGGCCTGTCGGAAGATGAGAACAATCAATCGCGCCGCCCGTTTTTCAGGCAATCGCATTTGTGCCAATTACTCCGGTTACATCTCCGTCGCTTGCGGCTGCCCCGCTTGTATGCTAGAAACGACGTAGATTTGCCATGCCGCAGCTCGCACAATCCGAAGTCGGTAGACGCGTGCGTTGGTGCGTGCCGGTTATTATTCTCGCCATCTTCGCTTTAACCATCAGCGTGGCTACACGCTACGGCGCTGGCGAGGTTTCCTCGCACGCCGCCAAGAGTTTGCAGCAGCACTCCGCCCCGGAAAAGACCCGCCAACGCCTGACTAAGGACGCCGCCAGTTGGATTCCTCCCTTGGTCTGCGCTGTCGTCTTTCATGCGCCCGCTTCTTATGCGCCCCTTGCGCCTTCCGGGCCCCCGGTTTTAGGGCTTCTTTTCGAGAAGAGCCTGTACAACCGGCCACCTCCTCGAACTTCATCCCGTTCCTGAAAAAGAAGTAGGCATTGCCGCATTTGCGTTGCGATGGCAATTAGTCGGAGGGGCCGAACTTGGATGTGAAACCATGCATCCAAACTCAAGCTTCGTCCTGAGATTCGCCTGCAATTTCGAAAGAACGCAAACGCATGTTGGCGGTGGACACTCCAGCATTCGGATTGAAAGCGTTTGCCGCCGGTGTGCGCATCGCCCCGCCAATCGGCGCACCGTTGCGGAATAGGAGCCCTGCATGGCTACTTCGCCCGAGTTGACTGAACAAGACTTGCACAACCTGCGGCAGGTCGGCACCACCATGGTCGCCAATGCCGTGGAAAGGTTCAATCTTCGTTTGCGCAATACCGGTTTTACTCACGCTTCGGTTCGTTGCATGTTTCCGGACGCGCCGCCCATGGTCGGCTACGCCGTCACCGCGCGCCTGCGGACCGGTGAACCGCCCATCACAGGCGGCACCTTCCGCGACCGCACCGAGTTATGGAAAACCATCCTCGAATCGCCCAAGCCCCGGGTGCTGGTGGTCCAGGACGTAGATACGCCCCCCGGTCGCGGCGCGTTCCTGGGCAACGTTCATGCCGCGGTTTTGCAGGCCGTGGGTTGCATCGGTTGCGTTACCAACGGCGCAGTCCGCGAATTGCCCGCGGTGCGCTCAAGCGGTGTTCAGGTCTTTGCGGGAAATCTTGTCGTTTCCCACGCCTACGCCCACATTTTTGAGATCGGAGAAACCGTCAACGTCGGCGGCATGGAAGTGCGGCCGGGAGATCTGTTGCACGGCGACCAGAACGGTGTCATCACCATTCCCCATGAAATCGCGCGCGATGTTCCACCTCTGGTTTCACGCTTACAGGAAGCTGAGCGCGCCGTCATCGAGTTCTGCCGCTCCCCTTCGTTCTCGGTCGAAGGCTTGCGCCAGATGATGAAACCTTTGTTTTAGGAACGGAATGAGCCAAGTGCAGTTTGGAAGGAAAGCATGATGCAGGCAACAAAAACGTTAATGCCGGGCCGCCCGGTCAAAGCCTCCGGCCCGCAAAGTGGAATACAAGTCCGGTGCCTATCGCTGGCCGCCGCGGCCATCGCCGCGTTTGCGCTGGCCTCGTGTTCGGGAAGCGGCGCCAGGCGCGTGCAGGCCAGCGAGCCGGCCACCTCAGTCGGCGTCACTACTGTCGTCAAGAAGTCGCTGGGCCGCGAACTCGCGCTTTCTTCCGAACTCGTGCCCTTCCAGGAAATCGACGTCTACGCCAAAGAATCCGGTTACGTGAAGAAACTTGCCGTCGACTACGGCGCGCGCGTGAAAACCGGCCAGGTCATGGCTGTGCTCGAAATCCCTGAACTCGAAGCGCAATTGCAGGAGGATCAGGCGGAAATCAAGAACGCCGGCAATCAGGTGCTGCGCGCGCAACACGAACTGGCCCGCTATCAGGCCCAATACAACGCCTTGCACCTGGAATACACACGATTGAACGGGGTCTTTCAGAGCCAGCCCGGAATCGTGGCCCAGCAGGAAGTCGATGACGCGCAGGGGAAAGACCTGGCCGCGCAATCGCAAGTCGATGCCGGGCAGGCCGCGCTGGAAGCCGCCCAAAGCCAACTGGGTGTCGCCAAGGCGAAACTCTCCCACGATCAGAGCCTGTTCGACTATTCCAGAATTACCGCTCCCTTTTCCGGCGTCGTGACCCAGCGCTACGCCAACCTTGGCACGCTCATGCAGGCCGGCACCGGCTCCAGCACGCAGGCCATGCCGCTGGTGCGCCTGTCGCAAGACGATCTGTTTCGCCTTGTGATTCCCGTTCCCGAGGCCTATGTGCAGTACATCAAAATCGGCGATCCGGTGAAGGTGAGCGTTCCCGCGCTCAGCCAGGATTTTCCCGGCAAGGTGGCGCGCTTCTCCGTCGACGTTAGCTCGGACACCCGCACCATGCACACTGAAGTCGATGTGCCTAATCCCAAGCGGGTGCTCCTGCCCGGTCTTTATGCCATTGCCTCCCTCCAACTCGATCAGGGGCGCAATCTTCCCACCGTGCCGGTGCAGGCCATAAGCCATCTCGGCGAACAAACCAGCGTGTTCGTGGTCGATCCGAACGGCGTGCTCGAACAACGCAAAGTGCAGGTGGGCGTGGAAACGGCCAGCGACGCGGAAATCGTTTCCGGCCTTCAGGAAGGCGAACGGGTCGTGGTGAGCGACCGCGCCGGGTTACGGCCCGGCCAGCGTGTGATCGCCAAGGGCGTGGGAGTGATCGAGTATCGCGAATCGAATGCGCAGTAATTCAACCGCAAGAACGCCGCGGTGGCAGAGACAGAGAGGAATCAGAGCCCGTTGTTTTAGAACCGATCGGACAAAGCTATGCCAGGATTTTCCATTCGCAATCCGTATTTCATCGTTGTGCTCTGCCTCGCCTTGCTGGTGATCGGCGTCACCAGCGTCGCGCGCATGCCGGTCGATCTCTTCCCGCCCATCAACCTGCCGGAAGTGGTGGTGGCCACATTTTTTTCCGGTATGCCGCCCGAAGACATCGAGACTGACATCACTGACCCCCTGGAGCGGTTCTTCACCCTCGCCTCGGGCGTCGATCACATGGAGTCGCGCTCCATGCTGGGCGTGAGCATCATTAAAGTTTATTTTCAGCCGGGCACCAGTGCCGACGCCGACGTCACCCAGCTTTCAAATCTCGCGCTGGCCGACCTGAAGCGCCTCCCTCCGGGGACCTTGCCTCCCGTGGTTCTCAAATTTGACGCCTCCAGCCTGCCCGTGGCCTTGGTCACGGTCAAGGGTGACGGTTTGAACGAAACCCAACTGCACGACTACGCCCAGTTTCAGATTCGCAACCAGATCGCGGTCGTTCCCGGCGCTGAAATCCCCGGCGTGTTTGGCGGAATCTATCGCCAGATCATGGTCTACGTCGATCCCTACAAGCTGGCCTCGCGGCAGTTGAGCCCCATGGATGTGGTCGGAGCGGTTAACGACGCGAACCTCATCCTCCCCGCCGGCGACGTAAAAATGGGTCCCTACGACTACTTCGTGTATTCCAACAGCCTCGTCGACAGCATGGAGCAACTGGGCAGGGTTCCGCTCAAGGTGAAAGGCAACTCCTGGGTGACCGTAAACGATGTGGGCAAAGCGGAAGACGCTCACGGAATTCAGACCAACATCGTCCGCATTGACGGCCAGCGTTCCGCCTATATTCCCATCATGAAGCAGGGCGGCGATACCAACACCATCGCCGTCGTCAACGGTGTCCGCGATCTGATCAAGCACCTGTATGACATACCAAAGCAGATGACGACCAGCATCGTCTTCGATCAGTCGGTTTACGTGAAAGACGCCATCGATACGGTGTTGCACGAAGGCGCTCTCGGGCTGGTTCTCACCAGTCTGATGATTCTGATTTTTCTGGGAAGCTTTCGTGCCACTTCGGCCGTGCTGCTCTCGATTCCGCTCTCCGCGCTGGCCGCGTTCGTCGTTTTGGCCTTGATGGGCGGCACCATCAACACCATGATCCTCGGAGGCATGGCGCTGGCCTTTTCCCGCGTCATCGATAACTCGGTTATCTCCCTGGAAAACATTTACCGCCATCTGGAACTCGGCGCCGCTCCTGTGATCGCCGCCGAAGTCGGCGGCCAGGAAGTCAGTCTGGCGGTCTTGGCCGCCACTTTGGTCGACGTCGTTGACTTTTTTCCGGTTGTCTTTCTCTACGGCGTCGCCAAGTTTCTTTTTTCCGCCCTGGCGCTCGCCTTCTGCCTGTCGCTTCTGGCCTCGTTCGTCGTGGCCATGACCGTCATTCCTCTTTTCTGTTCCCGCTTCCTCAAAGCTGTTCCCCATGCCGCGGGCGAACAGAAAGACTACAAAATCAAGCACCCGCACGGGGGAAGCCAGTCCTGGATGGACCGCTTCAACACCCGGTTCAATCGTTTCTTCAACAAGATCCTCGATTTCTACGAGCACTGGGTGCGCCGCGCCGTTCAGCGCCCGGCCCTGACCGTCACGCTGCTCATGGGCGTGTTTCTGGCCAGCCTGGCGATTTATCCCCTGTTGGGTCTGGCGTTTTTTCCCAAGACCGATGCCGGCCAGTTCACCATCAACATGAAAGTTCCCACCGGAACCCGCATTGAGGTCACCGATCAATACGTCGGCAAAGTGGAAGACCTCATCCGTAATACGCTCACGGCTCACGATCTCAAGCGCATCGTCTCGAATATCGGTGTGGTCCCTGACTTCTCCGCTCTGTATACCACCAACGCAGGGCCTTACACCGCGACCGTGCAGGTGCAATTGAGCCCCGATCATCGCCTCAGTAGCTTCGAATACATGGACCGCGTCCAGCGCGCCATGTCAAATCAGTTCCCTGAAATTCGTACCTTCTTCTCCAGCGGCTCGATGGTTGACGCGATTCTGAACATGGGCATGCCTGCCCCCATCGACGTGCAGGTCAGCAGCCCTGATTTGCACCAGATTCACGGCATCGCAGAAAGCCTGGCGCACGATATTCAACAGCTTCACGGCGTCGGCCAGGTCTACATTCCCCAGGACATGAATTACCCGGCGCTGCGCCTCGACGTGGACCGCGTTCACGCCGGCGAACTCGGTCTTACCCAGAAAGAGGTCATCGATAACGTCATCACCTCTCTGAATTCGAATTACCAGATCGCTCCCAATTACTGGGTCGACCGCCAGAGCGGCAACGATTACTACCTGACCGTCCAATTTTTCGAGAAGGGCCAGGGCGCCATTCACAATCTTGCCGATCTCGGCCAGATTCCTCTGCGCGACCCCGGCGCCGGCGGCCTGAATTGCGGGCCATCCGGCCCCCCCCGGCCCGGCAGCCAGCCAGCCTGGAATTGCAACAGCGAAGGCCGCCCCACAACTGTGCTCAACAACGTGGTCAGCGTGAAACAGGTGCAAACCCCGACCGAAGTCGATCACTACCAGATTCAGCGCGCCATGGATGTCTACGTGACCCCGAGCGGCGAAGACCTGGGCAAAGTGACCAGTTCCATCCGCAACATCCTGGCCAAAGAGAAATTTCCCGGCAACGTGCGCGTGAACCTGCGCGGCATGGTGCAGGGCATGGAAGCGTCCTTCAAAAGCTTCGCCTTCGGATTTCTGATTTCTTTCCTCCTTTTATTTCTGATTCTGACCGCGCAATTCAAATCGTTCGTCGATCCTTTTCTCATCATGCTGGCCATCCCCATGGGATTCGTCGGCGTGTTGATTATTCTTCCGCTCACCGGCGCCACCCTGAACGTGATGTCGCTGATGGGCGTTCTGATGCTGGTGGGCATCGCCGATTCCAACAGCATTCTGATCGTCGACTTCGCCCACAATCTCGAGCGCCAGGGCCTGTCGCCAAAAGATGCCGTCATCACCGCCTGCCGCGTCCGCCTGCGGCCAATTCTGATGACCTCGCTGGCGACCATCATTGGCATGATCCCCATGGCCCTTAAGCTGGGCACGGGCGCAGAGCAGTATGCGCCCATGGCCAAGGCCATCATCGGAGGCCTGACTTCCTCCGTCGTGCTCACCGTGTTCATCGTGCCCGCGGCGTATCTGCTGGTCTATGGAAAAAAGAATCAGAAGCAACCCGCTGCGGCAACCGAATAGGCACGCACGCGCCGCTTCTTGAAAGGCAACACATGAGGAAGTTCGTTCTTTATTTTTGTATGTCAACAGGAACCGCGGTTCCGGTGGCAATGGCCCAGGCCGGGCCGGCCAATTTGCCTTCCGCGCCCCAGCCGCAGTTCGTTCACAATGCGCCCGCCACACCTACCGCTGCGCTTTCCTTAGAACTTGCGCCGAACAGCGATGGTCAACCCCAGCAGCAATCTCAAGCGAGTGCGCCTTCCTCCGGCGTCGTGCGATTGACTCGCACCGAAGCCGAACAACTCGCCATCAGAAACAATCCCCGCATCAGCGTGGGGCGGCTTCTGGCTCTGGCGCAGCACCAGGTTTATCGCGAAAGCCGCGCCGCCGAGCTGCCCGCATTCAACGGTTCACTCACCGCAGTCGACGGCAATGAAGGCAGCCGCATCGGCGCCGGTTCGCTCACCGCCTCGCGCTTGCTCGAACACGCGGGCGCGGGAGTCACGTTGAGTCAACTCCTCACCGATTTTGGCCGCACCACAAATCTGGTCGCGTCCTCCAGGCTGCTGGAAAAGGCCGGCAACGCCCAGAGCCTCGCCACGGAAGAAGACATCGTTCTCGCCACCGATCAGGCCTTCTACAACGTCTTGCAGGCGCAGGAACTGCTTAAGGTCGCCCAGCAAACCGTGAGCACTCGCTCGTCGGTCGAGCATCAGGTGCACGAACTCACCAACAACAAATTGAAATCGGAGCTCGACCTGGCCTTCGCCGGCGTCAACCTGTCCCAGGCAAAGCTGTTACAACTGGATGCTCAAAACAACGTCGATTCGGCGCGCGCCGCGCTCACCGAGATCCTGGGGTTTGACAAGCAGGAAAACTACGAGTTGACCGAAGAGCAGGCGCAGCCGCCCGCGCCTCCGCCGGATGTGGATGTCCTGGTTAACACCGCGCTTCAGCAACGGCCCGATCTTCAGGCCCTGACTTACAATCAGCAGGCGGCGGAAAAATTCCGCCGCGCTCAGCGCGATCAACTTCTCCCCACCATCAGCGCGCTCGGCATTGCCGGCGTAACTCCCGTCCGCCCCGACTGCTTCGGCGGATGTTTTCCCAATTACTTCATCTCCAGCTGGTACGGCGCTGTGGGCGTCAACATGAGCGTACCCATCTTCAACGGATTTCTTTTTTCCGCGCAGGCTTCGGAGGCAAGTTACCGCGCCAAGGCTGCGCAGCAGAACACCCGTGACCTTCGCGACCGCGTGGTGCGCGACGTGCGCACCGCCTGGCTCGCCGCCAACACCGCCTTCCAGCGCGTAAGCGTGGCGGAAGAACTGGCCAAAGAAGCCAACCTGGGACTTGATCTCGCCCAGGGCCGCTACAAACTCGGCCTGGCCTCCATCGTCGAACTCAGCCAGGCCCAGTTGCAGCAAACCGACGCAGCCATTGGATACGTGAATTCCCAATTCCAGTACCGGCTGGCCTTATCCACATTGAACTTTGAAATCGGCCGCCAGCCGTGAGCGGCTTGCATACGAAAAGAGAGTGCCCCATTATCACGCGGGTTTTTTGCGCGCGTGGGTCTTCAGTCATCTCGAGCTCCCGTTTTACAATGATCCTGTCTCATCGGCGATCCTCATGCTGCCCTTTATCCTTTATTTCCTGACCAGCGTTCTGACCGCAATTCATCTCTATTCGCTGCTGGCGCTGGCTCTCTATGGCGTCCCGGTCTCTCCCCTCGAGGGCGTGGCCCTGCTCGGATCGTTGCTTATGCTGATCGCCGCCTACATCAGCCTTTTCCGGCCGCGCATCGGTGCGCAAACGGCGCTCATTGCCGCCCTGCTCTTGTGGAGTTTCTACGCGCCCGCCATCGTTCACCGCTTGCGATCGCAAAACGTTAAGCCCGCCATTCACCCTCACAGCAGCCGGCCGGCATGATGCTCGCCTATCTCGCCATCGCGTTTCTGGTTCTCACCACGGCCTACTCCGGCCTGGTCGCTTTTCGTGAAAAACCGGCGCCGGAAAAATCAAGCTGGATTTTTCCCTCGCGCGCCGGCCGCTGGGGGCGTCTGCTGGTCGGCATCGTGACCTTGATCTTCTTCGTCGCCATTGGCATTGCAGTCTGGCCCGTGGTCGCAGCCCGCAATCAGACCGGGCACTCGCTGCGCTTCCTCGTTCCCCAGGGATACACCGGCTGGGTGCGCGTCGAGTTTGAAGTCGGCGGCGCGCCGCGCCTGCCCGTCGAGTCCGATCAAGCCATCGCCAGAGTTTCTGCCGACGGGAAATTGGCAACTTCATCGCCTGAAATCTACGCCTTCGCGAAAGACTACTTCTTTTCCTATTCAGGAACGAACGAAGTCGAACTGCCGCACTCCGGCCCGCAAAGAATGATCTGGGGCAAGATCAATGGCCAATCGTCGGCAGCTTCTGGCGCCAGAAAATATGAGGAATTTTTTGTCGGCACCGAACCGCAATATCGAGAGCAGTTGGAAAATCGAAGAACCGCGACTCCCCGGTGATCGCAGGCTAAAAGCTCTTCGCCGTCAAATACACCACCACCAGGCCCAACAGCAAGACCGCCCCTTCCACCCGCGTAGACCACACGTGCAACGCGTCGAACTGCATCCGCTGCGGATTGTCCACGGGCACGGCGCTGACTTCACCGAGCGACGCGCGCAGCACATCCATCCGCGGGATAATGCCAAATTGCGAAACCAGCGTGAGAGCCAGCATCAGGCACAAAAGAATGTGCCGGAACGCGAAAACGTGCGCCGTGCCGTTGGTGACGTAGCTGTAGATCATCGAACTGATCAGGTAAACCACGCCCGCAATGATTCCGATCCAGTGCAGGGCGCCCAGCGATGCTCCCACCACGTTTCCCGCAAGATGAGTCGTAGGCAGAACTTTGAATGCCGTGGGCGCGAGCACGAAGGCGAAGAAAATGAGCCCGCCGATCCACAGAACCAGAGAGAGCAGCATGAGAAATCGAAGGAAGGACATGGCGGGAATTATAGCGTGGAGCCGCCAGAAATGAGGGTCTCGCGCCGTCTACACCGGGACCGCCACGCTCTCCACAATCTCTCTCAACACCTGGTCAGCCTGCTCCGATTTTTTCTCATTTGAAGCGTAGCTGCCATTCATCACCACGCGATGAGCAAATGCCGGCACGGCCAGCGACTTGAAATCTTCCGGCGTGCAGAAGTTGCGCCCGTGAAGAAACGCCATCGCCTGCGCCGCCCGATAGAGCGCTTGCGCGCCGCGCGGCGAAACTCCCAGCGACAAATATTCCGACTCGCGCGTGCGTTTAACAATTTCGAGCGCATACGATACAAGCGATTCATCCACGCGAACCAGTTTCGCCGCTTCCTGCATCTCCAGCACGTCAGCGCCATTCAGCACGGGCCGCAAATCCTGCAGGCGCCCGGCTCCAGCTTCCGACCGGAGGATCTCGCGTTCCGCCATCGCGTCGGGATATCCCATCCGCAGGCGCAGCAGAAAGCGGTCCAGTTGAGATTCCGGCAGAGGATACGTCCCGTGATGTTCCAGCGGGTTCTGTGTCGCAATCACCAGAAACGGCTGCGGCAAAGCGTACGAATGCGCATCCACGGTGACCTGGCCTTCGTTCATGGCTTCCAGCAGCGCCGACTGCGTTTTCGGCGTGGTGCGGTTGATCTCGTCGGCCAGCAGCACATTGGCGAACACCGGCCCGCGCTTGAATTCGAATTCCTGCTCCAGCGCCGAATAGACCGAAATGCCCAGCACATCGGAGGGCAGCATGTCGCTGGTGAACTGCACCCGCTGAAAGCTGCAATCGATGGCGCGCGCGATGGCCTGGCCCAGCGTCGTCTTCCCCACGCCCGGCACGCCCTCAATCAACACATGGCCCCGCGCCAGTACACTCACCAGCGCCAGGCGCACAATGTCGTCTTTGCCGCGAATCACGCTGCGCAGCGATTTTTCCAGATCGGCGGCTTTGTGGGATACGGCCAGTGCGGTTTCTGGGGACATTAGCTTCGATTTTACCCCGCGCGCCGCGCCGCATTGAGTTACGAATGTCACGCGCCCGCGGGCCGCATTCTCGATCTTCTCTCGCCCGATCTTCCCTCGGTCGATCTTCCCTTGCCGGATTTCCCTGGACAGAACGCTTCGCCATCAACCGCTTGCAGCGGCACAGCACGTTTCCGCCGGAAATTTTGACTCCGCTAATTGTGTAGCCTACACTTTACCCATGCCGCCCGGTTGTTGTGGGGCGCGCCCCCCGGAGGAGTTATGGGTGAACTTTCGCCATGGCATTGGCTTTTGGTAATTGCCATCGCCCTGCTATTGTTTGGCACCAGCAAGTTCTCGGCGGTGGGCAAGGGGCTGGGCGAAGGCATCCGTAATTTCAAAAGCGCGATGAAAGACCCGGAAGAAAAGAAACCGGAAAACGAAAACCCGGAAAAGAAATCGTAAGCCTTTTCTTAGACAATCCCTGCTTCTCGCAGCATCCCGTACACCATCGCCACCGGCAATCCCACCACATTGCTGTAATCGCCCTCGATGCGCGGAATCCAGCGCGAAGCCATTCCCTGAATCGCATACGCCCCTGCCTTGTCCATCGGTTCGCCCGTCTTGATATAGTCGCGGATTTCCTGTTCGCTGATTTCCGTCATCGTGACCAGAGTCGTCTCCGAGCGGCTGCCCGCGCATGGAAACGCCGGCCCCAGAAGGCAAACGCCGGTAATGACAGCGTGAGTACGCCCTGAAAGCAGCCGCAGCATTCGCCCTGCATCCTCCGCATCTACCGGCTTGTTCAGGATTTCTTCGTCGACCACTACAACCGTATCGGCCCCCAGAACATAATCGTCCGGCCGGGTGCGAAAGACCGCTAAACTTTTTTCTCGCGCCAACCGCTCCGCACAATCGCGGGCCGATTCTCCCGGGCGCGGTGTTTCATCGATATTGGCGGGCGCAACGGTGAAGGGAATGCCGGCATGGCGCAACAATTCCTGCCGGCGCGGCGAAGCCGAAGCGAGAACGAGCATCAGGCTGAGATTCTAATCGTTACCCACATGCCCGCGCACGGACTCGATCAGCTTGGCCGGGTCGTAACCAACTCCCTCCTTGAAAACGGTTTCAACATTTTCGATGTCCTCGATTTTGCTCGAGGGGTCGCCTTTGATCACGACCAGATCTGCCTGCTTTCCCGCGGCAATCGTACCGATCCGGTCGCCCTCGCCCAGATATTGCGCTCCGTTGGCGGTGGCGATGTGAATCGCTTCGAGCGGCGTGAATCCGGCCTCCACCAGCAGTTCGAGTTCTCGCTGGTCGCCAAAGCCGGCCAGAGTTCCCCCCATGCCTGTCGGATCTTCTCCCGCCAATAAGAGTCCGCCCGCCTTCGCGAATGCATATTCAAATTGCTTTTCAAGCTCGAACGCCGGGCCCCACGGGCGGGTGCCGACTGCGCCCGTCTTCGGATCATGCCGCGGCAAGTCCATGCGCACCCTCGTTTGCAAATACTGGTTGCGCGCTTCCTGCGACATGGCGTCAAGCACCCGCTGCTGGAGTGGGGCCTTGTCTGGTTCATACGGCTCGAAGACCGGCAGCGTCGAAGTCACCGCCACGTGATGCGCGATCAGATAACGAATCGTCTCTTGAATCGGCGCATCCGTGACCTTCATTTTCACCAGCTCATTCGTGAAAGGCTCCTCGGCAGGACATTCATCAGCCTTCTTGCCCGAAAAAAACTCCGTATCCACGATCAGGCCGTGCTCCAGATCGTCGATGCCAAGATCGGCCGCCTCTTTGAAGCCGATCGCGCACAAATGGCCGGTGACTTTAATGCCCCGCTTGTGCGCCGCCTGCACCGCTGCACCCAGTTCTGCACGAGTCAGAAACATGTAGGCCTTGAAATTGTCCACGCCTTCATCCATCCAGTAATTGACGGTGCGGGTAGCGTCTTCGGGCCCGTTGAGCTGGTGCATCTGCACCGCCCACGATCCTTTGCCTTCCAGGTATGGCCCGGTGACGTGCATTTTGGGGCCGGGCGATTGCCCCGCGTCAATGGACTTTTTCAATTCCAGATCGGCATAAGGCTCAAGTGTCCCGGTGGTGCGGATCGTGGTCACGCCCGCGGCCAGGTACAGGCGCGGAAAGCTGTACGCCATCTCGCCGAAGACTCCAAGGCCCGTCGGATAAAACATGTGGTCGTGCATGCCCACCAGTCCCGGCATCACACTGTAGCCATGCAGATCCAGAACCTGCGCATCTTTAGGGGTGTTCGCGGAGGCCGCGTCGGAAACCGACTCGATTTTGCCGTGGCTGATGACAATGGTCTGATCTTCCCGCGCGGGCGCCCCTGTACCATCGATCACACGCGCATGGGTCAAAGCAACCAGCGGCGCATCGACCTTCACAAACACTTTTACTTCCGGCGACAGCGTCTGGGCAAAGGTGAGTGAAGTTGCCAGGCAAAAACCAATTCCGAACAGGGCCGATTTTTTCATCTTGGACCTCGGTCGAACGTCTGCCATCCGAGCGGCGCGAACGTGGTCGCGCGCGGCACTCGGACAAGCTACCACATGTCCGCAACCGGCGACGACCGCCCGCATAAGCTGTGTCTTCACCCGCTTTGTGATTAAATGAATAGCGATGGCTGAGCCTAGAATTCGCGTGCTGGTGGCCAAACCCGGCCTCGACGGGCATGACCGCGGCGCAAAGGTGATCGCGCGCGCCCTGCGCGACGCCGGCATGGAAGTCATCTATACCGGTCTTCGCCAAACGCCCGAGATGGTGGTCAGCGCCGCCCTTCAGGAAGACGTGCAGGTCATCGGGCTTTCGATTTTATCGGGCGCGCACGACGCCATCGTCCCTCGCGTAATGGACCTGATGAAGCAGAACAAAATGGATGATGTGCTGGTCCTTGTCGGCGGTATCATCCCCGATCAGGACATCGCGGGTCTGAAGAAAGCCGGCGTGGCCGCCATCTTCCAGCCCGGCACCGCCATGGACGACATCGTGAAGTTCATCCGCGCCAACGTAAAAATCCCCGGCGTTCCCGCCAACGGATAAGACTTCCTGAACCGCCCTGAGCGCCGGGCATGCCGAGGCGCAAGAATCGAAGAGCAGCGTCGAATTCTGCCGTTGAACTCTTCCCGCCGAATCTCTCTGCTTTCGGTGTCCATCGTCTTACTGCGGCGCGGGCTGCGAAACCGACGGCGCGTCCTTGCGCGGAGCGGCAAACGGCACATTCGGCATGTGCGTAACCTGCCCGCGCGCCGCATCGTCAATGCTGATGCCTAAATGATCGAGCAGCGCCCCGGTGGCCCGGTCCAGTTCCAGCCGCGACTTTTCATAGGCGACCGTGGCGTTTACCAGGGTAGATTCCGCCGTTGCCAGCTGGCTCTGGTATTGCAGCACCAGCGTGTTGGTCGAAGTGCCGAACTGATATTTCTTCTGTTCGGCGTCGAGCGACTGCCGGCCCAGTTCCACCGCCGCGCGCGCCGAATCTACGCTGGCGCGGTTTTGCTGCACCGCAAACTGCGCGTTGCGCACCTCGATCCCCACCTGGTTTTCAATCTGCTGCTGGCGCATCTGCGCCTGGCGATATTCCAGCTCGGAACGAATTTGCAACGATTGCGCCGCGCGGTTGCGCAAGGGAATGCTCAGTTGCAGGCCCAGCCCCTTATCCGGAGCCGTCGAGTTCACCAGTTGGTTCCAGGTCGAGCCGATGCTCACTGGCGCCACCGCGGGGATGAGTACATTGCCGCCTTGGTCCGGGTTCGGACCAGCGCAGAAACCCAGCTGGCGCTGCTGTGCAGTTTGGTTGTCGCACAGATTCACCGGGCTTTGCGCGCCGCCCAGCCCCGACCCCGAATAGTAAGCAAACAGATCGAGCGTCGGCTTGAGCGCACTCTGCACGGCCTTGTTGCTGTAGTCGCGGCTGTTGAGATCGATCCGCGATTCCACCAGCTCGGCCCGGTGCCGCAACGCGTCGTTGATCAAATCTTGGGTCGGCACGACTTCTTCCTGTGCCGGCACTTCCATGGTCGAAGTCGGAATCACCTCGGCGGTGGCCAGCGCCGGATCCTTCAGCGTGCGTGTCAGCGCATTCTTCATCAGCAATTGTTCCAGTTGCAGGTTGGTCTGCGCCAATGTGACTTGCTGTTGGTCCTGCGCCACCGTACTTTGCGCTCTTACAACTTCAATCGGCGCCAGGCTGCCAATCTCGACTTGCTTCTTCGTGTCAGATAAGGTCTTTTGTGCGAAGGCCAGGTTCTCATTTTGCACCCGCGCGTTCTCGTACGCATAAACCAGATCCCAATAGATATTCTCGATTTGATCGACCGAGTCGATAATCTGCAGGCGGAATGCGACATCGGTCAACTCGCGGTTGTTTTTCGCAATGTGGATGAACCGCGTATTGGCGGGGAGCCCGAAACCCTGCAATAAATGTTGCGTCAGCTGCACCTTCAGAGACGAATTGATGACCGGGCTGTAGGTATTAAAGGGAACGTTGCTGGTCACGCGGGTGTTGTTAAAACCAACTTGAAGATTCGTGCCCCAGCTGAAACCCTGGTTATAGGCAAAGTTCACCGTGCCCGTGTTTTGGTCGAGAATCGGTACGCCGTTGAACAAACTCGACGACACCTGCGAAAAATGGTCTTCCTGCAACGTTCCCGTAACCACCGGATCGAAGCTCGTGATGAACGGCCCCTGCCCCAGCGTCGAACTCACCAATCCGTTCGTTCCCGCTCCAATTCCGCCCGCTCCCAGACTCGTTCCTCCGCTCGACAGGCCCGCAGTCGCGCCGATGCCCCCCACGCCCCCGCCCGGTGTGTTCTGCACCACTCCGGCGTTCACGCCCAGAATCGCAGCTCCGGCTTTCGCCCGCAGCACGTCAGTGTCGGCGATATTCAGGTTATAGCGCGCGATGGCGATATCGAGATTGTTCTCCAGCGCCAGTGCGATCGCGTCATTCAGCGACAGATACAACTTGCCCTCGCGCATCAGCGAATCAATGCGCGCTGTATTCGCCAGATTCGGCGCAGCCACATGCCGCGGTGCATACGGCGCGATGGGATTGGGAAAATGTGAAACCGGCTTGGCGTAGTCCGCCACCGGAAGCGTCGTAGTTTCGCGCATATTTTGCGGCGCCGGCGCGGCCGGAGGTTCCTGTGCCCAAACCGCCGGCGCTATCCAACAAGAAAGTATCGCCGCCGCCCGGACTATCGAAGTCACTTGTGAAAATGGCATCTACTTTATCTCCCATCACCCTGCTTGCCGGCTTGCAGGCGCCCGTACCTCCCGGGACCTGACCGCCGGCGGTAAGATTTAGATCATTCTCCCCGGCAGGCCTGCTTTCACACGGGTTTCTGCCTGGAAATGCGCTCCACCACGAGGTACGCACACGAAGGTCGCCGGGTTCCGCAAAAGCCCCCGGAAAATGCGATGTGCCAGTGAAAGTGGTTTGAAACGCATTAGTATAACTGACGCTATACCGCCCATTTACTGGTGAACGGCTATGCGAAAATGGCGCCGCAATAGGGAAAACTTGAAATGCTTTGGATGAACCGCCGCCCGCTTAAGACTCGAAACATCTCATGCGCAATTTAAAGCTCACGCTGGCTTATGATGGCTCCGATTTTTCCGGCTGGCAGGTGCAACCCGGCCTGAATACGCTACAAGGCACACTCGCCTCTGCCATTGGACGAATCACCGGGGAAAAGGTATTGCCCCAGGGCTCCGGCCGCACCGACGCCGGTGTCCACGCCCTCGCCCAGGTCGCAACCTTTGCCACCGAATCGCCCGTGCCGGCCGCGAATTTTGTGACCGCCTTGAATGACATTCTTCCCTCGTCCCTGCGCGTACTCAAGGCGGAAGAAGTTGCGCCCGGCTTCCATGCCAGAAAATCGGCGCGGCAAAAAACTTATCGCTATCGCATTTATCGCGCTGCCATCTGCCCGCCGTTTCTCGCCCGCTACGTCTGGCACTATCCCTATCCGCTCGACGAAGCCGCCATGCAGCAGGCTGCGCCACAAGTCGCTGGCGAGCATGATTTCACTTCCTTCGCCGCCGTCGATCCCGAACGCAATCGCGAAGATGGCCCCGTGAATAATCTCCGACAGGTCCACTCTTCGGCATGGCAGCGGGAGAACGAAGAATTGATTTACACCGTCACGGGATCAGGCTTCCTGCACCACATGGTGCGCAATCTGGTCGGTACGTTCATCCTCGTCGGAAAGGGCACACTACGGCCGGAAGACATCGCCCGCATTCTTCAGGAGAAAAATCGCTCGGCGGCGGGCGCAACCGCACCCGCCAGCGGGTTGTACTTGGTCAGTGTGGATTACGGCAGTTGAGCAACGATAGGGACTAACGTCCGCTTGTGCGCCAGCATCGTCCCGTTCTAAAGTACCTACCCAGTTGAGAGAGGCTTCTCTATGATCCCAGTTCTCCTCCCGAAGCGTGTGGCCGCTTTTCTGTGCGTTTCCACACTCGCCCTGGCCGCAACCTTCGCGCATGGCGCGGACCTCCGTGCAACTCTGACTACCCACGTTCCTGAAGCCGTAGCCAGCGGTGCCGCCCCGCCCGTGGGTCGCGTTCCCGCCGATCAGATATTAAGCCTGGCGATCTCCCTGCCCCTGCGAAACGAATCTGCTCTCGATGAATTGCTCGCAGAAATCTACGATCCGCAAAGCGCCAACTATCGCCGCTATCTCAGCGTGCCTGAATTCACCGGGCGCTTCGGCCCCTCCGCTTCGGATTATGCCTCCATCGTGAGTCTTGCCCAGTCGAACGGCCTGAAAATCGTCGACACGCCCGCGAACCGCATGCTGGTCGACGTCGAAGGCCCGGCGGCGAACATTGAAAACGCATTTCACATTACACTCGGCTTGTATCGGCACCCCACCGAAGCGCGGACTTTCTTCGCGCCCGACCGCGAGCCGACCCTCGAATCCAATGTCCCCGTCCTGCACATCACCGGCCTCGACAACTTCACCCTGCCGCACGCCAAAAACATAGAAAGCCCGGCAGTCAGCGCCGCCGGCAGTTCCAAAAACACCGGTTCCGGCCCCGGTGGCGACTTCGTGGGCAGCGACATGCGCGCCGCCTACTACGGTTCCGGCTCTCTCACCGGAACCGGTCAATCGGTCGGGCTGTTCGAATTCGCCGGCTATGAACTGAGCGACGTAAAAACGTATTTCACCAAGTTGAATCAGCCCTTCAAGGTTAAGGTGATTGGAGTTTCGGTAAACGGAGCGCAACTCGGCTGTCCTCCCCAGTCATGCGACGACAGCGAACAGGCCCTCGACATCGAAATGGCAATTTCCATGGCGCCGGGCATGAGCCAGGTGCGCGTTTACGTCGGCAATCAGGATCCGTCCATCTTCAATCAGATGGCGGCCGACAACATTTCCAGGCAGTTGAGCTGTTCGTGGGGTTGGAAGGACGACGAGAGCAGCCTCGATCCAATTTTCAAGGAAATGGCGGCGCAGGGGCAGACCGTTTTCGTCGCCACCGGCGACAACGGCTCCAACACGCCCCCCAGCGTTGTCTGGCCGTCGGATGATCCCTACGTTGTGGCCGTTGGCGGAACCGATCTGGTGACCACCGGCCCCGGCGGCGCGTGGCTTTCGGAAACTGGATGGAACGGAAGCGCGGGCGGCCCTTCCGGAAACAAAGTTCCGATTCCGCCTTATCAACTCCTGCCCGGCGTGGTGAACTCAACCAATCACGCTTCCAGCAAATACCGCAATTACCCCGACGTTTCCGCCGAGGCCAACACCAATCAGTGGAGCTGTTACGACGGCGGCTGTTTCGAGGGCAACGGCGGCACCAGCTACGCCGCTCCGCAATGGGCCGGCTTGACGGCGCTGGCCAATCAGCAAGCGTTACAAGAAGGGAAGGCGACGCTCGGCTTCATCAATCGGCCAATCTACGAAATTGGAGTCGCATCGAGCTTCGATACCGATTTCCACGACATTACCAGCGGCAGCAACGGCGGTTATAACGCCGTAGTGGGCTACGATCTGGTCACGGGATGGGGGACTCCGATCGGTCCCGCGCTGATTGATTCGCTGGTCGGTTCGACAGACTAGGTTCGACAGACTAAATTTCGACCGGCTGGATTTCGACAGGCCAGATACCGAGCGCTCTAGCCTCACGAGCAGAGTCATTCCGAGGCCCGGCGTTTTCACCAGCCGGGCCGAGGGATCTCATCCGTGTCGCATCCCCCGGGCGGCGGGAGCCCGCTGCGGAAGGCAGTTTCCTTCCGGGCGCGCTGCGGCTAGAATTTGCTCATGCCCATCGCTCCAACCCGCGAAATCGCCGCCGCCCAGCGGCTGGAAAATGTGCGCTACGCCATCCGCGACCTCGCCTGCGTGGCCGACGAAGTCACTCGCCAGGGCCACAAGGTTTTGCCCCTGAACGTCGGCGATCCGCTTAACTTCGATTTCGCCACTCCACCCCACATCATCGAAGCGGCGTACAAAGCCATGCGCAGCGGCAAGAACGGCTACGCGCCTTCTCCCGGTATTTCCGAGGCGCTGGAATCGATCCGCGGCGAGGCGGCGCGCAAAGGCATCACAACCGTGCAGGATGTTTTCGTCACTTCCGGCGTAAGTGAAACCGTCGATCTCTGCATCAGCGCGTTGGTCAATCCTGGCGAAGACATCCTCACCCCCAAGCCCGACTACCCGCTTTATTCCGCCGTACTCTGCAAGCTGGGCATCGATCTCAATACCTACGACCTGAACGAACAAGACGCCTGGCAGCCGGACCTGGCCGATATCGAACGCAAGCTCACCCCGCACACCCGCGCCATCGTCCTCATTAACCCCAATAATCCCACCGGCTCGCTGTGCTCACAAGAAATGCTCCAGCAGATTGCCGAAATAGCCCGGCGGCGCAATCTCGTCGTTTTTTCCGACGAGATTTACGACAAGCTGATTCTGGACGGATCGGAAGAAACGCCCACGCCGCACATCGCCTTCGCCGCGGTTGCGCCCGACGTCCCCTGCATCACCTTCGGCGGCATGTCGAAAAATTATCTCGTTCCCGGATGGCGAATCGGCTGGGGCATCGCTTCCGGCGACGCGGCGGCCATCAAGCCCTATGTCGAAGGCATTCACCGCCTGTTGCGCGCGCGCCTGTGCGCCAACCATCCCGAACAGTACGCGATCAAAGCCGCGCTGGAAGGCCCCCAAGATCATTTACTTGAGGTAAGGCGCAAGTTGCGTTCGCGCCGCGACCTCACCCAGCGCTGGTGCGAATCCACGCCCCGCGTGAGTTGCGTTGTGCCCCGGGGCGCGTTCTACGCGTTCCCGCGAATCGAAATTCCCGAAAGCGACGAAACCTTCGTAAAAGAACTGATTCGCCAGAAGCACGTCATGGTCGTCCACGGATCGGGCTTCGGCCAGAAGCCGGGTACCCAACATTTCCGCATCGTCTTTTTGCCGGATGAGGCCACACTAACCAAAGCCTACGCCGGAATCGCCGACTTCATAAAAGAACGTTACGGCAACGGTAAAGACCGTTATGGTTCATGAGCCCGGCTACGCCTTACTCGCCTGTCGCCCTTTCTTATCTCCGAAACTCATAGAAACCAAGCCACTCCCGCTCCAAGCCCCCTGACCCTGCACCACCCCGGAACTGCATCGCCCGCGTTCGCGTATCATCTAATAGCTAAGTAAATTTATGGGAAACACATTCAAGACCGCGTTTCTGCTCACCGCCCTGACCCTGCTGTTGATGTTCATCGGCCAGTATTTCGGCGGCCGGAACGGGATGGTCATCGCGCTGATTTTCGCCGCGGCGATGAACTTCGTCTCTTACTTCTTCTCCGACAAGATCGCTCTGGCCATGTATCGCGCCAAGCCGGTCACGCGCGAAGAATTGCCGCGCGCCTACGAGATCGTCGAGCGCCTGTCGCAAAAAATCGGCATCCCCATGCCGAAAATCTACGTGATTCCCACCGAATCGCCCAATGCATTTGCCACCGGCCGCAATCCCCAGCACGCCTCGGTGGCCGTAACCCACGGCATCCTCGACTTGCTCAACGACGAAGAAATGGAAGGCGTGCTCGCGCATGAACTTGGCCACGTACGCAACCGCGACATTTTGATCAGCTCGGTCGCCGCCACAATTGCCGGCGCCATCACCCTGCTCGCCCATATCGGGCGCTTTGCCATGATCTTCGGCGGCTACGGCGGCAACAACCGCGACGAGCGCCGCGGCGGAGGCTTGGGCGCTCTTTTTATGCTGATTCTCGCTCCCCTGGCCGCGACTCTCATCCAGTTGGCGGTTTCGCGTTCCCGCGAATACCAGGCCGATGCCAGCGGCGCCCACTTTACCGGCAATCCCTACGCGCTCGCCAGCGCGCTGCAAAAACTTGATGCCTACTCCCGCCGCATGCCCTTGCAGGCGACGCCCTCGACGGCGCACCTGTTTATCATTCAGCCTTTTCTTGGGATGAACGCCGGCATCTTCGCGAATCTGTTCTCCACCCATCCGCCCATCGCCAAGCGCATTGAGCGGCTGACCGGAAGGCCGGCGCAGTTTATGCAGTAAAGCCATGAATCGGTCGGTACCGCCCGCCATTCGGCTAACCACGCGGCCGATTCAAGCGTCCAATGGTTGAGCGTTCGCGCCAAACAGCGTTTTCATGCTCCAGCAGCGTTGGCTGAGTGCCGCGTGCTGAATGTTGAGTGCTGCATGCCCACTGTGATCCACCGCGCAATTCGCATCTTCACCCTGACCCTCTCGCTCCTCTGCTGTGGGTTCGTCGCCCCCGCGCTCCACGGCCAATCCCAAACTGCTCCGCCCGATCATCGCAAGACCAGCGAGCCCTACACCGGCGATCTCTCCATTTTCGATTCCCCCGGCCGCGACGAGCGCCTTCAGATAAACCGTGTCATGGACATCCTCGCCGTCGTTCCAGGAAAAAATGTCGCCGATATCGGCGCTGGATCCGGCTGGTTTACCGTGCGGGCGGCAAGACGGGTCGGCGGCAGCGGAATCGTCTATGCCGTCGACATCAATCCAGAGGCCGTGCACCACATCGAAGACCGCGCCAGCAAAGAACGATTGCAGAATATAAAGCCCATTCTCAGCCAGCCGGATAATCCGCTCCTGCCGCCAAATTCCGTCGACGCCGTCCTGCTCCTGAAGACCTATCACGAGGTCGCCGAGCCCATCGTCTTACTGCGAAATCTCAGGCCGGCCCTGCGTCCCGGAGCAAAGGTGGGAGTGATCGACCGCAACGGAAACGGCGAAGATCACGGCGTGGCGCGCGAAGTTGTGATTCGCGAAGCCGATCAGGCGGGCTACAAATTACTGGCAAAGTACGACTTCGTCAAAGCCGACAAAATGGATTATTTTCTCGTCTTCGCGCTGAAACCGTAGTTCAAGTCGGCCCCTTCAGAAAACCGTTTGCAGTTCTTCCACCACAGACCACGTACTACGGCTCAGGTCGGCAAACATGGGCAAATCGGCGTCTGAGGCCGCTCCTTCGGGAGAAGCCCATGCGGCCTCCATCGTCGTCCTGTCGTCGAAGTAGAGTTCGACGACCGCGTCCCATGCCGGCGGTTTGCGCTTCGCATCGTGGACCGGAAAATTCTGTACGTAGCGGCGTACGCCGGGCAGCCTTTTCGCCAGCGGCCCGTGAACCTCCCGCAGATGCCGCTGAAAATCCTCGCGGCTCATGCCCGCGCGGCGATGCACGACCACGACAAACTTAATCATGACTGTTACACGCTTACATCCGCTCGATCATTTCAGCCAAAAGAAAGGCGCGCCGAGGCAATTCGGAAACCACAATGTATTCGTGAACCGCGTGCGCCCCGTCACCCACGCCTCCCATTCCATCCAGCGTAGGAATGCCCAGGCCGGCGGTAAAGTTGCCGTCGGATCCCCCGCCCACGGCTGCTTCATCCAGCTTCCAATCGACCCCTGCCGCAATTTCGCGGGCTTTCCTGTACAGCGCCGCAACTCCGGGGGTGCGCTCCATCGGCGCGCGGTTAATGCCCCCTCTGATTTCAAGCCGGCACTGTTTGTCGAATGCTTTGAGCGAGCGCAACCTCCGGTCGATTTTCGCCGCCTGGCCCGTTTTCCGGATGCGCACATCAATCCCCACCGACGCCTCAGCGGCCACCACATTCGTTCTCGTGCCGCCCGCAATCACACCCGGATTCACCGAAATCCCTTGCCGCAAATGATTCAGCTTTGCCATCACAGCAATCTGCCGCGCCAGTTCGACGATCGCGCTGTGCCCCTTGCCCGGATCCAGTCCGGCATGGGCGGCAATGCCTTTCACCGTAAGTTTGTATTCGCCCACGCCCTTGCGCGCCGTCTTGACCGCGCCGCGCAACCCGGCGGCAGGTTCCAGCACCAGCACCCCTGCCGACTTTTTTGCCAGGGACTCCGTAATCTTCCGCGAAGAATGGCTGCCAACTTCCTCGTCAGAAACCAGAAACACCGTCACCGGACGCGGAAGCTCGCCATGCCACTCTTGCAGAGCAGCAATCGCGTGCAGCATCAGCGCAATCCCCGATTTCATGTCGAGCACGCCCGGCCCATGAAGGCGGTCGCCCACGAGCTTGCAGGGCATCGCGTCAATCGTGCCTTCGGCATAGACCGTATCGAAATGCCCCAGAAGCAGCGCGGGCTTTTGCTGTTTCGATCGTGCCCCGCGGAATTCGATTTGCAGGCTGTCCCCAAAAATATCGCTGCGATGAAGCCTCGTCTTTCCCCCCAGCGCCGCGAATTTCGCCGCCAGCACACCGGCAATGCGATCGCACGCGGCCTTGTTGTCGCTGGGCGATTCGATTTCGACCAGCTCGCGCGTTGCCGCAACCATTTCATCCCGCCGCTCGCGAAAGTAACCCAGCCGCTCGAGAGCTTGGGCCTGTGGTCCCGGGATGTGTTTCTTGCCTGTCATGTTCTGCATTTGTGCTTCAGGAAGCCTGCGCTGTCTGCGCTCCCGCCGCGGTACAGTATAATCTTCAAGCCGATCAAGCCGGATTGAACCAACGCTTGCGGCCCCGAATATTCGATGGAAAGCACTGCCTCCGTAACCGACGCGCCCAAGACCGCGCTCGACATTCACGATCTGCTCAAGATTCTGCCGCATCGCTACCCGCTGCTGCTGATCGACCGCGTTCTCGAACTCCAGCGCAAAGAGCGCATCGTGGCCATCAAGAACGTCACCATCAACGAGCCTTTCTTCAACGGCCATTTTCCCGGCCTGCCCATCATGCCCGGGGTTCTTGTGGTCGAGGCGATTGCCCAGGCCGGCGGCGCGTTGTTGCTCACCGAAGTCGAAGACCGCAACGACAAAGTGATGGTGTTCACGGGCATCGACCGGGCCCGCTTTCGCAGACCCGTCAGCCCCGGCGATCAGTTGCGCATTGAAGTGCAAGTGGCCGGCTGGCGCGTCATGCCTCGCATGATCGCCGCCAAGATGCATGGCGTGGCAACTGTCGCCGGCAAGCGCGTGGCCGAGGCCACCGTATCCTGCCAGCTCATCGACAGCGCCCGGGGCAAAGGCGGCGATTCCGAACCGGAGTGAGCCGGTTTCTCGCGCGCCGCTGCATCGCCCCCCCCCGGGACAACTAGATCATGCCTTCCAGCCGGACATAGCTCGCTTCCATCCCATGCTCCATGCCGGTAGAAAGCATCGCCTTGCGCGTCTGGGCGTCGGGCAGCGTCATTCGCATGGTCATCAGCGTGCCGGTGCCGTTCGCTTCAAACTTGGTTTCCACATGATTGTCCGGCGTGGGATCGGGCAGGAACATTCTCTCCACATGCACGATTCTGCGGAAAGGCTCAAGCTCGATAAATTCTCCCGTGATGTGAAAGCCTTCGCCCTTTCCGTTCTTCCACTCGTAACGGAATTTGCCCCCCGGTCGCGCGTCGTTCACGCACACCGGCATCGTCCATCCCTCCGGCCCCAGCAGCCATTTCTGGATCAGCTTCGGGTCCGTGTGGGCGCGATACACGGCTTCCGGAGCCGCCGCGAAATGCCTCGTCACAACAATGTGCGTGTCTCCTTCGGTTTTCATCGTCAGTCTGCTCATAACTTTTCTCCTCTTCTTTTCTTCGAGTGGTTCTTTTTCTGATCCATGCCGGCCAGAACGTCGTCCAGCCGGTCGTAATTTGCCTCGAGCGCACGGCGCAGCATGCCGAGCCACTGGTCCATCGCGTCAATTCCGGCCCGGGCCAGCCGTCGAGGGCGCCTGGTGCCGTCTACCCGGCGGACGATCAGTCCGGCATCTTCCAGCACTTTCAGGTGCTGCGAGATGGCCGGCTGCGACATCTCAAACGGTTCCGCCAGTTCGTTCACCGTGGCTTCCCCGCTGGCCAGCCGCGCCAGAATGGCCCGGCGCGTCGGGTCGGCCACGGCGGCGAAGGCAGCATTAATATCCATAAGCAGTACATTATATAAGTGAATAGTTATCGTCAAGGGAGAAATTTTGCCAGGTCTCGCCGCAGAAAAAATCCTTGGGGATGATGGCCCGGCGAGGCGGAAGAATGGGAATGTCGTTAGAAGGTTTCGACCGGCAGTCCGGGAAAGGCGCTGCGGTACAGACCGTCGTCCAGGGTAAGCAGGCGGAATCCATTGGCAAGGGCATGGGCGCCGATCACGAAGTCAGCAAGGGTCCGCCCTGTGCCGGAATCGCGCTGCTTTCTCCGTCTTGTCGCGTAAGCCTGAAAGGCGCGCCCAGAAAGCCGCCAAACGTGTTCTGGCAGCTCCCAGTCAACTCCGATTCCGGTTTCCTTAAAAAAGGAATTGACGAATGCCTCGCTGCGGCCAGGTGCGGCGACCAACTCGGCGAATACCGGGGCCGAGACAACCAGAGTGCCCCGGTAAAATGCCACGTTTAACGCTTTCTGGGCGGCCAGGCTCAGTTTTGCATCCTTGTCCCATAAGGCGATGATGACATTGGTATCGATGGCAGTGGTCATCGCCCTCGAGTCCTTCGCATCCATTTTTTCAGGGCTGCCCGACCCGAAGGAATCTCTGCATTGCCGATGCCGCGATATTTCGCGAACGCGCTCTCACTTCGAACCGGACGGACGCGCACACCCTTGCTGTCGGTTTCAAACAACAGCTTGTCTCCCGCATCTACGCCCAGCAGACGGCGGACTTCACGCGGCACTGTGATCTGCCCTTTGCTGGTTAAGGTTGCCTGCTTCTGCATTCTGTTTCCTTACCCTGTCATTCCTTCCTTACTTTTCGAGTATTACCCGAAAACGGTCGGAAGAACGCGGTGCTTCCTACTGGCCCCCGGCCCCCCTCCCTTATAATTGCGGCGAATCCCAATCACCAT
>DATLKM010000242.1:0-23267 GCA_035538435.1 Binatia bacterium
TAGCCCCCGCTCATCGCGCGGCCCGGCGTCATCTCAGCTTCGTTACTGTCACTTCGAGCTGGAACTGGCGCTTCGAGTTGGGATCGTCGGCGCTGCCAATCACGATGGTCTTACTTACGGGCAGCAAGGTGCTGCCGCCAATCTTCATTTGCCGGATGATCGGATGCACTTCATGCGGATCATGCTCGGGCACGGCAAAGTTGCTTAGCTCGGCCCGCACGACTAATTCCGTCTGGCCGCGGGTTTCGCTCAGCCGGGCGAAGATGTTGGTCCCGATATCGAGATATTGGAACTCGCCATCTTTGACCTGCATGGGCACGCGCGTGCCGATTTTGATTTCATTGCCCTCGTTGGTCGCGAGATCGGTGGAATATTGCCGCGTGTTGATCTTTTTTCCGTCCTCCAGCTCGTTCAAAGAAAAGTCGAGATGGTAGGCTTCCATCAAGGGCTTCTCTTTTTGGGAAGAGGTTTTTTCTTCGATGCTTTCCGCCGGCGCCCTGGAGCTTGCTTCCTGCGCCCATCCGCCGTTTCCGGACAGCAGCACTATAGTCACTACCAACCGCAGCCACTTCGCATTCCTGGTTAACATTTTTGATCTCCTCAGCGATTTTTCCGTTTAGCGGATCTCGTTTTCTTCAAGAGCGCCGTTGGTGGGCGGCGCGCCCTCAATAAACTCCAGACGATCCTGATGCAAGTCGTCTTCGTTGAACCGGGCAATGAGGATGGCTTGCTGCTCAAACCGGCTGACGTAGAGAACCAGCATTTTTTCCTGATTGCTCTCTGGTTCGGGGGAGGGAAACTTCGGCAACCGCGAGATAACGGCGGCAGCCCTCACCGAAGGGCGAGGCGAATTTCTGACCGTCGCCTTTTTGAGGTCTGAGCGCCTGGGCTCCGGTTCGTGAGGCACTTTCGTGGCGAACTCATCTTCGTTCCCGCGGATGATGGGATTGGAGGTTCTTACAGGCTCCAGGGTCCGCCTGGTGGCAAATGACAGAACGATGATGAGTACAGCCGCGGCCACAGCCAACCAGCGCCACCACGCGCGAGCGACCCTTTGGGGCTGTGAGTGCAGGTTCGCCAGTATGCGGCCTTCCAATCCGGCGCGCGGCTCGACGTTCGAATACTTCGCGAGCACCGCCTCGATCCGATGGTCGATCATTTCGCCCGACTCGTCATCCGTCATCGCCTTAACTCCCGGTTTGGCTCGAAGCGTCCCGCGAGCTTCTGCCGCAGAAGTTGCCGGGCGCGGAACAGTCTGGCCCGCACCGCTGCGTCGCTGATATCCAGAGCTGCCGCAATCTCACGCGAGGACATTTCCTGTATCGTTGACAACACCAGTGGTTCCCGCAGTTTTGCCGGGAGTGCTGCGATAAATTGTTCCACCAGCACGTTCAACTGCGCGTGCTCCAGCGTATCGTCCGCTGAGGGGAGTGGGGTAGCGGCCTCCGGGTGCTCAGAATCGTCGAGAGCGATCTCCCGCTTCCGTATTCCGCTCCGTTGTTTCCCGACCGCAACGCGCCAGGCAATCCGCGCCAGCCAGCTTTTATGGTCCTCCACTCCGCTCAACTTCCCCGCGTAGCGGACCATCCGAAGAAACGTTTCCTGAGTTGCATCCTCGGCATCTTGGTGGTTCCTGAGAGCGGCATAGGCGATGCGATACACCATGCGCGAATGTTTCCTGACGAGTGACTCAACCGTCTCATCCCGGCTAAAGGCGACCGGAGTTGTCGCGCTCAGGAATGCATCTCCGGGAAGCACTCGTTGTGTCCTCATGTATGAAGAGCGTGCAGGCAGGCGTTTCGTTCAGAAAATATTTTGCGGAGGGTGAAGTTGGTTACCGTTCAGAAGGAAGCGTCAAATGGGCCGGAGACCGGAAGTCCGGAACGGCAGTGAGAGAAAAGCCGTCAGCCGTGAGCAATCCCACCGGCGATGGCCGCCCGCTTATTGCTCACCGCTCGTGGCTGGTGAAAGATCGAAGCCCACCAGCACCGGTTCAGGCTCCAGGCGCACGCCCCAGATTTCTTCCACGCGCTGCTGGATCTGGTCTTTCAACGCGAGGACTTCTACGGCCGTTGCCTGCCCGCGATTCACGATGGCCAGCGCGTGTCTGGATGAAATTCCTACGCGGCCCAGGCCATAACCACGGGTGAAGCCCGAGCGTTCGACCAGCCAGGCGGCGGAAACCTTCTTGTGGCTTTCGAGCGCGGGGTAGGCGGGGAGATTCAGTCGCCGCGCCGCGGCCCGGCGCTGGAGCTCCGCATGCTGATCTTCGGTGAGGACGGGATTCTTGAAGAAGGAGCCGGCACTGTGGCTGTCGCGGTCGCCGGGGGTAATCAACATGCCTTTGAGGGCGCGGATGTGGCGAACGGCTTCGCGGGTCTCAGCCAGGTTGGGGAGGGTTTCCCGGCCATCGAAATGGCGCTTGAGATCGGCGTAAGTAATGGAAGGGGCGGCGTCTGGAACCAGCGCAAAGCGCACGCGCAACACGATGAATCGGCCGCGCTCACTGGTGTTGAAGATGCTGGAACGATAACCGAATCCGCAGGCTTCCGCGCAAAGCTCGTGCAGCTGGTTGTCTTTTAGATCGAGCGCCAGCACGGAAGAAATTGTCTCCGATACTTCCTGCCCGTAAGCGCCGACGTTCTGAACAGGCGTGCCGCCCACACTGCCGGGAATGCCGCTCAGGCATTCGATCCCGCCATAGCGCGCGCGGACGGCGTGAGAAACGAAGCGGTCCCAAATCTCGCCCGCGCCAACGTCGAAAACAACGCGACCCAATCCGTCCGGCGCAGAAGTCTGTTCGATCCCCGGAAGGCCAACTTTCAGGACCAGCCCGGGCCAGCCGCTGTCGGAAACGAGAAGGTTGCTGCCGCCGCCGAGGACGAACAAGGGAAGATCACGGCTGCGGGCGAAAGCAACGGCCTCCTGCACGTCGGCCGTATCTTTGGCTTCGACGAAGAACCGCGCCGGGCCTCCAATCTGGAACGTAGTGAACGGCGCGAGCGGAATGTTTTCGAGGAGAAGCACGGAGTTATTTCAATATACACACGGGTCTGTGGGCGGCGCACCGGATCGAGCAATTACGAAGGTGTACAGGAGTTGTGACCTTGCTCACTCGATTTCATGATCGGGCACACGGCGAACTCCGCGAGACGGTGGAATAGTGAGAGCAAGTGTGGGAGGTGCTCTATGACAACACTGGAAACCGGTAAGCGAATCGCATTGCGGAATGTAATGTTCGCCACCGATTTTTCTGCCTGCTCCGACGTGGCCTTGCCGTATGCATTGGCGATCGCTCGCCAATACGAGGCCAAGTTGTTCGCAGCCCATGTCATGGCTTGCGAAGACTACATGTTTGCTACTCCTGACCTGTGGCCCGCGTATGTGCAAAGAGACGCGGCTCTGGAGAAAGAAGCCGGGGAGCGTCTGGACAAACAATTCCCTGAAATCGCGCACAAATCGTTGGTGGCGAGGGGAGACGTCTGGCCGTCGTTGTCGCGTTTGGCCGCGAGCCATGGGATAGACCTGCTGGTAGTAGGTACGCACGGGCGCACCGGCGCCCGCAAATTGCTGATGGGATCGGTTGCGGAAAAGATCTTTCGCCAGGCGGCGTGTCCGGTACTGACGGTGGGGCCGAAGGCGCCGCCGAAAAAAGCTGAGGAAATCACGTTTCAACATATTCTGTTTGCTACGAATTTCGGCCCGGAATCGCTGCATGCGGTGTCGTATGCGGTGTCGCTGGCCGCAGAAAACGAAGGTGAGGTAACGCTGCTGCACGTAGTGGAGCAACCCGCGGCGGGCGTACCGGACCTGGAGAATATGAAGCTGCGGCTGGCGCGGCGCCTGGCAGACCTGGTGCCGGGCGAGAGCGCTCCGTGGTGCAAAGTGGAATATGTGGTGAGGTTCAGCAGCCAGTATGCTTCGCCCGCGGAACGCATTCTGGAAGTCGCCCGCGAAAGAGCGGCGGACCTGATCGTTCTGGGCGTTAAGCCGGCAGAGGGAGGGGCGGGCACGACCGCGCGCTTAGCGCATACAACGGCGCAGCAGGTTGTGGCGCATGCTCTCTGTCCGGTGTTGACGGTTCGGGCTGAAGACTGAAGGTTGCGAAGTTCTGGCGCGGCAACGGCCGGCGCAGGTCAAAGTTCAAGGCGGGCGTGGATGGAGTCAGAGTTTTCTTCCGTGCGGAACCTGAAGCCCAGCCGCCGAAAGACTTTCTCCATGGACACGTTGTCGCGCAGGATTTCGGCCATCAGGCTCTGGATTTTTTCGTCGCGGGCCACTTGAATGGTGCGCCGCAGAAGTTCCGTGCCCAGGCCCTGGCTCTGAAATTTATCGGTTACAAGGACGGCCACTTCGGCTTCACGGTTGTCGGTACGCAGCTTGTTCAGCCTTCCAACGCCCAAAATGCGGTGCTCTCCGGAAGCGTCTGTGCAATCGGCGACCAGAACCATTTCGCGGTCGTATCCCCCAAAACAGATGCGCAACAGGCGGTCGTGCTCGACGCGCCGCCGCAAACTGAGCGACGAAAAATAGCGCAGGTAGACGGTACGTTCGGAAAGGGTTCCGTGAAATGCCACCATTAAAGGCTCGTCCTCAGGGCGAATAGGACGGATTGTCACTTCGGTTCCGTTCCTCATCTTCCAGGGAGCAACGTATTGGGACGGATAGGGCCGGATAGAGGGACGAGGTAAGCTGCCGGCCGCAGTGGAAGCGGGATGCAAAACCACGCGCGCATCGAGTGCGAGGAAACGCTCGGGCGACGCCAGCAGCGGGTTGATGTCGATTTCGGAAATCCAGGGCTGCTCGATCACGAGCTGACTGAAGCGCACCAGAAGACCCTCGAGCGCGAGTAGATCGACCGGCTTGCGCCCACGAATTCCTTTCAACGCTTTGTAGATGTTGGTCTGCTCCATCATGCGTTGGGCGAGCGTGGTATTGAGGGGAGGCAGGGCCAGGGCACGGTCCTTGTATACCTCCACCAGTTGACCGCCCGAGCCGAACAACAGCACGGGGCCAAACTGAGCGTCGATACTGCTGCCAAGGATTAATTCGTAACCGTCGGGGTTGACCATGGGCTGAACGGTGACTCCGGCAAAATTCTCCGCGCCTGCTTTTTGGGCAACGGAGCGCTCGATTTCGCGGTATGCATCCCGAACAGCCTGTTCGTCCCGCAAGTTCAGCTTCACGCCTCCGACCTCTGTCTTGTGCGTGATGGTTTCGGAAAAGACTTTTAGCACGACGGGAAAGCCGATTTCTTTGGCCGCCTGCACTGCCTCGTATTCGCTGGGCGCGATTCGGGTGGCAACGGTCGGGATTCCGTAGAGGGAAAGCAGCTGCTTGGATTCATATTCGTTGAGCAGCGTGCGCCCCCGGGCATGGGCGTGTTCGATGATCTGGCGCACCCCGGCGCGCGCGGCCCCGGTGAGCTCGGGGCCTTCCGCCAGACTGGGAGTTTCGTACAATCCGCGCAGGTTGTAGGTGTAGCGCCACATGTAGGTGAAGGCGCGGGCCGCGGTATCGGGATAGGAAAACGTGGGAACGCCGGTGCGGTTGAGAAGTTCTTCGCCTTCGGCAGCCATGACTCCGCCCATCCAACTGGCCAGGAGCGGCTTGCCGGTGGAGTGGGCATACGACTCCAGGCGCTTGGCAACATCCGTGGGGTTGGTCATGCCCTGCGGGGCGAGGATGGCGAGCAGTCCATCACTGTTGGGGTCTTTGGTGACCACGTCGATGGCTTTCCCGTAACGTTCGGGATCGGCATCGCCGAGCACGTCGACGGGATTGTTGTGGCTCCAGTGCTGAGGCAAAAAGGCATCGAGAGCGTGCAGGCTTTCCTGCGACAGCGGGGCGAGTTCTCCGCCGTTCGCCACCAGAGCGTCAGTGGCCAGAACGCCGGGGCCGCCGGCGTTGGTGAGAATGGTGAGCCGTGGCCCGCGCGGGCGGGGCTGCTTGCTGAGCACTTCGGCCATATAAAAAAGATCGGCCAGGTTCTGCACGCGGAGTACGCCGGTGCGGCGAAAGGCAGCGTCGAGAACTTCATCGCTTCCGGTGAGCGCGCCGGTGTGGGAAGCGGCGGCGCGCGATGCAGCCTCGGATCGGCCCACCTTGATCACGATGATTGGTTTGCTCAGCGCGACTTCGCGCGCGTTAGAAAGGAACGACTGGGCGTCGCCCACCGATTCCATATAGATCAAAATGCTCTTGGTGCGGGGATCGTTCCCGAAGTGATAGATGAGATCGCCCCAACCCACGTCGAGCATGGAACCGGTGGAGACAATCGTGCTGAATCCCACCTGCTCGCGCTGCGCCCAATCAAGAATGGCGGTGAGGAGCGCGCCACTCTGGCTCAGAAACGCAACGCTGCCGGTCCTGGGCAGGTCTTTGGCGAAGGTGGCGTTCAGCCCGAGGGCGGGGTTCATAATTCCCAGGCAGTTCGGGCCGATCAGACGCATGTGGCCGCGCGCGAGGTGCTTCTGAATCTGCCGCTCGAGTGCCGTGCCCTCCTGGCCGCGCTCGCGGAAACCGGCGGAGATGACCACGGCGGCTCTTACGCCGGCATCGATGCACTCGCCAACCAGAGACGGAATGGTCGCGGCGGGCGTGGCCAGCACCGCCAGATCCACCGGTTCCGGAATATCGCGCACGCTCTTATAGGTTTTATGCCCCAGAACCTGGGGCCGTTGCGGATTTACGGCGTAGACCTTGCCCTTAAAACTGGGATTCAGGAGGTTCTCGATGACCGTGCGGCCGACGGTTTCCGGGCGATCCGTGGCGCCGATGACGGCGACTGACCGGGGATCGAACATGGCATCGAAGGCGTAGCGTTCAGGGAGCGCTTGCGGTTCACGAGAGAGCACTTCCAGGTGTGGCGAGTTCAACCCATCCTCCGTGCGTGGACAACGACAAAAAGCCTTCCGCCTGATCACGTAAAGCTTGCGCTCGCCGGCGTTGCCAGTCAACCAGCGGAAGGCCCAGGCGTGGCCAACTTACAAAATTAGCCATTCCTCATTTGAGCGTGAACCGCCACGCCTGCGGGAACCGCTGACTCCTACCAGACGGGATTTCCTTTCTTGTCCCGGAAAGTGAAGGTTTCGGAGCCGCGCGTGACTTCCCGGGCAAGAATCGTGCTCTTGCCTTCGAAGTCGACTTTCATGCCCAGTACCTCCACCTTATCGCCTTTGTTGAAGACCATTTCTACATTCTTCACAAACCTGGTGGTCGCGAGATGAACTTCAATCGTGCTCCCGTCGGCCAGCTTGAGAATAATGTGCGAACCCATGCCTCCGCTGACGGGGCATTGGCGATCGACGACGTCCACAATCGTGCCTTTGAAGGTCCCTTCTGCCGCGGGATCGTACTTGGGAACGGTAGCGCCGCTCTCAGCTTTTTGCGCCGCAACGGCGGAGACCGACGGAGCCAGTAAAACAAAGATGAACAGCAAAGCAACCATGAAGCTTTTCATAATCGCCTCCTGCGAGGGGCGGCTGCGCAGGGCAACCCGCCTCTTATCGAAGTTTCATCTATGAGGTGGAAACAAGATGTGATGGCGGTCACGGCGGGCTGTGAGGGCGCATTGAAGGTCCGCCTGACGGCCTGCCTCTTCTTTCGCTTTGAGGCGAGAGCTTATTCGCGTTTATTCGGCGGCGTATTGCAGTTCGAACCCGCGTTCGGAGACAGCGGGCGGAGCTGATAACGCGGTCATGCCGCGCTCGAAGCCCTTTTCGAAGGCCTGCAAATTTAGAGAGCGGAAGTTGGCGGGAACGGAATCGGCTACGGCTTTGCGCACGGCATCCGGATCGAGGAGGCCGGTGAGAGCGGTGAAGAAGCCGACCATAACCGCGTTCTGCACCATCTTTTTTCCCAACTCTTCGGCCAGGCGCGTGGCGGGAACGCTGTAGACTTTGATTTCCTTACGCTGGTCGATGGCGGAAACGCGAACCAGGTCCTGCTCAACGATGAGCGTGCCTCCGTCCTTGAGTTCGGGGGCGAAGCGCGTGTAAGCCTCCTGCGACATGACGACCAGAATGTCGGGCTGGGTCACGTAGGGGTAGAGCACCGGCGCATCGGAAATGATGAGCTGCGCGCTGCATGCGCCGCCACGGGCCTCAGGGCCGAAGTTTTGGGTTACGGTGGCGAACCCGGATTGAAAGATGGAAGCGGCCTTGCCCAATACCATGGCCGAGAGAATTACTCCCTGGCCGCCGAAGCCTGCGATGCGAATTTCGGTTAGCTGCATACGGTCTCCACTTCCTGGCCGGAACGGTTTTCGACGAAGCGATCCCCCAAGGATTCGACATACTGCGCGCGCATGAGGGTGGAGTAGTCAGGGCGATCGCGGTCAACGAACTTGCCGACCACAATCTCACCGTTGATCGACAAGCCCACTTCACTCGTCGGCGCGCCATGGCGGACTTTGCTCATGGCCTTGTAGTACTTCATGGTGTCGAGCGAATCGCCCAGCTTGTTGCGGCGCTGGTAAAGCGTGGGGCAGGGAGAAATCACTTCGATGAAGGAAAAACCCTTTTTCTGGAAGGCCTCACCGATCGATCGAGCCAACTGGCGGACGTGGAAGGTGGTCCAGCGGGCAACGTAGACGGCGCCCGCGGCCTCGAGCAGATGAGGCAGGTTGAATGAAGGCTCGAACGTGCCGTAAGGATTGGTCGATGTGGTGGCGTGATCCGGGGTGGTGGGCGCGGTCTGGCCACCGGTCATGGCATAAATCAGGTTGTTGACGCAGATAACTTTGAGATCGATGTTGCGGCGCGCGGCATGAATCAGGTGATTGCCGCCGATAGCGGAGAGGTCGCCGTCTCCGGAATAGACGACCACGTTCAATCTGGGGTTGGCGAGTTTCAGTCCGGTCGCGAAGGGTATGGCGCGGCCGTGAGTGGTGTGGAACGAGTCAAGCTGAACGTAGCCGGCCACGCGTCCGGTGCAGCCGATGCCCGAAACCAGAGCCAGCGAGTTCAGGTCGATTTTGGATTCGATGAGCGCCCGGGCAAAACAATTTACGGTGGTGCCGATGCCGCAGCCGGGGCACCAGATGTGCGGCATGCGGTCGGTGCGCAGGAAAGGCTCGACTGGATTCCCGACTGGACTGATGAGATCGATATCCACGTCCGTGCTCATCGGCTTGCCTCCACAATGACGTTCAGGATTTCTTCCGGCTGGTGCACGCCGCCTCCGGCGTGGGGGACGCAGAAAGTCCTGGCTTTACCACCGGCAGCACGTTCGACTTCCAGAGCCATCTGTCCGAGATTGAGTTCGGGGACGACGAAAGCTTTGACTTTCTGCGCGAGGCCGCAGATTTTTTCTTCGGGGAAGGGCCAGGCGGTGATCAAGCGCAGCTTGCCGACGCGCAATCCTCGGGTTCGCGCCGAATCAATGGCGCGTTGCGCCACTCGAGAAGTGATGCCGTAGGAGACCACGACCACATCCGCGTCGCCGAGATTTTCTTCTTCCAACATGCAGATGCGGTCCGCAGCGGAGCGAATTTTGTCGCGCAGCCGCCGTACCAGCTTGCCCTGCGTTTGCGGCGTCATGTTGGGATAGCCGCGCTCGTCGTGGGTCAAGCCGGTGACGTGAAACTTGTAGCCCTCGCCGGCGTGGGCCATTTCAGGCACCATGTCGCCGTTCGTACCGTAAGGGAGATAGTCTTCGATCGATTTCTTCGTGTGTTTGCGGGGAGCAACGTCAATCTGGCCGGCCGGTGGAATGACGACTTTTTCCGTCATGTGGCCGACCACCTCGTCCATCATGAACATGACGGGGACGCGGAATTCCTCCGACAGATTGAAAGCTTTGATGGTGAGATCGAAGCATTCCTGCGGGGAATTCGGGCAAAGGGCAATGATCGAATAATCGCCGTGCGAACCCCAGCGGGCCTGCATCATGTCGGCCTGCGCGGGCAGAGTGGGCAGGCCGGTGGAAGGGCCGCCGCGCTGGACATCGACAAAGACGCAGGGGGTTTCCGTCATGGCGGCGTAGCCGATGTGCTCCATCATTAGAGAGAAGCCCGGGCCGGAGGTGACGGTGAAGGCTTTGGCTCCGCCCCAGACCGCGCCTTGCAGGGTGATGGAGGCGGCCAGTTCGTCTTCCATCTGAATAAAAGTCCCTCCCACGGTGGGAACGCGCGCGGCGAAGCGCTCAACCACTTCGGTGGAAGGCGTAATGGGATATCCCGCGGCGAAGCGCGCGCCGGCGGCCAAAGCTCCTTCACAGCAGGCGTGATCGCCGTCGATAAAATGCTCGCCCGTCAAAACCCCACGCGGATCGGCTTTCATTGCTTTCCTCCCGCGGCGGCTTTGTTGCCGTGGATGGCGAAATCGGGGCAGTACATGCCGCATAGATCGCAACCGCTGCAATTTTCCGGATGCACCACGTGCGGTACGTGATAGCCCTTGGCATTGAAGGCGGATGAAAACGCCAGCACATGGCTCGGGCAAAACTCGATGCAGAAGCCGCATGATTTGCAACGTTCAGCGACGATGGAAACACGTCCCTTGGCCACAGTCAGTTCCCCCACGCTCGAAAAGTGTCGCGCACCTTTCGGAAACGAGCTGATTATGCCGTCTGGAATCAGGCGACGATGTGACGATGATCACGGCTGATGGTGAGGCGAGGCACAGGCGTGAAGAATTTCTAATCTGTGCGACCACTGTTCTTTCGTGTGGCGAAATACAGCAACCTGTGATTGCGGTCACGGCGTTCGGTGCCGCACTGTATTAAAAGTGGATGGAAAGGAGAAGTGCGATGTCGATCAGAAAAACCACGTTTATATTCGCAGCTCTCGCCTTGTCCGCTGCCATGTCTTTTTCACAGGACCAGGCGGATTCGAAGGCGATCAAGCATGTGCCGGTGAAGAGCACCTCACCTGCATCCGGCAAGGAGATGTTTACGTCTTATTGCGCTGTGTGCCACGGGACTGAAGGCAAAGGCAATGGGCCCGCCGCCAGTGCGCTGAAGACCCCGCCCGCCGATCTCACCCAGCTCAGCAAGAACAACGGCGGAAAATTCCCGTCCTTGAAGGTTTCCGGCGCCATTCGCGGCGACGACAACGTTGCGGCGCATGGCTCGAAAGAAATGCCGGTATGGGGCACGCTGTTCCGCGAGATGAGCCAGGGAAGCGAAGGCGAAGTCCAGCAGCGCGTGGCGAATCTCACGAAGTATGTGGAGTCGCTACAGGCGAAGTAAGCATCTTACCGGGAACTTTGCGGCAGAATATTTGCGGCGCAGCATATGCCGTTCCGAACCGGGCGCAAGCCCGGTGAGGAACCTGTTTCGCCGCCCGGCTGCCTCTATCGTCCGCTGAGCACGCGCCAGGCTTCGCGCCCCGTCAACATGACGTGCTGAGCGCTCTTCACCGCCTTCATGTATTGAGCCCGCTCGAATGCCGCCGGATTGGCACAGCGGATCTGGCTCATGCTGCCCCTCATCTGCGAAACCGATTCG
This sequence comes from Binatia bacterium, assembly GCA_035538435.1. Classification (GTDB taxonomy): domain Bacteria; phylum Acidobacteriota; class Terriglobia; order Terriglobales; family Acidobacteriaceae; genus Sulfotelmatobacter. Next base: position 11,452 of record DATLKM010000242.1, read on the forward strand.
TATTCGTGCTCTTCCATCCACTCAACGACGCCGCTTTCCACGTGGCTCAGGTGGCTGATGCCGTTGCGTAGAAGCGCCGAACACAGCATGGTGACGTCTGCCCCGACCATGAGCAATTTGATTGCGTCCTGTGCGCTGTGAACGCCGCTGGTGCCGGCGAGACTGGCGCGAATGCGGCCGTAGAGAATGCCGATCCAGGTCAGGGGCAGGCGGAGCGCCTGCGGAGTGCTCAGCAAAACATTGGGCTCGATTTCGAGTTCTTCCAGGTTGATGTCGGGCTGATAAAAGCGGTTGAACAGCACGAGCCCGTCGGCGCCCGCCTCTTCCAGCCGCCTTGCCATGTTGGCGATGTTGCTGAAGAACGGGCTGATTTTCACGGCGACGGGAATATTGACGACAGATTTCACCGCTTCGACGATCTCGAGATAACGCCTCTCAATCTCGTTCGAAGAGAGTTCGGGATCGGTGGCCAGGAAATATATGTTGCACTCCAGCGCATCGGCGCCGGCCAGTTCGATGAGTTTAGCGTATTGCGTCCAGCCGCCGACGGAAGTGCCGTTCAGGCTGGCGATGACCGGGATGGAGACAGCTTTCTTGGCGCGATGAATGTGATTCAGATATTCCTCGGGCCCGGTGCGAAATTCAGCGGGCTCGGGGAAAAAAGTGAGGGATTCGGCGAAGCTTTCGGTTCCCGCCGTGAGGCGTTCTTCCAGTTCATGACGATCCTGCCGGAGTTGCTCTTCGAACAGCGAATAGAGCACTACGGCGGAGGCGCCGGCGTCTTCGAGGCGGCGGATGCTGTCGATCTCGTGCGACAGGGGGGAAGCGGAGGCGACGAGGGGAGTCCGCAAGCTAAGGCCAAGGTATTTTGTGCTGAGGTCGATCATAAAGTCTCCAAAGTGCCTGTCGAGTTGGTGCGGCGTTGCGGCCAAATACGGCCGGGCGCGGTTACTTCACTTCCGGCACGTCCTTTTCGCCTTTGCGCTGCGCCAGATATTCGTACAAGCGGTAACGAGTTTCGGCGTCGTGCTGGGCTTCGCCCCATAGCTGCCGGGCAGTTTCGGGATTGCTCTTGGTGAGCATCTTGAAACGGGTTTCCATCTGCATGAAATCCTGCACGCGGCGCGAAGGGGCGCGCGAATCGAGGATCAGCGGATTCTCGCCCTGCGCAGCCTTATCGGGGTGATAGCGGTAAAGCATCCAGTGGCCGGATTCAACCGCGGCCTTCTGGTCGGCCATGCCTGTGGTCATGTTGATGCCGTGGGCAATGCAGTGGGCGTAGGCGATGATGAGGCTGGGGCCGTCGTAGGCCTCGGCCTCGAGAAAGGCCTTTAGAGTGTGTTCGTCTTTGGCCCCCATGGCCACGCTGGCAACGTAGACATTGCCGTAGCTCATGGCGATGAGGCCAAGGTCTTTTTTCGACGCTGGTTTGCCACCGGCGGCGAACTTGGCCACTGCGGCGCGGGGCGTGGCTTTGGAAGCCTGGCCGCCAGTGTTGGAGTAAACCTCGGTGTCGAGAACCAGCACGTTTACATTGCGGCCGCTGGCCAGCACGTGATCCAGCCCGCCGTAGCCGATGTCATACGCCCAGCCGTCGCCGCCTACGATCCAAACGCTTTTTTTCACCAGCAGATCGGCGAGCGAAAGCAGTTGCCGCGATTGGACATCGCCGCAGGCGGTGAGCCTTTCTTTCAGCAGATCGACCCGCTGGCGCTGCTCATGGATGTCGGCTTCGTCCTTTTGCGGGGCATCCAGCAGCGCGTTCACGAGTTCTTCGCCGATTGTCGCGGCCGAGTTCTTCAGCAGTTCGCGAGCGAACTCGGTCTGCTTGTCAATGGAGAGGCGGAAGCCGAGACCGAACTCGGCGTTGTCTTCGAACAGGGAATTCGACCACGCGGGGCCGCGTCCCTGGGCGTTTTTCGCCCACGGGGTGGTGGGCAGATTGCCGCCGTAAATGGAAGAACATCCGGTGGCGTTGGCAATGACGGCGCGATCGCCAAACAACTGCGACATGAGTTTGAGGTAAGGCGTTTCGCCGCAGCCGGTACAGGCGCCGGAAAATTCGAACAGCGGCTCCTGCACCTGCTGCTGGCGGATATTCGTGACTTTGATGTTCCGGCGATCGAGTTCGGGAATTTTCAAAAAGAAATTCCAGTTGTCGCTTTCGGGCGCGCGCAGGGGCGGCTGCGGCGCCATGTTGATGGCTTTCAGCCGCGTCTCGGTTTTGTTTTTAGCGGGGCAGATCTCCACGCATATGCCGCAGCCGGTGCAATCTTCGGGCGCGACTTGAATGGTGTATTTCAGGCCCTGCCATTCTTTATCTTTCGCGGCGGTTGCCTTGAAAGTTGGCGGAGCCCCGGCCAATTCCTTGGAGTCGTAAACCTTCATGCGAATGACGGCGTGGGGGCAGACCATGGCGCATTTTCCGCACTGGATGCAGACTCTCTCGTCCCACACGGGGATTTCGAGGGCGAGATTGCGCTTCTCCCATTTGGCGGTGCCGGTGGGGAAAGTGCCATCCACCGGGAACGCGCTGACGGGAAGCTCCTCGCCGCGGCCGCCGTAGATCATGCCGAGAACGTTCTTTTCGAAGGCAGGAGCATCGGTGGAAAATGGCGGCGGCATTTCGATGGCGCTGCTCGCGCGTTCGGGAATTGTCACCTCGAACAGATGGGCGAGAGTTTCATCGACCGCCTGCATGTTTTTCTGGACGATCTCTTCACCCTTTTTGCCATACGTGTCGCGGATGGACTTGCGGATGCTTTCAATCGCCTGTTCGCCGGGGAGCACTTTGGAAATGGCAAAGAAGCAGACCTGAAGGATGGTGTTCATGCGGCTGCCCATGCCGGTTTGCCGCGCGACGTCGTAGGCGTCGATCACATAAAACCTGGCCCGCTTTGCGATCAGGGCTTCCTGCACGGCGCGAGGGAGGCGCTCCCAGACTTCTTCTTTGCTGAAAGGGCTGTTGAGCAGGAATGTTCCGCCCGGAACCAGCGCGTCAAGCATGTCGTAGCGTTCGAGGAAAATCCACTGATGGCAGGCGACGAAGTTTGCCCGCGACACCAGATAACTGGAGCGAATGGGTTGCGGACCGAAGCGGAGGTGCGAGACGGTCATGGCCCCGGATTTTTTTGAATCGTAGACAAAGTAGCCTTGAGCGTAGTTCGAGGTGTTCTCGCCAATGATCTTGATGGAATTCTTATTTGCCCCCACGGTGCCGTCGGCGCCCAGGCCGTAGAAGAGCGCGCGGACGACGTCTCCCGGTTCGGTGGAAAAGTCGGGATCGTATTTCAGGCTGGAGTGGCCGAGGTCATCCTGGATGCCAACGGTGAAATGTTCCTTCGGTTTGGGGGATTTCAGATTGTCGAAGACGGCCTTGACCATGGCGGGAGTGAATTCTTTTGACGACAGCCCGTAGCGGCCGCCGACGATTACGGGTTGATTGCCGGGGTGATCGTAGAAGGCGTTGACGACATCCTGATAAAGAGGCTCGCCGATGGCGCCGGGTTCTTTAGTGCGATCAAGGACGGAAATCTTTTTAACTCTGGGGGGCAAAGCTTGCAGAAAATGTTTAATTGAAAACGGCCGATACAGGTGCACTTTCAGTAATCCGACTTTTTCGCCACTGGCGTTGAGTGCGTCGACCGTCTCATGGGCGACCTCCGCTCCGGAACCCATCATCACGATCACGCGGTCGGCATCGGGCGCGCCGACGTAGTCGAACAAACTATAGCGGCGGCCGGCGAGGCCTGCGAATTTCTCCATCACGGAAAGCACTTTTTCCGGGCAGGCTTCGTAATAGGAGTTGGCGCGCTCGCGCATCTGGAAAAATACGTCCGGATTTTGCGCGGTTCCCCGCAGTACGGGATGGTCCGGCGACAGCGCCCGCTGCCGGTGCTCGAAGACGCGCTCCATATTGATGAGCGCGCGCATGTCGTCTTCGGCCAGCATCTCGATTTTGTTGACTTCGTGCGGGGTGCGGAAGCCGTCAAAGAAATGCAGGAAGGGAATCCGAGATTCCAGCGCGGCGGCGTGCGCGATAAGAGCCATGTCCATGGCTTCCTGCACGGAATTCGAGCACAGCATGGCCCAGCCGGTGGAGCGGCAGAGCATGACGTCGCTGTGGTCGCCGAAGATGGAAAGGGCATGGGTCGCCAGGGTGCGGGCGGAAACATGAAACGCGGTTGCCGTCAGTTCGCCGGCGATTTTGTTCATGTTGGGGATCATCAGCATCAATCCCTGCGAGGCGGTAAAAGTGGTGGAAAGCGATCCGGTTTGCAGGGCGCCATGTACGGCGCCCGCGGCTCCGCCCTCGCTCTGCATCTCGATCACATGCGGTACCGTGCCCCAGATATTCGGGATTCCACGGGACGCCCATTCGTCGGCCCACTCCCCCATGTTGGATGACGGCGTAATGGGGTAGATTGCGATCACTTCGTTTAGCCGGTAGGCGACGTAGGCCACGGCCTCGTTGGCATCCATGGTCTTGAACTTGCGCGCTGTGCTCATCGTTCCCCCAGTTCAGATTCAGCCCGCATTGGACCGAAGCGGCGGCTGACTTGAACAGCATGGATGATGAGAGGAGGCCGGGTCTGCCAAGCGCGTCACAAGAGGTTGTGACGTGCGTCACACAGAGTGGGGGTTGAAGGTGGTTTTCCGGAAGTGAAAGGGCGTTGGGCGTTGTGACCGCAGTCACATTGGCCTGTGGCGTGTGACACAGCCAAGTGGGAGCAAGCGGCCGAAACTAGCCGCAGAAGCTAGGAAGGTGGCTCATGATCTCGCCATACGGAATGGAGATAGTCGAGAACTGTCTTACATGCAAGTTGCGTGCCGAACGACTCTTCTGCGATCTGCCGCCTGCCGCGCTGCAATCGTTTGAAGAAATCAAGTTCACGACCGCTTATCCGGAAGGCGCGACGTTGTTTGTGGAGCGGCAGGAGCCGCGAGGGATTTTCGTCATCTGCCGGGGAAGCGTGAAATTGTCGGTGAGCGCGCCCAATGGCAAGGTCATGATTGTGAAAATCGCCGAGCCGGGAGAAGTGCTGGGCTTGAGCGCCACGGTTTCCGGCAGACCCTATGAAGTCACGGCCGAAACGCTCGACCCCTGCCAGGTGAATTTCGTCAAACGCGAAGATTTCCTCCGCTTCCTGAAGAACGACGTGCAGGTCTGTTTCAAGGTGGCACAGCAGCTCAGCGAGAAATACCACAATGTCTGCAATGAAATTCGCGCGCTGGGGTTATCGCATTCGGCCGCGGAAAAACTGGCGAAATTGTTGCTCGAGTGGACGGCCAAAAACGGAGAGTCTGCCAAGACCGAGCCGCGGATTAAACTCCGGCTGACCCACGAAGAGATCGCGCAGATGATCGGCACATCGCGCGAAACCGTGACCCGGCTGCTGGCCGACCTGAAGAAGCACGAGATTCTTAACGCGCGCGGGTCAACTTTGGTCATTCGGAACCAGGCCGCGCTGAGGGAAATCGCCAACAGCAACTGAAGGTCCTCTGGCCTGCGATTCCGCCATGTTGGGCGAAGCGAAAGAGTTCTGCATTTCCGCCTGTACATCCCTTCCGCTCCTGTGACAGCCATCACAATTTCGGGTGACTCTAGTCACCGCCAGCTTCCCGCCGCTCTTTTATGGTGAAGGCGTGGGAAGGGGGTTCTTCATGATTTCATCCAACGGGCATGGCATGCACGCCGGCGATTCCAACAAGCCGCGATTAATTTTCTGGGAGTTGACCAAAGGCTGTAATTTACGCTGCATCCACTGCCGTGCCAGCGCCACCGAACTCAGTTCGCCGGACGATCTTTCAACCCGAACGGTGCGCAACATCATCGATCAGATTGCCGAAGTTTCCAAGCCGATTCTGGTGTTGAGCGGCGGGGAGCCGCTGTTCCGGCGCGATATTTTCGAACTGGCGGAATATGGCACGGAGAAAGGCCTGCGGGTAGCGCTGGCCACAAACGGAACGCTGGTTACGAAGGAAGTGGCGCGCAAGATTGCCGACGCAGGGGTTCGACGGGTTGCCATCAGCCTTGACGGCGCGACGGCCGCAATCCACGATGCTTTCCGCGGCATACCAGGAGCGTTCGACGCCGCCATCCGCGGCTTTCGCAACCTGAAGGAAATGGGAATGTCGGTGCAGATCAATACGACTGTCGCCCGGCACAACGCTCACCAACTTCCCGACATACTCGAGTTGGCGCGATCGATCGGCGCCGACGCGCTGCATACGTTTCTGCTGGTGCCGGTGGGCTGCGGAGTCGATATCGCCGCCGAGCAGATGGTTCCTCCCGAGGAATACGAAAAGATTCTGAACTGGTTTTACGATCAGTCGCTGACCGGCGGAATCGAGCTGAAGGCGACCTGCGCGCCGCATTATTTCCGCGTGGTGCGGCAGCGGCGGGCGGCTGAACGGCGGCAGGGTGACGCGGCGCCAGTAATCGCGGCCGCTCCGGTTGCTTCTCATCCCGCGGGGATCGGCGCGACCGAAATGACGATGCCGGGATCGACGGGAATTGAACTCAAGCCGCACGGAATCGGCCGGCCGGTTGGGCATCCGGGAGGCCATCCCTCCGACATGAACGCCATGACCAAAGGCTGCCTGGCGGGAACCGCCGTCTGTTTCATTTCGCATCAGGGTGAAGTTTATCCCTGTGGGTATCTGCCGGCGCTGGCGGGCGATCTGAAGAAGCAGCCGTTTGCCGACGTCTGGGAAAATTCGGTGGTCTTCAATCAACTGCGCGATGTGAACAACCTGAAAGGAAAGTGCGGCTGCTGCGAGTTCCGCAACGTATGCATGGGATGCCGGGCGCGCGCGTTTGCGGCAACGGGAAATTATCTGGACGAAGAACCGTTTTGCGTGTATCAGCCGGGGGCGGGCAATCCGGCGACGCGCTCCGAGAAGAAAGTTCAAGGACTTGAATTGGTGGGGCGATAGATGCCGGAGGGTGCGGCGCATCTGGCGACGGTTCCGTCGCGGCCGATTGGAACGCTGATCGCTCCGCGCGAGCACGGCGCATGGGGTCTGCTACTGGTGCCGTTGTTCACCGGCGGCGCGACGGCAGTGATCGGGGACGGGGCTTTATTGCCGGTGATTGCGCTCATGATTGCCGCTCTGCTCCTGTTCTGGCTTCGAACTCCGCTGGAGAGCATCCTTGGGACAGGGCCGATAAAAGCGCAAACACCGCACGAGCGTAGAACCGTTACGGCGACGATTATTGTTCTTGGCGGCGCGGCGGCGGCGACGTTGATTTCTCTTTTCTGGAATGGACACAATCGTGGATTGGTGGTGCTGGGTGCGATTGCCGTTTCTGCGTTCGCTGGACAGGCGCTGTTGCGAAAAATGGGACGCAGCGTCCGTATGTTGGCGCAGGTGGTTGGAGTTGCGGGACTGACCGTCACCGCTCCGGCCGCGTACTATGCGGCCGGCGGACGACTCGACCGCACGGCCTGGGCGTTATGGATTGCCAACTTCCTGTTTGCCGGCAATCAGATTCACTATGTGCAGTTGCGCATCCATTCGGCGCGGCTGACGGAACGAAGGGAAAAAGTCGCGCAGGGACGCAGCTTTCTCGCCGGAGAGTTGCTGCTGGCCGTTATCCTTATTCTTGCTGCCTGGTTTCAGGTTTTTCCCGCGATGGCAGCGTTTGCATTTGCTCCGTTATTGCTGCGCGGAGCGGCCTGGTTTCTTGATCGTGACAGCACGCTAACCGTACGGCGGCTGGGATGGACCGAACTGGGTCATGCGGTCGCATTCGGCGTGTTGCTGGTCGCGGGATTGCGTCTGGGCCGCTGAATCACTTCTTGCGCGGCGATTCCTTAATCCACTTACGGTGTGATCTCGAAAATTGTGCCGTAACCGTAGAAGGTGCCGCCGAATTTTGTGGTGCCGAAAAGATTCCCCGCACTGTCGAGATAAAGGCCGGCCTGCGGCTGAGAGCCGTCGCCGGCGCTTTCGAACTGGTGGAGAATAGTCTCCTTCCATGTGCCTCCGCTTTGCGGGCTGAGTTCGTAGACAACTCCGCAACTTCCGCCGTTGCAGCCTAATCCGCCTGCGGGGGCGGTGCCGTAAAGGTTGCCACGGGAATCAAACACCAGCGTTCCTTGCGGGTGCGCGCCGTCGCTGCCGGGCCCAACGGGGAATGCGTGCAGAACGGTTTCCGTCCATATGCCGTTCGAACCGGGGCTGAGTTCGAAAACTACTCCATTGTTGTTTCCCGAACACACACCATAAAGGTTGCCGCTCGAATCGAAGATTAACTTATCGTCGGGCTCGCCGCCGGCGTTTCCGCCGGTGAAGGTGAATAAAACGGCGGCAGTCCATGTGCCGTTCGATTGCGACAATTCATATACTCCACCGTAGCCTGTGCTGCTGCCATCGGTTGTGCCGTAGAGATTGCCGCCGGCGTCGAACGTCACGCCGGCATGCGGATTGCCCAGCGGAAATGATTTTGGGAAGGCGTACAGAACAGTCTCCTTCCAGGTTCCGTCAGCCTGCGGGCTTAGCTCAAAGACGGTTCCGTCCGAAGAGCCGGTGTTTTGCGTCGTCCCGTAAATATTGCCTTCGCCGTCGAGCGTGAGGTCACCATTGATTTGTCCCACGTTTCCAGCAAATGTGTAGACCGTCTTGTCCGTCCACTTCCCGCCGCTTCCTTGCGAGAGTTGGAAGACCCTCGACTGGGAGGCAAGACCGTAGGTGTAGTTGGTTCCATAAAGATTTCCCTGCTTGTCGAAAGCCAGCGTCCCGTAGGGACTCATTCCATCGCTCAAGCCCTGAAACGCATAAATGACCGTCTCTGACCATGCGCCGTTCGAGCCGGGAGACAGTTCGAAGACCGCGCCGCAGCAGGGATTTTTCCGGTCGGGATAGAGGCCGCCGTTGTTGGTGGTGCCGTAGAGATTGCCGGCGCTATCAGCCACCAAACCTGAAATCGGATAGATACCGTGAGTCAGGTCGAACGTGTAAATCGTCTTCTCACTGGGCTGCGCTCCAGCCCCTCCGGCGAACGCGCTCAGCGAAGCCGACAAAACCAGCAGGGTTAGAAAGAATGATTTTCTTGCCATAGACGGATCTCCTTTGGCATTGCCTTTAGCCGTGCCTACTGGTTTTGTTCCCCGGCCGCGCCGGCGGCCAACGTGCCTAAGCTTGCGTTTGCCGTGCCGCTGGTCTGCCCGGCGACGATGGGAGTGTTGGGGGTGCTTTCATAGGCGTATCCGTAAATGCTGGGCAATTCATAGTTGCCCGGAGCCGGAAACTTGATGCGCGCCCAGCCGTAGTGCACCTGGCCGTTGATCAGGAACTTCAAGCCGACATAAGCGGTCTCCGGGTAACGCCAGCTGCCGGAGTTTCGAAGGCTGTTGGGCCCAAAGTAAGCTTCGATCGCCATGATGAGGCCGCCGGACTGGAAATCATTCTGCGCACCGATTTTCCTGCCTGCGGGAACGGCGGCGGCGGTGGGCGCGAAGCCGTCCACACCCGGCGCCCACAGCACTTCATTGCCGGGTGCGTTGTTGTAGATGCCGAGGAGCCGATCGCTGTGGAATTGAAACGAATTTGCGTAGAAGCTGTAAATCAGGCTGAAAGTAAAATCGGCGACGCCGTCGTTGTTGAGGTCAAGTTTGGTATACGCGGGCGCGTTGCCGGTCGGCAATACCATCGGCGTGTTGCTCGGGGTGTAAACGATCTCGGCGTGGGCCGGGGCCGCGCAGCATATCAATCCTGCGCCGGCGGCAGTGTACGCGAACAGCTTGCGCTCCAGGGGCGGCCGCAACCGCGCGGGAAGCCGCTCTTTGATGGTTGAATTGGATTGCGGGCGGAGTTCTTCGACACGGTTAGTGTTTTGGAACGGCATGGAGTCACCTCAAAGTACAGCTTTCGCCGAGCAGGGGAGAAGGGATTCGGCCAGGACTTTGCCTTTATGCTTCAAGCCGGGCAGGTTGTCAAGAATTCCGCGGGGTTGCGACAATTCTTTACATTCCTGTCACATGGCGATAACTTCGGCTGCCCGATGCGTTGACGCCGCTGCTACGGCGTCCCGTAAAGCTGCTTGTACACATTCGCATTGCGCAGAATGGCCTGCACGTACTCGCGGGTTTCGGTGAAGGGAATCGATTCCACAAATTCTTGCGGGTCGCGGTATTTGCCCTGCGCCAGCCATTCTTCCACGCGGTCGCTGCCGGCGTTATAGGCGGCGAGAGCATATTCGAAGGAGCCGAATTTATCGACCATCCCGCGGAAGTACCGCGTGCCCAGTTGCAGGTTGACTGCTGGCGTATAGAGCTGGCTGGCGGTGTAACGCTTCAGCTTCACTTCCTTGGCGACGAGCTTGCCGGTCTTGGGCAACAGTTGCATCAGGCCGACCGCGTTGGCGCGCGAGACGGCGTTGGGATTGAACTCGCTCTCCTGCCGAATCAGCGAGGCAACCAAATAAGGATCAAGACCATTGGCTGTGGCATTACGCTTCAGGTCGGTCCAGAAAGCCTTGGGGAAGAGCGCCTCCCAGTATTTGCGCGGCAGGTCGGGGATATCGAGGGCGAAATAATTGGGCGCGGAGTGCTTCATGACTTCGATGGCCTGATCGTAGTGGCCGGTTTCGTCGTAGAGTTGGGCGGTTTCGGCGGGCGCCCAGCTGCCGCCGTCGGTTGCAACCGCGGCGGCCGCTTGCAGCTCGCGTACGGCAAAGTCGACCAGGCCCCCGTTGCCGAGGAGTTCGGCTTTCTGCACGTGGAGTTCGTCGGCAGGCGGTTCGGATTCGGCGATTTTTCCCGTCGAATCGAGCGGGGGCACACGATCGAGAATGGCGTACTGCTCGACCGCATCGGGCGCGCTTTGGGGAAGCTGCTTCAGGCGCTGGCGGCCGAGTTCGGCGTAGTAGAAATTGCGGTAGCGGTCGGAAAGTTTCCGATAAAACGCCCGCGCCATCAGCGGTTGATTATCTTCTTCGGCAAGGCGGGCGCGCCAATAGAGCGCCGCGGGAATCTCGGCGCCCGCGGGATATAAGGCGATCTGCTCTTCAAAGGCTTTTTCGGCGTCGGCGTTGCGGCCCTGGCGAAGCGTGAGCCAGGCCGCCTTCCAGTGAACATACGAGGCGCGGGCGCCGGTGGGGAAGCGCTGCTGGGCTTCGCGATAGGCGTCGAGCGCCTGATCGTATTCGTGGTGGACCAGGTGCAGGTTTGCCGCGGTGAGCAAAGACTGTTCCAGCCATGTGCTGGTGGGCTCGGTGCGGCGGAGTTCGTCAACCGTGCGATAGAACGTGTCATTATCGCTTTCCGCGAAAGCGATCTGTCCCAGCAGGTAAAGGCGGTGGGCGTTGATTTCGCCGCTCGAGTTGCCTACGAGAGCGAGGGCCAGCTTGGCGTCGCGGTTACGGCCGCTGCGGTGGAGGGCATCGGCCAGGGCGAGTTGCAGAGGCGGCCGGGCGGCCAGGTCCGCTTCGTTGGCCAGCGCGCGATAGGCATCGGCGGCGTCAGGATAGCGATGATGCGCCATGAGCGCGTCGGCTCGCGCTTTCAATTGTGCCGGCGTCGGCGGGGGAACGCCCGCCAGATTTTTCAGCGCCGCGTTGGCGGGATCGGCGTCGGCGCTGGTTGGCATCGTGTAATAAATGTTGGCCAGGACTTCGGCGGCCTTCGCCGGCTGTCCGGCGGCGGCATAGGCGCGCCCCAGCGCGAGCTCCAGATCGGAACGGACCGGGGTGCGCAGGGGGCCGAGCAGTGCCACCGCTTGTTCCGCCTGATTTTCCTGGACCATCGCGGCCGCCTGGCTTATGGCGGCAGCGCGGACCAGTAGCGAATCGGGATGCGCCTGAGAGAAAT
>DATLKM010000243.1:0-9223 GCA_035538435.1 Binatia bacterium
AAAATTGATCGCGCGATTGCAGCGCGTGCAGTAACCAGAACTGCAGAGCACGCTGGCCACCCTACGAAAAACTTAAACACAGAGGGCACGGGGGAACACAGGGTAAATCTCATTTCAACACAGAGGGCACGGGGGAACGCAGGGTAAATCTTTGTGCCCCCGTGGCTCTGGGTTTCTATTTTGTTCTTCCGGCTTCCACCTTCAATGCCTGCGCGGCGGAGGCCTGTGCTCCGGCGAGGCGGGCTGTCAGCACGCGGAAGGGCGAGCAGGAAACGTAATCCATTCCGACCTGGTGGCAGAACTCGACGGAAGCGGGATCGCCACCGTGCTCGCCGCAGATTCCCACTTCCAGCTTGGGACGAGTTTTGCGGCCGCGCTCGATGCCGACGCGGACCAGTTCGCCGACTCCGTCGCGGTCGATGGAGGCGAACGGGTCTTGCTTCAGAATTCCTTCGGCCAGATAGCTGGTAAGGATTTTGCCCACGTCGTCGCGGGAGAAGCCGAAAGCGGTTTGCGTGAGATCGTTGGTGCCGAAGGAGAAGAATTCGGCTTCTTTCGCGATTTCGTCGGCGACCAGGCAGGCTCGCGGAAGTTCGATCATGGTCCCGACAAGATAGTGGACGCTCTTGCCTTTCTCTTTGAAAACTTCATCGGCGACGCGACGCACGATAGCAGTTTGATTGGCCATTTCTTTTACCGTGCTGATAAGCGGAATCATGATCTCGGCATGAGTTTTGACTCCTTCTTTTTCGACGGCAACGACCGCCTCAATGATGGCGCGGGCCTGCATTTCGGTGATCTCGGGATAGGTAATGCCGAGTCGGCAGCCGCGCAGGCCGAGCATGGGGTTGAATTCGTGGAGTTCTTCCACGCGGGCGAGCAACGCGGGAAGAACTTTCTTGAGATCGCCCGCGGCCTTCACGCCGTAGTCGCCGTATTCTTCGACTAAGGCCTTCTTCTGTTTCGCATCGACGATGGGAAGAGTGGCAATGTCGATCGCCAGCTTTTCGCGCTTGGGCAGAAATTCGTGGAGGGGCGGGTCGAGCAGGCGGATGGTGACGGGCAGGCCGTCCATGGCTTTGAACAGGCCGATGAAATCCTTGCGCTGATAAGGCAACAACTTGTTGAGCGCCTTGCGCCGGTCCTTTTCGTTATTGGCGAGAATCATGGCGCGCATGTGGGGGATGCGGTCGGCGGCGAAAAACATGTGCTCGGTGCGGCACAGGCCGATGCCTTCCGCGCCGAAGTTTTTGGCCTGAACGGCGTCGCGGGGAATATCGGCATTGGCGCGGACGCCGATCTTGCGAAAAGGCTCAGCCCAGCCCATGAGCGTTTGCAAGTCTTCGTCGTCGCTGGAGGCTTCGAGGGTGTTGAGCTTGCCTTTAATGACACGGCCGGTGGTGCCATCGAGAGAAATCCAGTCTCCTTCTTTAAACACCTGGCCTTTGACGCGCATTTGTTTGGCGCGCTCGTCAACCTGAATGTCGCCGGCGCCGGCGACGCAGCATTTGCCCATGCCGCGGGTGACCACGGCGGCGTGGCTGGTCATGCCGCCACGGGAAGTGAGAATGCCGGCGGCGACTTCCATGCCCTGAATGTCTTCAGGAGTGGTTTCGGCGCGGACGAGGATGACGGGATTTTTCTTGTCGCCGTGTCCCGCTTTGATAACGGCTTCTTCGGCGGTAAAGACGATCTGGCCGACGGCTGCGCCGGGAGAGGCGGGCAGGCCGGTGGCAAGAACTTCGATCTTGGTGGATTTTTCGTCGAGCCGGGGAACGAGAAAATCGTAGAGCTGATTGGGCTCAACCCGGAAGATGGCTTCTTCTTTCGTGATCAAGCCTTCGTTGACCATCTGAATGGCCACGCGAACGGCGGCGCGACCGGTGCGCTTGCCGTTACGGGTTTGCAGCATGTAGAGCTTGCCATCCTGAATGGTGAATTCGAAGTCCTGCATGTCGCGATAATGTTTTTCCAGGCGCGTGGTGATTTCGCGAAGCTGGTTGTAGACGTTGGGCATGACTTTTTCCAGCTCGGAAATATGGACGGGCGTGCGGACGCCGGAAACGACGTCTTCGCCCTGGGCGTTCATCAGGAACTCGCCGTAAAATTCCTTGCCGCCGGTGGCGGGATTGCGGGTGAAGCCGACGCCGGTGCCGCTGGTTTCGCCCAGGTTGCCGAATACCATGGCCTGCACATTGACGGCCGTGCCCAGCATGTCGTCGATATTGTTGATGCGGCGATAGTGTTTGGCACGGTCGTTCTGCCAGGAGCGAAAAACGGCGTCGCGGGCGAGAACAAGCTGCTCGTGCGGGTCCTGGGGGAAGTCGCGCTTGGCGTGCTTTTTAACGACCTTCTTATATTCGTCGATGACTTCTTTGAGGGCTTTGGCGTCGAGTTCGGTATCGAGTTTGGCTTTGCGCTGCTTCTTTTTCGCGTCGAACACTTCGTCGAAGGCGGACTTGGGAATCTCGAGCACAACGTTGCCGAACATCTGAATGAGGCGGCGGTAGGAGTCGTTGGCGAAGCGGGGATTGCTGGCGCGCTTCGCCAGAGCTTCCACGCTTTTGTCGTTGAGGCCGAGGTTGAGGATGGTGTCCATCATGCCGGGCATGGAAAACTTTGCGCCGGAACGGACGCTGACGAGCAAAGGATTTTCGCCTTGGCCGAGCTTCTGGCCCTGTAGCGCTTCGAGTTTGGCCAGGGCATCTTCGGTCTGGCGTTCGACTTCTTTCGAGACGCCGCCGGCGCGCATGTATTCGCGGCAAGCTTCAGTCTGGATGGTGAAGCCGGGAGGGACGGGCAGGCCGGCGTTGGTCATTTCGGCGAGTCCGGCGCCTTTGCCGCCCAGCACGTCCTTCATTTTGCCGTTGCCATCGGCTTTGCCGCCGCCGAAGGAGTAGACATATTTCGTTGGCGCGTTTTTGCTTTGCTGCACTTCAGCTTCGGGAAGAGTGATGGTTGCCATATGAGTCCTCTTGGTTGAGTAATTGGGAAATTTGGTAATTGGGCAATTGAAAACTGGCTCTCTTGTTTCAAATCAGCAATTACCAAATTACTCAATTTGTTTGCGTCTTCGCTTCGGTCACGATCTCAGAGAAATCGGCAATGGTGGAAAATTCCTTTAATAATGTGCGCAGCAGCGCGAGCCGGTTGGCGCGAACGCCGGCGTCCTCCGCCATGACCATGACTTTGTCGAAGAAGGCATCGACCGGGCCGCGGGTCGTGGCAAGCAAGCGCAAAGCGCCGGCGTAGTCTCTCTTCTTGCGCAGTGCTTCCACCAGCGGCGCGTTGGTTTCGATGCATGCGGCAAGGTCTTTTTCTTCAGGCGCCGATTGAGGAAGAGATTCAAACTCCTTAGCCGGCTCAATTCCCTTCTCCTCCGCCTGCCGCAGGATATTGCGAATGCGCTTGCAGGCGGCGCCGATGGCGGCGAATTCGGGCATGTGCAGCACCTGCCTCAGGGCTTCGGCGCGGGCGATCGAATCGACCACGTCATCTGCGCCGGCAGAGAGTACGGCGTTGACTACGTCGTAGGGATAGCCGCGAACGTCTTTCAAATAAAATTCCAGGCGCTCGCGGAAGAATGTTTTCACGGAGTAAGAGAATTTGTCGTCGTCGACAAATTTCCGCTCGGCCGGGGAGCGCTGATATCCGGCGCGGGCATCGCGCATGAGTTCGTGCAGGCGCAGGGGCAGATTGTATTTGTCGATGACCTTCACAATGCCGTTGGCCTGACGGCGGAGAGCGAACGGATCCTTCGAGCCGCTTGGCACCAGACCCAGGGCGAACATGCCGGCGATGGTGTCGG
The DNA here is from genome assembly GCA_035538435.1 of Binatia bacterium. GTDB lineage: Bacteria > Acidobacteriota > Terriglobia > Terriglobales > Acidobacteriaceae > Sulfotelmatobacter. Next base: position 3,809 of record DATLKM010000243.1, read on the forward strand.
CCTTGTCGCCGATGGAGAGAACGGCGCCTTCCAGGGACCGGGGCACGTCGTCTTCGGTGGATTCCGGTTTGTAGTGATCGTAGATGGCATCGGCAATGGCGAAGCGCGTGGCTTCGGGCACGCCGGAGTCGAGTTCCTGGGCGCGGGCGTACAGGCCGCCAACGATTCCCTGCAATTCGGTGAATTCTTTAACCAGTTCGGTAGTGAGATCCGTTTTCGCGAGAGCCCCAGCCTTGTGAATCACGCCGGGACGGATGGACTGGCCGTGCTGCTTGATAATCTCGCTCACCCAACTGCACAAACGCTGCACGCGCTTGGTTTTTTCGAAATACGTGCCCAGATCTTTCTGAAAGGTGACGTGGCGCAGCAGATCGAGGCGGTCGAGCAGGGAAATTTTCTGGTCGGTCTGCCAGAAAAAGCGGGCGTCGTTGAAGCGGGCGCGGAGAACGCGCTCGTTGCCGTGGCGGATGAGTCCCTGGGGGTCGCCGTCGGTGTTTAGAACGGCAAGAAAGTGCGGCAGCAGTTTGCCGTTGGCGTCGTCGACGGCGAAATATTTCTGGTGGTCGCGCATCACCGTCACCAGAACTTCTTCGGGAAGGGAGAGGAATTGGGCATCGAAACTGCCGAGCACGACCGATGGGTATTCGGTGAGATTGACGACCGTTTCCAGAAGCGCTTTGTCCTCGCGCCAGCGCGCGCCGGGAATGGTGCGGGTGGCGGCGTCGAGCGCTTTGCGAATCCGGTGTTCGCGCTCGGCGCGGCCCAGGACTTTGGCGTCACGCAGAGCACCCACGTAAGTCGAGCCGCTGCGAATCGAAACATTCGCATGGGAAAGAATGCGGTGCCCGCGCGAGCTATTGCCGGCGTGAATCCCGTCGAACTCGAGCGGAACCACTTCCCCGTCGATGAGGGCGACGAGCCAGCGCACCGGGCGCACGAAACGCTCGGTGGGCTTGCGCCAGTACATATTCTTTGGCCAGTAAATGGTGGCGATTTCCCGGGGCAGGCTCTCGGCGAGAATTTCGGAGGCGCTGCGGCCTTTCTTCGTAACCCTGGCGGAAATGCAATCGCCCTTGGGGGTGCTGACGATTTCCAGCTGAGCGATTTCCACGCCGGTTTTTTTGGCGAAGCCGTGAGCTGCGGGCGTGGGCTGGCCGTCTTTGTACGCGACGGTCACAGCGGGGCCGGTGAGTTGTTCGGTGATATCGGGTTGAGCGGAAGCGATGCCTTCAGCCAGGATGGCCAGGCGGCGCGGGGTTTCGAAAGTGCGGATTTCCGCGCCGGCCAGGCGCTCGCGTTTCAAGAGGGTGGCAATGCGCTCGCGCAGCTCGGCGGAGGCCGCGTCAATCATGCGGGCGGGAATTTCTTCGCAACCAATTTCGAGCAGGAAATCTGGCATGTAATCAGACCACTCAGTTTCTCAAATCCGCTGACCGGCCGAATGGGACGCCGATCACAGTTAAGTTCCCACCGGCGCCAGCTTTTCTTGCGGCGGCGAATGCTTGTGGCGCACGGGTTCCGGCTCGTCGGACGCTTCCGCTATTTCCGTTCTCTGCTGGTCCGCCCACGCTTTGGCGATGCCAACGGCAAGGGCACGCACGCGCGCGATGACGCCTACCCGCTCCGTCACAGAAATAGCGCCGCGGGCATCGAGAATGTTGAACAGGTGCGAGCACTTCAGGCACAGATCGTAGGCGGCCAGCACGGGAAAACGGCTGGTCTCGTGCGCTTTGCCGTCTCCCGCGGATTTTTCTCTGACCGACGATGCGTAACCTTCCAGCAAGGCCTTGCATTCGGCTTCGTATAAATCGAAGTGCTTCCAGGTCTTTTCGACGTCGGCGGCTTCGAAGTTGTAGACGGAGAACTGCTGTTCATCGGCGAGGCGAACGTCGCCGTACTTGACGGCGTTGCCCGTTTCCGGATCGCGCGCCCAGACAATGTCGTAGATGGAATCGACATCCTGCAAGAAGGCGGCGATGCGCTCCAGACCATAGGTCAGTTCGGCGGAGATGGGGAAAAGATCAATGCCGCCGCACTGCTGAAAATAGGTGAACTGGGTGATCTCGAGGCCGTCGAGCATCACCTGCCAACCGACGCCCCAGGCGCTCAGCGTGGGAGCTTCCCAGTTGTCTTCTTCGAACTTTACGTCGTGCGCGCGGAGATCGATGCCGATGGCTTCCAGCGATTGCAGGTAAAGTTCCTGCACATTTTCCGGCGGAGGCTTGAGGATGACCTGCAACTGCATGTGCTTGAACAGGCGGTTGGGATTCTCGCCATAACGGCCGTCGGCCGGGCGGCGCGAGGGTTGGACGTAGGCGACCTTATATGGTCTTGGGCCAAGGACGCGAAGAAATGTCTCGGGCGCCATGGTGCCGGCGCCGACCTCCACGTCGTAGGGCTGTTGCAGAACGCAGCCGCGGTCGGCCCAGAAGGCCTGGAGCCGCAGAACGAGTTCCTGGAAGGTCAGCGATTTGGTTGAAGCTCGATTCACAGGCTATTCGGAAGTCAGAGATTAACACCTGATTGTAAACGCAAGAGCGGGAGGCCGTCAGCCACGGGCGCGTAGCGTCCTAATTTCAAACAACACGAAAGACGCGGAGCCGCTGCCAGGCCGTGATTATGGCGCTGATCTTTTTCACCTTCTGGAGTATACTTCTGGGCGATTTGGTGCGGTCTTTGGGGCAGACCTGTTCGGGCAGGTCTTTAAATCTGTAACGGCGTTCAATCAAAATCAGACGGGGGCGTGCATGCGCGCGACGAAACGCATTGTCTCGTTCGCTGTACTTCTGTTTTTTGTGCCAGTCAGTTTCACCGGTTGCCAGAAGGCCAATCCCAGTGCGGCCGCGGCAAATGCCTCACCACCGGTTCCGCAATCCGTTCTCGACATGGAGACGATTCCCCGGACGCCGGAGCGGCTGGCGCGGGGCAAATATCTGGTAGAGGGCCTGGCGCAGTGTACTTTCTGCCATTCCGAGTTTGATTTCAGGCCGCGGCCCGCGCACCCGGTAGAAGGAAAAAGGGGCGGCGGAAATGTCTTTGCCGCGGCCGAAATCGGGCTGCCGGAACCGAACCTGGTTGTCGCCCCGAACATTTCCTCCGATCCGGAGTACGGCGCGGGAAACTGGAAAGATCGAGATTTTGTGCGGGCGCTGCGGCAGGGCATTGGCCACGACGGGCGGGCGCTGTTTCCCATGATGCCCTACCAGTATTTTCGCGCGCTTTCCGACGAAGATCTTGCGTCGGTGATCGTTTACGAACGTTCGCTGGCTCCGGTACACATCGGGCGCCCCAAGACGGTGTTGACCGATGAGGTCAAAAAGACATTCCAGCCACTTCCTGCGGTGGCACACGTACCTGAGCCGGACAAATCCGATCGCGTGGCGTACGGCAAATATCTTGTCACCGTGGGGCACTGCGACGGCTGCCACAGTCCGGAAGACGAACAGGGGAACAATCTTCCCGGGCTGGATTTCTCCGGCGGCGTGGCGATGGACGGCTATTGGGGACCGAACCCGAAGCAGTTGATCCGGGTCGCTTCGTTGAATTTGACGCCGGACCCTTCCGGCATCGGATATTTCGACGAAGCGATGTTCATTCAGGTGATTCGTACCGGCAAGGTGAAGGCGCGCCCCCTGGCGAACATCATGCCGTGGGCATATTTTCGCAATCTGACGGACGACGATCTGAAGGCCATCTTCGCTTATCTGCGGACCTTGAAGCCGGTGCACCACCGCGTGGACAACACCGAACCGGCGCGTTATTGCAAGCTCTGCCGCGGCAAGCATGGGTTCGGGGAGAGAAACTAGACCGGCCGCTGGGGCGGGCTGTCCGATTCCCAGGCAAAGCCGGCGGCCTTGGCCAGACGCACTCCGGCGCTGGAAGCGCCGAGCACGTAGAACAGCGTCCAGTAGCCGCCGGCGACGAATGCGATGGCGGCGGCCGTAGCGGCCCAGGCAAGGGGCCAGCGCGGAAGTTCGTGGGCAATTGTCAGAAATATCAAGCCAAACAGCAGTACTCCGGCAAGAACGACTAAGCCATCGATCAGGCGGGCGAGAGTACGGCCTGAGACCGGGCGCGACAGCCAGCTTGAGTCTTTATCCACGACGGCGGCTATCGGCGGAGATTCGTGGGCGGCAAGGTCGCGCGCGGTGTTGAACGGAATCACAGGGGACGGTGTCGCCGTTCGCAATACACCGACTTCAGCCCGGTTTTGAACGGCAGCCGCCGATTCGAGGAGATTGGCGAAAATCCACTCGTCGATCTGGCGGGCAAGCGGAGCAGCGAGATTCACAAAGCGAATGCCGCATTGACCCGATCGGGTGGACCAGCAGACTTCGCCGTGGGCATCGACGCGAAGGCGGGGAAAGCGCAATTCAAAACGCACACGAACGGGTTGATTTTCATGCAGGGCGGCGATGGCCTGAAGGGCGACGCCATCGCGGCTGAGGTTGCGCACGATGCCGCCGTTCGCGTCATCGAGCGTGACGTAAGTGAGCGTAGAAAGATCGTGGCGATAGCGGCTGCGTGCCTGCTGCGCGGTTGAAGAAACTGACTGCATACTCACGGCCTGCGCCGAGTGTGGCGACGCGGAGTTATTTCTATGTTAGCCCGGGAAAATCTGGTGGGCAGTGACTTGAAGGGTTCCCTGGCGGCATGGAAGTCTTTCCGACGCCGGCGGCTGCCAAAGCAGGTTTCTCGACTGCGCGGAATTGCCAAAAGCGACAATTCCGCTGCGCTCGAAATGACAAAATTTCATTGGCCCGGATTCCGTCAGGACCGGGCGTTTGGGCTGCCGAAAAGCGTCTCCCGCGTCGAGCGCTCTGACACGGCAATGACTTTAATGATCTCGAAGACGATTACGGCCCCGTAGGTCACGGCGGCCCATACACAGACGGCTTCAACCGGCAGGCGAGACCAGGCTCCGATGAACACGCCGGTCATCTGGCGATGCTGATAGTTCCACCAATTGTAGGGAACGGCGAGTGTCGCTTCCCACAGAATGCTGATCAACATCATTAAGAAAAGCGTCAGGCTGAAGGCGCGCCAATTGATGAAACGCCGGGCGACCGGAAAGAAACTGACGGAGGGAAAAAGTCCACCGGCGGCAAGCACGGTGAAATAACCAGGAAAGCCGGGGCGGTCTGAAGGCAAGGCACAATATTTTTTGAAGAAATGCGCGGCCGCGATGAGAACAAGAGCGACGATCAGGGACGCCGGATGGAATTGCACCAGTTTTCGATAGCGGTGCGCTTCGCCGGGATAATCGCTGACATTGTAGGCAGCGAGCCAGTACTCGCCCAGCCAGACATATAAGAGAAGGACGGTGAGAAATCCGGTGAGATAAAAAATGTATTCTTCAACCGGCACGGGATGGCCGAAAGCGGGCGCGCAAATACCCAGCGTTGCGCCTCGATT
>DATLKM010000244.1:0-4377 GCA_035538435.1 Binatia bacterium
GCGGGCCATTCGCACCTGTGGACTGCGATGCTTTGCGAAAAGGGCCTCCCGTCCGCACCGACGAGGAGTGAACTTCACCGCCCCCATCAGGCGGAATGCGCCGGCAGAGCGTGCTGGTGGGCGCGCAGCCGGTGTTGCACCAGAATCACATAGTGCAGCGCCGAAATAATGGTGAAGGCAAACGTGGCGCGAAGGAATACGGTGCGCGCAATCCAGATCCAGCGCACCGGTTTTACCGCGAAGAGCATTACGAAGAACACCGCCGCAATTTGCGAGAACGTGTTGGCTTTGCCAAAAATGCTGGGGCGGAAGTCGCGCAGTCCGGCAATGGCGAACAGCACGGCGCTGGCTGCGAGAATGGAAATATCGCGGCTGAACACCATCACGGTAAATTTCCACGGAATCTTGTGCAGGATGGAAAGCACCGGAAACATGGTGCTCAATAGCAACTTGTCGGCAATGGGATCGAGATACTGCCCGAGTACCGTCTGCTGGTGCAGTTTGCGGGCCAGCAGGCCGTCCAGGCCGTCGCTGAATCCGGCAACGATGAACAGCACCAGCGCCCACAAGTAGCGTCCCTCGACCAGTTCGATCACAATAAACGGCACAAAGGCCATGCGCAGCAGCGTGAGTTGGTTGGGCGCGGTGAAGATTTGCGAAAAGTTCATGCGCCGTCCCCAGGGCCGGAGGCGGCCAGTCGGGAAAAGTCGCTTCCATTTTCGATCGACCCAAATAACGCCGCTGGCGCAAGTCCTGTCTTGGCGGAAAATCTTTGCGAGAGGGAAGGCAGGTTCCCGTCGGGCAGATCCAGTTCAATGCGTTCCACACGATGCATGGGAAAAAAGACGACCGCGGGAGTGAACGGTTCGCCTTCCTTCACCATGAGCACAAAATCTTCAAACGAAGCCAGTTCAATGCCGCTCATGCTCAGGCCTTCAGCCGCCAGCGCCAGAACTACCCCCCAGAACTTATCGCGCGGGTTGCCCAGCGTGACTACCACCATGACTCCGGGAACGAAGGGGTTGGCGTGCGGCCGTTCGCCGGGCGAAGGATCTTTCATGCAACGATTGTCGTCGCGGAGCCGGGAAGTTGCAACTTTGCTGATACAGGAAATTGTGGCAGAACATTCACAAAACAGCGCCATTGCCACATTGCGGGAGATGCGCGAGGCAATTAGAATAGGGGCTGCGTAGGCGCGTAGCTCAGTTGGTTAGAGCGCTACCTTGACACGGTAGAGGTCAGGAGTTCGAGTCTCCTCGTGCCTACCATTCTTTTTCAACCCTTCCCGGCCGGCACTTCTTCCAGCAAACAATCCTTGGGATCTTTATCGTCGCGCAGGCCGTGGAAAACCGGCGCGCGCAGCTTCGGGCTGGTGCCGGCGATCTTGCCCGATGCGGGGCCGGCGGTCCATTCCGAGTATTCGATTGCCGCCACCAACTCCGGCTTGACCCAATAAACTTTCCGCAGCGCTTCCACCTCGCCATAAAAAGGATTGCGCGCGGTTTCCCGCTTCTTCAGCAGCTTCCACACTTCCGCCAGAGATTTCTGATCGAAGCCGCTGCCCGCCTGGCCGACGTGAACCAGCCGCGCTTTCTTGTCGTAAAGGCCCAGCACGATGGAGCCGAAGTAGGGGCGCGAGCCTTCAGGTTCGGTGTAGCCCCCGATGACGCACTCGATCTGGTGCGTGATTTTGATCTTCAGCCACTCCGTCGAGCGCCGCTCCTGATAAATGCTGTCACGCTTTTTGGCCAGGATGCCTTCCAGACCATTCTTCCGCGCCATCTCGAAAAGGGCCTTGCCCTGTTTTTCGTAATGATCGGAGTAGCGGAGAAAATCGCCGCCCGCGATCAGCGACTGCAGTTTCTCCTTGCGGGATTCGAGCCCCACGCGCCGCCAATCGTAGCCATCGAGATAGAGCAAATCGAACGCGTAATAAACGACGGGAACATCGGCCCGCGTGGCAGTGCGATGGCCGCCGGCACGGAAGCCGGTGCGCTGCTGCATCAGGCTGAAAGAAGCCCGGCCCTGTTCGTCGAGCGCGACCACTTCGCCGTCGAGAATCGCGGTCTTGGCCTTCACGGAACTTGGCAGGTCTTTGAGCTCGGCAAAGCGCTGGGTCAGGTCGTTCTGGTTGCGCGAAACCAGGCGCAGGTTGCCGTTTTCGATGAAGGCGACTGCGCGGTAGCCGTCCCATTTGATTTCGAACAGCCACTCGTCGCTGTCGAAAGGCTCGTCGATGGAAGTGGCCAGCATGGGGGAGATCGACGACGGCATGGGGCGCTTGATGGGGGTTGCGGCGGAAGCGGGGAGTTTTTTTTCCGCGGACGGCACGAGAGGCACAACAGAAGACTTGGGTGGCGAGGGTTCACTGGCCATAGAGGGCCGAGTATTATTCCGTCTTACCCTGTGTTCCTCAGTGCCCTCTGTGTTTATTGCTTCAGTTTTTTTTTACCAGTCGCCTCGCGACCGTTTTTCTTTTCGCTGAGCTTCTTCTCTTCCGCTTTTTTCTTATCCAGCCGGGCGACTGCATCGGCCAGCCAGGCGGCCTTGAGTTTTCCACGTCCGCCCGCGGGACGGCTTGTCCATTCCCGCGAGCCGGCATCGCCGGCAATTTCAGCGAGGCTGCGGTGGCTGATGACCGATTCGTCGTAGCTATCAATGTCATAGCCTTCAACGACATATTGATCGTGTTTCTTGATCAACAGCCATTCTGTGCCTTTACTTCCCGGTCGGTTGCCTTTGATCTTAACCAGCGCGAAATCGCCGTTCAGCTTCTGGCCTTTCAGCCGAAACTTCAGATCGCCTTTGGACAGCATGGAGTTGGCTTCGGCGTCGGTCCCGGGAAGATATTTTCCCTCGACGGCTACTGGCGAAAGCGGCTGCCAAGTGCCCATGTCCCACACCATGACCGTGCCTGCGCCGTAGTTGTTTTCCGGAATGATGCCTTCAAAATCGAAGTACGAAACAGGATGATCTTCCACCTGCATGGCCAAACGTTTGTCGGCCGGATCGAGCGACGGGCCTTTGGGCACGGCCCAGGATTTCAGAACGCCGTCGAGTTCCAGCCGGAAGTCATAGTGCAGCCGGGTAGCGTCATGCTTCTGCACTACGAAACGGTGCGTCGATTTCTTTTCGACTTTGCCCTCGGGCTCAGGCGTTTCGTCGAACCGGCGTTTGCGTTTGTATTCCTCGAGAGGCATGCGGCATCTTTATTTAACCACAAAGCAACCGAGCCACAGCCCATGTAGAGACAGCCGCCTCGGCTGTCCAAGCGAGCGCAGCGAACGCGATCAAAATGCACCCTCCCGTACAATGCTGCTACCATGCAACGCGAATTTCCTCAGGTTCCCCTGGTCGGCGTGGGCGCGGTCATTATTGAAGGCGACCGTGTCCTGCTGGTGAAGCGGGCGCACCCTCCGCTGGAAGCGCAGTGGTCGATTCCCGGCGGCGTGCTCGAAGTCGGCGAACTGGTGCGGGAAGCGGCCGTGCGCGAGGCCCGGGAAGAAACCGGGCTGACCGTGGAACCGGTGGAGTTGCTCGGAGTGTATGACCGGGTGCTGCGGAACGCGGAACAGCGGGTGCAGTATCACTACGTTTTGATTGATTTTCTTTGCCGGCGGCTTGCGGGAGAATTGAGCGCTGCCAGCGACGCAGCCGACGTGTGCTGGTTTACGCGTGACGAACTGCCGGAGTTGAATTTAGCCGAGGACACTCTGGAAGTAATCGGGAAGGGATTCGGGAAGGCAAGGCGGATGAGAACATTCGGCTGATTTCGGTGCGGCGCTCCCGCAAGACGGAGATAAGTATTTATGAAAACGAAGATATTGAGAGCGCGAGTAGTGGACCGCAAATTTGATCGCGGGGAAGAGATCAGCAATCAGTTCGATCTCAAGAGGGCGTGGCGCATCGGCAATGATCCCAAACGGGTCAACGTCGACTTTCCCGCGTGGATGGTGCATTCCCTGGACCGGGAAGCGCGGCGATTGGGAGTTACTCGCCAATCGCTCATTAAGCTCTGGCTTGCCGACAGGCTGTCTCCTCTGTCTGCGAAGACGGCCGAAGGGACGAGATAGCTGCCTGTTTTTCGCTGAACTTCTTCGCGAAAGGCAATCTGCCTTCGAGTCGCGAAAGGCAATCTGCCTTCGAGTCGCGAAGGGCAATCTGCCTTCGAGCGTCAGATTCTGGACTGACCTGTCACTGAAGCCGGCACGGACAGCGGAGGACGGCTGTCCCACCATGTACCTTTCCGTGGAAATGTTGTGGAAAAGTCGCCTGGCTCGCGGGATTTTCTGCCCTCCGCAAAGAATGCGGGAGTGTATGATGATTTTCCGTTGACCTCCAGCCACTCGCATTAGGCATTTAGCCAACCAAGGGACG
>DATLKM010000245.1:0-10743 GCA_035538435.1 Binatia bacterium
CAACGTAGCCCGGGGAAAATATATTGTGGAAGGCGTGGCCATGTGCAGCATGTGCCACACGCCGCGTTTGAGCAATGGAGACCTCGACCGCGACCACTGGCTGGACGGCGCGGCGCTGTGGCTGCAACCGTCGCGGGCCACTTCCAACTGGCCGCTGAAAGCGCCCCGGCTCGCGGGGACGCCGCCGGGCACGGACGCGGACCTGGTAACGCTGTTGACGACCGGAGTTTGGCAGGATGGAGCGCGCCTGCGCGCGCCCATGCCGCAATTCCGCATGAGCCGCGAAGACGCCGAAGCCGTGCTGGCGTATTTGCGCTCGCTCACGCCCGGGGCGGGCGACTAGTTTCCGTTAAACACTCTTCTTTAACTTTGACAGCCGCCCGGCAGCGGCATCGAGCGTTTCCGGCTTCTTGCAGAAGGCGAAGCGCACCTGCTGCGCTCCGTCGCGAGGATCGCGATAGAAGCTGGATCCCGGCACCGGCGCCACGCCAATTTCCTTCACCAGAAATTTCGTGAACGCCAGGTCATTCTCGAATCCGAAGGCAGAAATATCGGTCATCACGTAATATGCCCCGCGCGGACGATAACACTGAAAACCGGCCGCTTCGAGTGCGGGAATGAGGTGGTCGCGGCGCGTGCGGTAGCCTTCCGCCAGCTTTGCGTAGTATTCCTGCGGCAGGCTTAAGGCGGCCGCGCCAGCTTCCTGCAACGGAGCGGGCGCGCCCACGGTCAGAAAGTCGTGCACTTTGCGGATCGCATTCGTGATCGCTTCAGGCGCAACCGCCCATCCTACGCGCCATCCCGTAACGCTGTAGGTTTTCGACATGCCGTTGATGGTGACGGTGCGCTCTTTCATTCCGTCGAGCGAAGCCATGGAGATATGCCTGGTTCCGTCGTAGAGAATGTGTTCGTAAATTTCGTCGGTGATGGCGAGCGCGTCGAATTCGACGCAGAGATCGCGAATCAGTTCGAGTTCGCGGCGAGTAAATACTTTGCCGGTGGGATTATTCGGCGTGTTCACGATAATGGCTTTAGTGTGATGGCTGAAGGAGGCGCGCAGTTCTTTTTCGTCGAAGGTCCACTCGCCGCCGGCAATTGAAGGCGGGCGGAGCTTTACGAATTTCGGGCGCGCGCCGCTGAGGACTGAATCAGGGCCGTAGTTTTCGTAATACGGCTCGAAGACGATGATTTCATCGCCCGCATTGCACACGGCGAGCAGCGTGGAGATCATGGCCTCGGTCGATCCGCAGCAGACGGTGACTTCCCTTTCGGGATCGACGGCAATTCCCTGCCACACGCCCATCTGCCGGGCGATTGCGTTGCGGAGATTTTTGGCTCCCCAGGTAATGGCGTACTGGTTGACGTCGCTTTCGATGGCGCGGCGTGCCGCTTCTTTGATCTCTGCTGGAGCGGGGAAATCGGGAAACCCCTGCGCCAGATTGACCGCACCGTAAAGCATGGCCTGCCGCGTCATGTCCCGGATTACGGATTCGGTGAAGTGCGAGACTTTGTCGCTGAGAAATTGTTTTTGCCGCGGGGAGGAGATTACATCGGCCATATCGGCAGGTTAGCAGAAATTTCTTCACCACGGAGTCGCAGAGACACAGAGGAGAGAACGGGAGCCACTTCATGAAGGTTGAACGCGCCTGGACCACAGGCCTGAGCTGAACAGCGGCCCGCAAACGAAGAATTTTGTCCGCTCCCGTGTGTCTGGGCGGTTATAACTTAGGCCCGTTGCGTTCCACCCAGCGCCTGAAGCGCTTTGACAATCTGCGCCGACCATTCGGCAATCTGCTCGTCGCGCAGCGTGCCTTCTTCCGACTGGAAGCGGGCACGCAGAAGAACGGAATATTTCCCCGCTCCGATCGATTGTCCACGGAAAATTTCGACCGGGGCGAACGAGCGCAATTCGGCCACCTCCAGCCCGGAGACGGCGCGCTTCATCGCGTCGAATTCGACCGCGTGGGGAAATACGAACGAGAAATCCCGCTCCACCGCGGGATATTTTGGCGGCGCGGCGACATCGATGCTGCGCGCGCCGCGGGCGTGCAACAGGTCGAGATCGAATTCGGCGAGAAATACATCCTGCCGCAGCTTGCGTTCGGCTTTTGCAGATTCGGCGACTTGTCCGAACTGGGCGACCGGAATGCCATCGAGCAAGGCGCGGGCTGAGCGGCCGGAATGAAAATATTCCGCGGTTGCGCGGTCGAATGTCAGTTCGCGGTGGGCAAAGGCGGAGAGAATGGCCTCCACATCGCCCTTGAAGGCGCGGAAGGATTCAGCAGCCTGGGCTTGTTCGCCCTTGCTCCGGTCGAGCGCGCCGCTCGCCGGCAACACCGAGTTGACGGCGGCAACTGTCGCGCCCAGGCATGCTCGTTCCGGTTCCACGCGTTCGCCAATGCGGGTTTCGTAGACGCGGCCCATCTCAAACAGGCGAACATTTTCTGTGCCCCGATTCAGGTTGTAGGCGAGCATGTCGAGCATTCCCGGCGCCATCGACGTGCGCATCACGCTGGCTTCTTCGCTGAGCGGATTTTCCAATTCCAGAACTGTCGCAGAGGAAAACTTTTCCGCATCGGGGTGCGAAATAAAAGTCAGGGAGAGCGCCTCGTTGTAACCGAGGGCGCGGGCGCGCTCGCGGAAATCGGCATCCAGCGCGGCATGGGGCGGCTCGGCCACCGCGCCACGATAGACGGGCAATGTATTCTCGAACTTGTCGTAACCGTGCAGGCGGGCGATTTCTTCGATCAGATCGATCTCGCGTTCGACATCGAGACGCCAGCTCGGTACCTGCACGCGAAACTCGGCGTCTTCCTGGCCCTCGGGAATGAGAATGAAGCCGAGCTTTTTTAGAATGTGGAAAACATGCCCGCCGGTGAGCTCGTCGCCGAGAATGCGCCGCACTTCCGACAAGCGCAGCACGATCGGCGCCTGATCCAATTTCCGGGAGATGACGTCGACGACGTCGCCGGCAAGTTCACCACCGCCGGAATCGAGAATCAGCCTGGCCACGAGGTCGCACGAGAGCACGGTCGATTCGAAATCCGCGCCGCGCTCGAACCCGTGCGACGCGTCGGTGTGCAGGCCATGGCGGCGCGACATCTTGCGCACGGTGAGCGGGTCCCACCACGCCGACTCGATCAGAATGTTCTTTGTCTTTTCGGTGATCATGGTGTCGTAGCCGCCCATGACGCCGGCAAGTCCGACGGGCTTCCTGCCATCGGCGACAACGAGATCTTCCGCAGTCAGCGTGCGCTCGACGCCATCGAGCGTTTTGAGCTTTTCACCTTGCTTGGCTTTGCGGATGATCAGGCGGCCGCCTTGGAGCAGATCAAGATCAAAGACGTGAGTGGGCTTGCCCATTTCCCAGAGAACGTAGTTCGTCGCATCGACAGCGTTCGAGATGGGGCGCTGATCGAGCAGTTGCAGGCGATGAGCGATCTTCTCAGGCGAAGGTTTGACTCTGGTTGCGCGAATGACCCGCGCAGAGAACCGCGGGCACAGCTCAGGCTCTTCTACGGTAATCGGGAAGCTCTCGCCGGACGAAGGTTTTGCTGACAACCGAGAACTGAGAACGGAGAACTGTCTGTCATAGATCGCGGCCGCTTCCCGTGCCACGCCGTAATGATTCATCGCGTCGGGGCGATTGGTGCCGATCTCCATCTCGAAGACGGTGTTGGCGCCCAAGCCGCTGATGCCTTCGACGGCGATGCCGACGGAAGTCAGGTCTTCGGCGAGCTTGCGATCATCGACGGTGAGATCGACGAAGTCGCGAATCCAATTGGAAGAAAGTTTCATGAAAATCAGCCGCTGGCGACTAGCTGCCAGTTTCCAGCTCTTTGCCAGGAGTTCTCACGCCCATTGCTCCAGAAATCTCACGTCTCCCGAAAAGAACAACTGCAAATCGTCCACACCATACTTCAGCATGGCGATGCGGTCGGCGCCCATACCGAAGGCGAAGCCGGAAACCTTCTTCGGATCGTAGCCGTTGTCCTGGACAAACTCGAACACGTTAGGATCGACCATGCCGCAGCCGAGAATCTCGATCCATCCGGTTTGCTTGCAGGGGCGGCAGGGGGCATTGTCATTGCCGCGTTTGCCGCTTCCGCCGCAGATGATGCAGGAAATGAACAACTCCGCGCTGGGCTCGGTGAAGGGAAAGAACGAGGGGCGGAAACTGGTCTTCACGCTGGAGCCAAAAAATTCTTTCATGGCGTGATCGAGCGTGCCTTTTAGATCGCCGAAAGTGATGTTGGTGTCGACCGCCAGGCCCTCGATTTGATTGAACATGGGCGAATGGCTGGCGTCGGGAGGATCGTTGCGGTGCACCACGCCCGGAATCACGATGCGAATGGGCGGACGCAGCTTCTCCATGGTGCGGATCTGCACGGGAGATGTGTGGGTGCGCAGCAGAAGACGTTCGCGCGCGGGCCTCGATTGCTGGTTGGCGATGAAGAGCGTGTCCTGCGTGTCGCGCGCGGGATGATTGGGGGGGAAATTCAGAGCTTCGAAGTTGTAGTAATCGGTCTCAACTACGGGGCCGTCGGCAATGGAATAGCCCAGGCGCTTGAACACCGCGCACATCTCGCGCGAAGTGCGCAGGATGGGATGTTCGGCGCCGATGGGACGGCGGATTCCGGGGAGGGAGATGTCGATAAGATCGTCCGCGGCGGAGTCCGCAGAGCCGGCGACACGAGCGCTTTCGACCAGTTCGGTAACGCGCGTCTTCAGTTCGTTGACCCGAATTCCCGCTTCGCGCTTGCCTTCTTTCGGCGCCCCTTTCAGCCACAGGTCGTTAATCTGGGTGAGAATGCCGTTCTTGCGGGCGAGCCAGCGGTCGCGGTAGGCCTTCAGTTCGGCGTCGGTATGAACGCTCTCTGCTTCGAGTTTGCAGGCGTCCACACACTCGCCGGCGGCCAGAGCAAGGGCCGAGGGCGAATAGTCCGTCAGTTTGGGAACGGTGTAGGCCACGTTCGTCGCGTGAACTCCCGGCGAAGCCGGTACATATTCCTGAATGAAAGGGATCCTTCGGCTGCGTAAATCGGTTCGCCCTCGCGAACCGATTTACTCCGCTCAGGATGACAAGTCCAACTTATGCGGCACTGATGGCTGACTTTGCCTGGCTCGCCAGATGGGCAAACGCCGGCGCGTCTTGCACCGCCAGGTCGGCCAGAATCTTGCGGTCCAGTTCAATGCCCGCCTTTTTCAATCCGTGGATGAACTGATTGTAGCTCATGCCGTTCAGTTTGGCGGCGGCGCCGATGCGCACGATCCACAGGGAGCGGTACTGGCGCTTGCGCTGCTTGCGCCCGGAATAGGCGAACTTGAGGCCGCGCTCGACGGCTTCTTTGGCCGAGCGGTAGAGTTTCGACTTTGTCAGGAAATAACCGCTGGCGCGGTCTAATATCTTTTTGCGTTTGGCGCGGCGTTTGGTTCCGCGTTTTACACGAGGCATTGGTTTCTCCTTTTTGCTTTCGATTTACTGGCGGCTGGAGGTAAGGAATGTCTCGCTGACCTCTTCACGCGCCGGGGAAATCCGTAATCTGTGACCGGCAAATTACAAATTTCGCATCACAAATTACAAATTTCCTTCACTGGTACGGGATCATGCGCTTGACTTTGAGCAAGTCGCCGTCGCTGACCAGCGTGGCTTTTCCGAGTTTGCGTTTGCGCTTCTTGGCTTTGGAAGAAAGCATGTGGCGCAACCCGGAATGGCCGCGCTTCACCTTGCCGGTGGCAGTCTTCTTAAAGCGCTTTTGCGCGCCTTTGTGCGATTTCAGTTTCGGCATAAGTCCTTAACGGCCGGCGCTTGGGCCAGTCGTGCTTCTCAAAGTTTTATGGATACAAAACCAGGCCAACCGCGCCGGAAGTCAAAGATATTTTATCAGGCGCTTCCCGCCCCGAAGGCTAACCGGCCTGGGAGGTGGGATTGGCGGATGCGGCCGCTACCGCCTCAGGCTGTTCTTCCTTCTTTACCGGGATGGCGGCCTGCGGCGCCTTCTCCTGCTCAGCTTTTTCCTGCTTGGCCTTGTGCCGCGCTTCCTTCTCTTTTTCTTTCTCGCGGTCGGCCGCCGACTTCTTCGGCGCCAGGATGGCATGCAGCGTGTTGCCTTCCTGCCGCGGCCGGAACTCTACAATGCTGAACGGCTCCACGTCTTTAATCAGGCGTTCCAGAATCTGCCGCCCCAGGCTCGTCCGCGTCATTTCACGTCCGCGGAAGAAGATGGTTGCCTTGACCTTGTCGCCTTCGTCAAGAAAGCGCAGAACGTGGTTCTTTTTCGTCTCGTAATCGTGGTCGTCCACATTGATGCGGAACTTGACCTCTTTTACGGTGATCGTCTTCTGGTGCTTCTTGGCCTCGCGCTCTTTTTTTTCCTGCTGGTACAGATACTTCCCGTAGTCCATGATTTTGCATACGGGAGGCTGTGCGCTGGGTGAAATCTCGACCAGATCCAGATTCCTGCTGCGGGCCAACTTGAGCGCTTCGTAGGGCGGCATGATACCGATCTGCCCCTGCTCATCATCAATCACGCGAACTTCGCGAGCACGAATACGATCGTTGGTACGGATAAAACGTTTTTCGATACGGTCCTCCGGGCACTGCTAGGCGACTGGAATAAGAAATTATAACATGCAGTTTCGCAAGGGCGATCCGCAGCGCCCGGCGGAATCTCCTGGCTCCGGCGATGGCGGTGTGCCGTGCAGCCGCGCGGCACGGCGTCGCCGGCAAACTTTTTGTCCCCGCCTATGCGCCCCGCGCTAAATCGTGTATAGAAGTTACGGAGAGTTTTCGTGGCGGGCGAACCCATTATCGAAGCGCGGGCCATTGAGAAGTCCTATCCCCAGGCCGACGGGACGCGTGTGCAGGTTGTGGGCCTGATGGATTTCGCCATCGAACCGGGCAAGATTATCGCGATTTTGGGCGCATCCGGTTGTGGAAAATCGACCCTGCTGCGCATGTTGACGGGGCTTTCGCAACCCACATCCGGGGCACTGTTCTGGCACGGCAAACCGCTGAACGGCCAAGTGCCGAACGTGGCGATTGTGTTCCAGAGCTTCGCGCTGTTTCCATGGCTCACGGTTTTGGAAAACGTGGAGGCTCCGCTTGAAGCCCGGGGGGTCGATGCCGTCGAACGGCGCAAGCGGGCGCTGCGCACGCTCGACACGGTCGGTCTGGATGGATTTGAAACCGCTTACCCCAAGGAACTTTCGGGCGGCATGAAACAGCGGGTCGGTTTCGCCCGCGCGCTGGTTGTGGAGCCCGAAGTGTTGTTCATGGACGAACCGTTTTCGGCGCTCGACGTGCTCACCGCGGAAAATCTGCGGGGCGAACTGCTGGAACTGTGGCTGAACAAGAAGATGACGACCAACGCCATCTTTATTGTCACGCACAATATTGAAGAGGCCGTCATGCTGGCCGATCGAATTGTGGTTCTGGGCCGCAACCCCGCCCGCATACGAACCGATATTAATGTCCGGCTGACTCAACCGCGCGACCGCAAATCTCCGAAGTTTGTGGAACTGGTCGACTACATTTATAAGGTGATGACCGAACCGGACGTAGAGCACACGCTGCCCGATCCGGAAGCCAGCGGCGAAATTGTGCTGCCGGCCGGCGGCCTGAAAAAAGGACAGGCCCCGGTGCGCACTTCGAAATATCAGATTCTGCCGCACGCGCGCGTCGGCGGAATTGCCGGGCTGGTCGAACTGCTGCACGACCGCGGGGGCAAGGAAGACCTGTTCCGCTTGAGCGAAGACCTGGTCATGGACGTGGAAGACCTGCTGCCCATTCTGGAAGCCTGCCAACTGCTCGGCTTCGCCTGGCTGAAAGAAGGCGCGGTGCAGTTGTCGCAATCCGGCGCGGCCTTTGCCGACGCCGACATTCAACGCCGCAAGGTCTTGTTCCGCGAGGCGTCGCTCGATCACGTCACCATCCTGAGGCAAATCGACAGCATTCTAAGGCGAAAGTCCGACCACGCCATCTCCGATGAGTTTTTTCACGATATTCTCGACGAGCATTTCTCCGAAGACGAAGTCCAGCGCCAGTTCGACACCGCGATGAATTGGGGCCGCTACGCCGAAATCTTCGACTACGATCGCGAGAACGGCCGGCTGACGCAAGCCGAAGCGCAGATGGAAGCCTCCGCTCCAGTGGCCCAAGGGACCGAGTCGTCGCCTGGAAATACCTGATCGCCCGCTGAAGTTAACCCCCAAAGAGTCAAGCGATGAAAAAGACGAACACATGGCGCGGATTCTCTGCCTACCGGCTCTGGTCGCAGTTGCCGCGCATTGAAGTCTCGCACCTGCCCGACATCATCATGTTCGCGGCGGGCATCGCCTTGTTCTATGGCGTGGTGGTGGCGGGACATTCGTGGTTCGGGCCGTTCACTCCCGCAGTCGAGATTTCCCGCAGCCCGCGCGCTTTGCCCATTTACGCGGGCTATTCGTTGCTGCGGATTGCCATCGCTTACGGCCTGAGCCTGCTGTTTACTCTCGTCTACGGCTACATTGCCGCCTACAACCGCCGCGCCGAGCGCTTTATGATCCCCCTACTCGACGTGCTCCAGTCGATCCCGGTGCTCAGCTTTCTTCCCGGCGTCATGCTGGCCATGGTCGCGCTTTTTCCCGGACGCCAACTGGGCGTGGAGCTGGGCGCGATCCTTTTGATCTTTACCGGCCAGGTGTGGAACATGGCGTTCAGTTTTTACGCCTCGCTCAAGAGCATTCCCCACGAGATGCGTGAGGCAGCCGAGATTTACCGCTACAGCTGGTGGCAGCGTTTCACGCAGATGGAGTTGCCGTATTCCGCCATCGGACTGGTGTGGAACTCGATGATGTCGGTGGCGGGCGGCTGGTTCGCGCTGATGGTGTGCGAAATGTTCGTGCTCGGATCGCGCGACTTCCGCCTGCCGGGCCTGGGCTCCTACCTGCAAACCGCAGCCAGCGAGGGCGACATGATCTCGATTCTGTGGGGCGTGGGCACGATGATTTTCGTGATCGTGCTGCTCGATCAATTTATCTGGCGGCCGGTGATTGCCTGGGCGGAGAAGTTCAAGTTCGAGCAGGTGGAGAGCACCGATTCGCCACGGTCGTGGGTGCTCAATTTCGTGCAGCATTCGAGCGGGCTGGCGCGGCTGCAGAAAAAGCTTCTGACCCCGCTCAGTGAGCGGCTGCTTTTGCACTTCGCCCGCGAACATTGCCAGGATCAGCCGGAGCGGGAGCCGGCGCCGTCGTGGAAAACATGGGTGGGTTACGGCATCGCATTGGCCGTACTCATTGCCATCGGCTACGGGGTGGTCCGGGTCGCCCTCATCCTTACTGGCCTGCAAAAGGCGGAGATCCACGAAGCCGCACTCGGCCTGGGGGCAACTTTTCTGCGCGTCACCGCCGCGCTGCTGATTGGCACATTGTGGACCGTGCCTGCGGGTGTGGCCATTGGCTCCAATCCGAGGCTGGCGCGGATTGCGCAGCCCCTCGCGCAGATCGCGGCTTCCGTTCCCGCAACTGCGTTGCTCCCGGTTATCTTGTTGGTGCTGATTCGAATCGGCGGCGGGCTGGGACTGGCTTCGATCGTCGTACTGTTGCTGGGTACGCAATGGTATGTGTTGTTCAATGTGATCGCGGGAGCGATGGCAATTCCCACCGATTTGAAGGAAGCCTGCACCGTTTTCAAGCTGACTGGCTGGGAGCGGTGGAAAAAACTGATTCTGCCGGGAATTTTTCCTTATCTCGTAACCGGGCTGGTGACCGCTTCCGGCGGAGCGTGGAATGCCAGCATTGTGGCCGAGTATTTTCACTTCAAAGGCCAGATTTACACCACCACCGGATTGGGCGCGACCATCAGCCAGGCTACCGACAGCGGGAATTTCGATCTGCTGCTGGCGGCCACGATAATGATGGCGGCCATGGTTGTGAGCGTGAATCGGCTGGTCTGGCGAAAACTCTACGCTTTGGCGGAAACGCGTTTCCGGCTGGAAGCCTAGCGCGGGTTACCTCAGGTTACTTTCGAGCTTCAGTCTCCGCATATTTCATCAGCTTTTAACCTCTTCTTCACGCTGCCGCAAACTGGCTGAAGTAGTTCTATAACATGCCGTTCGATTCAGCCCACGGCAACGACTCAGCGCCCGAAGTTTTAACCCACCTTTCGGGCCTGCCGGGAATTCCGCCGCTGGCGGAAAAATTTATTCCCCTCGACAAAGTCCGCGAATTGTATCGCCGCGTGCGCCAGGCGCCACATGGTTTTGGGATGGTGAATCTTCTCGCTGAAATGCGAGTTGAGTTGCGCGTAGATTCTGCGGATGTGGCGAGGATCCCGGCGGCTGGGCCGGTGGTGGCTGTGGCAAATCATCCTTTCGGCATGTTGGATGGCGCAGTGCTCGCGGTGCTGCTCACGCGCGTGCGGCCAGACGTGAAAGTGATGACCAATTCCCTACTGCGCGATGTGCCGGAACTGGCCGAACATTGCATTTTTGTCGACCCCTTCCAGACGCGCGAAGCAGTTGAGGTCAATCGCCGCGCCCTGCGCGACGCTCTGGCGTGGCTGCGGGGCGGAGGAATGCTGGCGGTTTTTCCCGCCGGCGAAGTCTCGCACCTGCAGTTTCCGCAGGCTGAAATCCTCGACCCCCTGTGGAACGATACTGCCGCGCGCCTGATTCGCAAGACGGGGGCGACGGCGCTGCCGATTTTTTTCTGCGGGCGCAATAGCGTAGGCTTCCAGCTCTTCGGCATGATTCATCCCCGCTT
>DATLKM010000246.1:0-8131 GCA_035538435.1 Binatia bacterium
CTGCCCATCGTTGCCGTAGCCGAAAATGAAGTGACCCTGCCGGTTGTGCCTCATACCGCCTCCACGCCGAAACCTGAAACTGACGTAAAGAAAGAAGAGTGGCAGCGCTGGAACGACTACGGCATCGGCTTGTTTCTGCAAGGAGATTTGAAGGCCGCCGCGGCCGCCTTTCAAAAAGTCACCGAGGCCGATCCCGCCAATCCCGACGGCTGGATCAACATCGGCCGCTGCGCCGTTCAGGAAGGCGACATGGAACGCGCGCGTGTGGTGCTCGAAAAAGCATTGAGCTTGTCGCCAAATCTGGCTCGCGCCAACTATTTCTATGCCCGGGTATTGCGGTCGGAAGGAAAATACGGCGAAGCCGCCGGCCGGTTGCATGTCGTCCTCAGCCAATATCCGCGGGACCGCGTCGCCCTGAACGATCTCGGCCGGATTCTTTTCTTGCAGCGGAAATATGCCGACGCAGTCACCATTTTGCAACAGGTGCTCGCCATCGACCCCGAAGACCTGCAAGCGCACTACAACCTGATGCTCTGTTACCAGGGCCTGGGCAACGACAAACTCGCCAGGGAACACCAGGCCCACTACCTGCGCTTCAAAGCCGATGAATCCTCGCAGACCATCACAGGCCCGTACCGTCAACTTCACCCCGAAGACAATAACGAGCGCCAGTCGATTCACGAACACGTCTCGGTTCCGCTGCCAGTCAATTCGACTCAAATAGGAACGCCCCGCCGTCCCACACTCGCAGCGAACTCAGGAGCATCGCATTGAACCCATCAAAACCATTCAGCGCAGAGTCACAAGGCCGTAGAGGCAATTTTCTTGCTTTTCTCTGCGTCCCTGTGGCTCTGTGGTTAATGTTTTTCTCCCTCGCCGCCCCAGCGCAGCAAACCCGCTTCACCGACATCACCGCCAGGGCTGGCATACGTTACACCCACAACAACGGGGCCTTCGGAAAAAAATGGCTGCCGGAAACCATGGGCCCCGGCTGCGCCTTCATCGATTACGACAACGACGGCTATCCCGACATTCTCCTCATCAATGGCGACGATTTTCCCGGTCACGCTCATGGCGGTGCGACAACTCCAAAGCTCTATCACAACAACGGCAATGGAACGTTCACCGACGTGACGGAAAAAGCCGGCCTCGCCATCCCCATGTTCGGCATGGGCGCGGCGGTCGGCGATTACGATAATGATGGCTTCGATGACATCTTCATCACCGCCCTCGGCCAGAGCCATCTGTTTCACAACAACGGCAATGGAACTTTCACCGAGACAACCAAATCCGCGGGAATGTTCGGGCCAAACGAATTTTCCTCCAGCGCCGCCTGGGTCGATTACGACCGCGACGGCAAACTCGACCTTCTCGTCGCCAACTACGTGCAATGGAGCGAGCCGGGCGATCTCTACTGCACGCTCGACGGTTCGCACAAATCGTATTGCACGCCTGAGTCGTACAAGGGAACGTCCGTTCGCCTGTGGCACAATCTCGGCGCTGGGAAATTTGAAGACGCCACCCAGAAAGCCGGGCTCGGAGATCCGACTTCGAAAGGTCTTGGGATCGCCATCTTAGACGCCAACAGCGACGGCTGGCCCGACATTCTGATCGCCAACGACACGCAGCCCAACAAACTCTACCTGAACAAAAAAGACGGCACCTTCGAAGAGCGCGGCGTCGCCGCCGGCATTGGCTTCAGCGAAGATGGCGTCGCGCGCGCCGGCATGGGCGTCGACGCGGCCGACTATGACCGCAGCGGCCACGCCAGCGTCATCATTACCAACTTCGCCAACCAGATGGTTTCGCTTTATCACAACGAGGGCAACGGCCTGTTCGTCGACGAGGCCCCGCAATCCGAAGTCGGCCGCGCCACGCTGGTGACACTCGGATTCGGCTGTTTCTTCTTCGATTACGACAACGACGGCTGGCCCGACATTTTCGTCGCCGATGGCCACATTGAAGATGCCATCGAGAAAGTACAGAAGCGCGTCAGCTATGCCGAACCGCCGCATCTCTTTCGCAATCTCGGGGGCGGAAAATTCCAGGAAGTCACCGCTGCTATGGGCCCGGCCTTCGCCAAAGCCCGAGTAGCCCGAGGTGCGGCCTACGCAGACATAGACAATGACGGCTTCCTTGACGTGCTCATGACCACCAATGCCGGTCCCGCCGTTCTGTTTCACAATGAAGGCGGAACGAACCACAGCCTGCGCATTAAGCTCGCCGGAACAAAATCAAATCGCGATGGAATTGGAGCGGTTGTGCGGGTCACATCCGGCAGCGACAAGCAGACCAAAATGCTGCGCTCGGGATCGAGCTATCTGTCGCAGAGCGAACTCGCGCTCACGTTCGGCCTCGCCTCGCAAACCAAAGCCGACAGCATCCAGATCGAATGGCCGAGCGGCCAGATCGACAGGCTCTCGAACGTCAATGCCGGACAAACCATTACCGTGCAGGAAGCTAAAGGCATCATCGCCAATCGCGCGTATAAATCATCTCACCAGACGCAGTAGCGCTCCAGGCGCCCAGTCCATCTGTCATTCCGCACGCGCGCGAAGCGCGGGCGAGGAATCTGTTTTTGCAAAAGGGCAGTACCTACGCCGCTTCCTTCCGCTTCTTCTTCAACAGCTTCTTCAACACGCGAATGCCTTTATCCACGTGCTTTTCCTCCAGCAGAAAAGGGGGCAGAAAGCGCACCACGGTATCCTGAGTGCTGTTGAAGAGGACGCCTTCGCCCAGCGCCTCATCCACAATCGGCCGCGCCGGAATCGCCAGATTGATCCCCTGAATAAATCCCCGTCCGCGCACTTCTTTCGCCGCCGGGACTTTTTCCGCCACGGCTTTCAGTTCCTGCTGTAAGTACGCTCCAACCTTCTTCACGTTGTCGAGCAGGTGTTCATCCTGCACAACCGACAAAAACTCCAATGCCACGCGGCACGCCAGCGGCCCGCCGCCAAATGTGGTGCCATGCTGGCCCGGAGAAATGGCATTGGCAAATTCCTCGCGGGCAATAAACGCACCCAACGGAAGCCCCGCAGCGATGGGCTTCGCGATGGCGACAATATCGGGGGCAACCCCAAACGTCTGGAACGCAAACATCGTACCCGTGCGGCCCAGGCCGCACTGGATCTCATCGAAAATGAGCGCGGCTTTGTAGCGGTCAGCCAGGGCACGGCATTCGCGCAGAAACTCGACCGAGCACTCGTAAATTCCGCCTTCGCCAAATATCGGCTCCAGCACAATCGCGCAGGTGTTGTCGTTCACCGCCGCGCGCAGGCCCTCAAGATCGTTCTGCGCAACGAAGTTCACTCCCTCCAGCATGGGCTCGAAACCCTTGCGATGCTTGTCCTGCCCCGTCAACGACAACGCTCCGAACGTGCGCCCGTGATAAGAACCTTGCAATCCCACCAGCCGGCACTTGGCTTCTCCGCCGGCACGGTGTCCCGCCAGCCGCGCCAGCTTGATCGAACCCTCGATCGCCTCTGTGCCCGAATTGGAAAAAAACGCCCGGCACGCACCCATGGAAATGCCGTCAGCCGCTCCGCCCGCCAGCGTGCACAACTTCTCCGCCAGCGCTCCCTGATATTCGTGGTAATACAAGTTCGACACGTGAATCAGCTTCGCCGCCTGATCGCGTATCGTCTTCACAATCCGCGGATGCGCGTGCCCCAGCGCATTCACCCCCAGGCCGGAAACAAAATCGAGATAGCGGCGGTCTTCCAGATCGTAAAGAAACACGCCCTTCCCGCGCGTCAACACCACGGGATAACGGTTATAAGTGTTCAGCAGATAACGGCGTTCGAGATCGGCAATCTGTTCGAAGGTTTTCATAGAAGAAATGATTTTACCGAAAAGCCGGAGGAGCAAGCCATGCGATGGAGAGCGCGGGTAGGCGGTCAGTCGAGAGGCGGCGAAACCGTATCCGCAAAAAAACCCACCCTTTGCGGAAAAGCAAAGGGTGGGCGATGGGTCAGAATGGCGCAGGTTAGTTCACTAACTGAGTCAGCGCAGCAACGCTTCCCTCGAAGTCGGCGTTGCCCTTATACGCAACCTTGATGTGGTGCGTGCCGGAGGTGAGGGCGCTGGTCTGGTAGGCGGCAGTTCCGTTGGTGAGCGCAACCGTTGCCAGCATGCTGCCGCCATCGCTGAAGACCACGTTGCCCGCCGGAACGCCTCCGACCGAATCCACCGTAACCGTAAAAGTCACGCTCTGCCCGAAGGTCGAGGGATTCGCCGACGAAATGACATCGGTGCCGGTGAGGGCTTTGTTCTGGGTTTGAATAAGCGAGGCGCTGCTGCCAACGAAGTGGGTGTTGCCATTGTAGCTTGCGGTGATCTGCGGCGTCCCCGGCCTCAAATACGCAGTGGTAAGCGAGGCAAAGCCGGCGAGCAGCGTTACCCGGCCAAGCAGCTGGCTTCCGGCCTGAAATGTGACCACACCTTGCGGCGTCCCGGTTGAGGCGACCACTTCGGCGGTGAACGTCACATCGACCCCGTACGTGGATGGATTCAAGCTCGAAGTAAGCGTCGTACTGGTAGTTTGCTGACCGGAGAGCAGCACCGAAACCGAAACGGAACCTGTAATCGACGAATTCACGCTGTCGGTAGCGGTGACGGACTGGTTTCCAGCGGTGTTGAGGGTCACAGGGAAAGTTCCAACTCCGGCGCTCAACGGCGAATTCGGCGGAAGAACGGCAGCCAGGTCGGAACTGCTGAAGTGCACGAGGCCGCTATAGCCAGTGGCCACGTTGTTGAAGGCGTCGAATGCGGTGACCGTGATATTGAAAGGTGTACCCGCCGTGTCTGGACTTGGGGCGGCTACGGTAAATCGAACGGCCGGCCCGGGAGTATCCAGAACCGAAGCCGAGCCGCTGATGTTATTGTGGGCCGTGTCGACTACCGATACAGTCTGAGAGCCGAGAGTTCTCAGCGTCACGCTGAATGTTCCCACGCCGCTTGCCAGCGCGGAGTCGGACGGCAGCGTGGCCGCACTATCTGAACTCGAGAAATGGACTGTGCCCGTGTAACTGGTGACTGTCTGGTTGTTCTGGTCAAGCGCAGTCACTGTTACGTTGAAGGGCACTCCGGCCTGGCTGCTGGAAGGCGCG
The DNA here is from genome assembly GCA_035538435.1 of Binatia bacterium. GTDB lineage: Bacteria > Acidobacteriota > Terriglobia > Terriglobales > Acidobacteriaceae > Sulfotelmatobacter. The sequence goes on from DATLKM010000246.1 coordinate 5,109, forward strand.
CTGACGCCGAAGTGCGTGACCTGAGTGACCGCCACCGTCGCCGTGCCCGATTGCCCTCCATACGCTGAATCGATGGCACTCACCAGTTGCGAGCCCGTGGTGTTCAAAATAACCGAGAAGTTGTGCACGCCCTGGTCGGCGGAGGTAAAGGTGTAGTTGGCGGGCAGGACAGCAAGCGGATCGGTGCTGATAAAGATCACCGTACCGGTGTAGCCGGTCTCGGTCGAGCCATCGGAATTTTGGGCAGTGACGGTGATAGAAAACGAGTTGCCGACGGTCGCCGAAGAGGGCGCTGTGATCAGGAAGTCCGGCACCGCCGAAATACACGCTTCGGAGTGGTTCGAAAAAAGCGTCTGCACCGTATATCCGTCTATCTGGGCCAGGCTGTTTTCCTCAAGGAAACAGGTGTCGCCGACTTCGCCAAGCGTGCCGATCCATGCCAGGGGCGGAGCAAAGCCGGAGCTTTGGCTGAGATAAGGGTCGGTTTGCGTGTCGGCGAGGATCTGCGACGAAATTGCCGTTTCCATCTGGAATGGAGTGGATTCCGTCCCGCAAAATCCGGCGCAGGCGCTGAAGGTGCTCATATCGGGCACTATGTCGTAGAACAGCTGGCCCGAAGGCTCTTTTACGGAACTATGGTAGGCGCAAAACTGCTGGCAGCTCAGGATGCCGTTGTAGTTAATCGTCACTTCCGGAGGGAAATAGACCGCGTAAATTGTGTTTACGTTCCCGCCGGCATCGAGAACCGGGGCGGGGAGAACACCGTTGCCAATGGCTTCATTGAGATCAATCTGGACTTCCTGATCGGTGACGGTACAGACCTCCTCCACCGGACACCAATCCGGGGAGATAGTGTAGGCGCCTACAAACGTTCCTTGCCCGATTACTTGAGGGGAAGACGAAACGATAGGCGGTATTGTGTCGTACTCGCCCACGATGTGAGCGTAATTGCTGGGCAAAATCGCCTGATAAAACCCGCCGATCCCGGACTGGAGCGTCGAATCGACCTGATTTCCCCAGAAGACTACGACTACCTGAGCGTTAGAAACGACCGGCCCGCCGTAGTAGACCAGATTTACAGAGAAGGGTTCATCCGACTTCTTGCCGGAACCTTTGCGCGTAGGAACGTAGCGTACTATGTTCGCCGGAGCGTGCGCCGTACAGGATGGCGCAGAGGTTGACGAAGAAACGGATGGCCCGCAGGTTGGAGTCACCGTGGGTGCGGTCGCCCTCGGGCTGTCTTGTGCCCGGACAGACCGGGCGAAGCAGCCGGCGAGAAGCATAATCAGCACAGCGAAAACATTCCGGACAGCGATGTGGCTGCGGCGCATAGTTCCCTCCCCGGGCGGACGAGTCGTACGTGTGGAAGTATTCGGAACGCGATTGCATCCGGAAGGAGCCAAAACCAGAAGCCAAGCCAGGCTCCTCCCACAAGAGCAAACGGAAATCGGAAGGAAATCGGCTCATGGAAAAAAAGATTTTCTTGGTCTTGAGCCAGATAGAGGTCGGCAGAAGGGGCTGAACGCGCGATTCTAGGGAAAAAACAAACCGCCAGCCTGGCAGTTTCTCCAGTCCGGCGGCTTCAAATCTTCAACTTCGCTTAGGGTCAGACTTTATGTCTGGATAATCCGTGGCGTGATGAAGAAGATCAATTCCTGGTTCGAAGTCTGCACCTGCACGTGTTTGAACAGGTTGCCCAGGATTGGAATGTTGCCCAGCAGCGGCACCTGATCGATGTTGATCGAGTTCTGCGTCTGAATCACGCCGCCGATCACCACTGTCCCGCCATCGGTCACCAGCACCTGCGTGGTGGCCTGCTGCGTAATCAGTTCGGGGTTGCCTTGAATTTCCTGGCCGAAGTTCGGCGTGGTGTTTTCCACGTCTACGTTCAGGAAGATCGTATTTTCAGACGTAATCTGCGGAGTGACCGTAAGCCGCAGGAAAGCGTCCACGTAAGTCACAGTCGGCGGACCGCCCAACTGTGCCTGCGTCACGATGGGCACGCGCACACCCTGTTTCACCAGCGCCTGGATGTTATTCTGCGTGACCACTCGCGGCCGCGACAGAACTTTCAGCAAGCCGCGCGATTCCGCCATGGAAAGGACGGCGTCGATTCGCACGGTATTGCTGGCGTTCAGGAAGGTCAAGCCGCTGGTGGGAGCGGTCGATCCCAGGTTGGAAAACAGCGGAATCGAGCTGCCTGTGGTGCTGCCGGAACCGGGTACCGTGATGTATCCCGGCGTCAGGCCGCCCACTGTGGTCGGGGAACTGCCCGCGCCGGCGTTGCCGCCGATCGCGCTGTGGCCGTCGCCCCATCCGAAACCAAGCTGCGTACCAATGTCACGCGCGAATTGCCGGGTTGCGGCCACCACGCGCGCTTCGATTTCCACTTCCTGCGTCTTGCGGTCAAGCTGCGTCAGCAGGCGATCGACCACCGGAATCACTTTCGGAATATCGCTTACGATCACCGCGTTGGTGCGGTCGTCGGCCACGACATCGCCGCGCACCGAGAGAAACTTCTTGACCGTCACGATGACGTCCTTAGCGTGAGCGTAGCTCAGGAAGCGGGTGATGGAAATCTTTTCCACCGCCAGCGCCTCCGATTCAATCTGCGCGCGCCGCCCGTCGGCTTCCTTCTTCAGTGTGTCCACGGTCGCGATGCGCAGAACGTTGCCCTCCAGTTCGCGCGCCAGGTCGTTGTTCTTCAGCACGATGTCGAGCGCCTGGTCCCACGGCACGTCATCCAGCACAACCGTCAGGGTGCCGTGAACGTTGGGGTCGAGCACAATGTTCAGCCCGCTGATTTCGTGAATCAGGCGGAAGAAATCCTTCAGGTCCACATCCTTCAGGTTTACCGAAATCGGCTCGCCCGTATATTTGGGGCCGGCTGAAGCAGGCTGTTGTCCGGCTTGCGCCTTCTGCTCGGCCGCCAGGTTTACCGCGGGAGTGATTCCCGTGCTCGAAGTGGCGCTTGAAGTCGACTGCGCCGCGTTCAAGCTGACCGGCAGCAACTCGGCCCCGGT
>DATLKM010000247.1:0-4274 GCA_035538435.1 Binatia bacterium
AGCACCACCGGCGAGATCCATCCCTGATTGCGATACACGCGTTTGTAATGGGCCGCGCTCAGCAGATGATCTTTGTCGCGGTGCGCCAGCAGGTAAACGTCAAAATGCGGCAGCAGACGAACGGAACTCGACGGGGTCCCAGCTTTTTCAAGCTCTGCCAGATCCTCCCGCATCATCAGCAACGGCCGCTTGCCTTCTGCAATCTCCACGATCGCAGAATCCGCCAGCGGCCCCAGCTTTCGAACCTCAACCATCGAGATCCCCGCCCAGTGCGAAAAATCCGCGAGGCTAGCCGGCCCGTATGCTCCCAAATATTTCCGCAGCAGCGCGGCCTGCGCTTCCTCGGGCGGCATGAGTTTGAACTTCACCTTCGGCAGCCAGTGATCGACGCGGATGAAATTCGCTTCATTGTTTTCGCCGCTGCCGTAACAAACCAGGCCGTCGGCCACCGGCACGCGCACCAGGCCCCAGGAGTTCTCAAGCCAAAAGCGCGCAGCTTTACTCGCCGTGGGACGCAGCGCCGCCACAATCTCCGCGCGGCCGCAAGGGCCCTTCGCCAGCACTTTCAGCGTCGCCTGCGTTATGTCCTCGGCCTCTTCCCCGCTGATGCCGCAGCGCTCCATCACCCGCAGTGCCCCTGCTCTGCGAGTCGCCCGCAGCGCGGAAATATAAACCGCAAATTCGTCGGAAGGAATGAAATGCAGCGTCTGCCGCATCAGGGAAGTTTTGATCAGCGTGCGGTCCCGCCACAGCGCGGCTTCGATCTCGCCGCGACCGAGCGCATGATTGCGCGCCCACAGTTGCAGATACGCCGCCGACACGACCTGCGCCTGCACGCCGCAAACATCGCGGCAAATCGCGACCAGATCACCCGGTTCCCCATCCACCAGATGGTGCCGGCGTAAACGAAAGCGCGCCACTTGCCGCTTGCCGGGAGCGCGAGTCGTCTTGGCCATAGCGAGTCGCGAAACAGCATACCGCACAATGGTTACGGTGCGCGTCCGGCCAACGACGAATGACGAACGACGAATGGCCAACGACCAACGACGAGCGGCCGACGACCAACGACCGCCCCCGCCCACGCCCCTAAGCCGCGCAGCGCTCTTTTTCCACCTGCATCCACTCGCGGATAAAGTTCGGGCAGGCCACAATGCCGAAATACCGGCCCTCGCCGCCCACCAGGTAGCCGAGCGCCACTCGGTCCAGTTCATGCAGGCTGGCCATATCAAGCAACGGCCACAAGCCGCAATCGATCGCCGAAGAGACCAGTTGATCGAGATACGAGATATGTCCTTGCGACAAGCTGCCGGAGACGTGAATAGTGATGGACGGAGATACCTGCTGCCCGGAATGATTGCGAATCATCTCTTCTCGACCTTAGGAATGGATTGTCAGTAGCTGACACAATGAGATGCCGGAACCCGGCCATTCTTGCGTGAAGAGTTGTAAGGATGTGTAAAGACGAGCGCGGAGTTTTAAGCCAGGCACCGGGAACTCACTGCACACGCAAGAGCCCGTTACCGTTGCTTCCTTCCGGACCTGGCGGGGTTGGCGAGAGTGCGTCGCGTGAGACCGATGCCTGACTGGAAATATTCTAGCAGTTCGAGAAGCGCCACCGCGCCGTCAGCTTGTGTATCTTCTCATCCCGCCGCTCGCGTCATCGATTGCCCGCGTTTCACCTACGGGCCGGGGAATCTCATCGCCAACGCATTCCGGGCCATTTCCGACCGCCCTCGTGCTCCCCATGTGACTTTCGGTGCAAGAAATGCCCCGCTCCGCCTTTCCTTTTTCAGCGCACTGGCGAACAATATCGTTATCCAGCTTGCATCGCCTTAAATGACCCCGCTTAATCCATCGCAGGAGCCGATTTCGCTCACCCAGGCCATCGGCAAGTACTTCGAGCTTGCCATCTATTTATTGGTGATCACCGGCTTCGCCACGCTGGCCAGCACCGGCGCGCTCGATTTACCCACGCTCCTGCTGGTGGGCGCCGCTCTCACGCTCCGGGGATATTTTCTCGCCCGTCAGCGCCGCATCGTGATCTCCCAGCGCTGGACCACCCCGCTTACACTCTCGTATTTCGTCTTTTATGGCGCGGATTTTTTCCTGATTTCACGCAGTTTTCTGGCCGCCACTGTTCATCTTGTGCTGTTCGCCGTGGTAATCCGCACCTTCTCTCTGCGCCGCGACCGCGACTACACCACGCTGGCGATTCTCGCCTTCCTCTTAGTGCTGGCTTCGGCCGTGCTCACCGTCGACAGCGTCTTTCTTTTCTTCTTCGCGGTTTTCATGCTGATCGCGGTCGCGGTTTTCCTTTTGATGGAAATGAAGCGCTCGGCCAAGGACGCCGCTTTTCAGGCGCGCCATTCCCGCGATCCGCAGGAGCACCGCCATCTCGCTTTCTCCCTCGCCCGCATGGCCTTCGGCCTGGCCGTGATGATTCTCGCCGGCGCCGGCGCCATGTTCTTCTTGCTGCCCCGCATGTCCGCCGGATATTTGGGCTCCTATTCGTTCGGCACCGATTTTTCCACCGGGTTCAGCGACCACGTCCAACTCGGCCGCATCGGCCAGATTCAGCAGTCCGGCGCCGTGGTCATGCACATTCACATCGATGGCGACAGCACCGGCCGCTATCCGCTGCATTGGCGCGGCGTGGCCTTGCAGAATTTTGACGGCGCAAACTGGTCGAACCCTCGCGAAGCCCGCCAGCAATACCCCCTGCCTCGCGAAGCTGACGGTTTCGCGGTGCCTTTATTCACGCAAGGCCTCTCCGCCTCCTGGCCCCGCACACCGCAGGCCCGCAGGCTCGGCGAGATCATTCACTATCGCGTCATGATGGAACCCATCGGCACCAATGTTTTCTTCCTCGCGCCCTGGGCCCGCCATGTCGGCGGAATCTATCGCGGAATGGAAACCGACTGGGATGGCGCGGTTACCAATCGCGATCCGTTCCGGCCTGTGACTACGTATGAGGCTGACTCCGATATCGCGCCCATGCCTGCGGCCTGGTTGCGAAACGCTGGCGATTCCCTCCCTGCATACGCTCTTCCCTACCTCGAACTTCCCACGCCGCTTGACCCCCGCATTTCCCAACTGGCCGCGCAGATCACCTCTTCTGCCGGCAACAATTACGACCGCGCCGCCGCCCTCGAGCGCCACCTTCGCGGTCATTACGCTTACACATTGCAGCTGCCGCGCGGGCCGGTCGCCGATCCTCTGGCCAACTTCCTGTTCGAGCGCAAGCAGGGGCATTGCGAATATTTCGCCTCGTCCATGGCGGTCATGCTGCGCACGCTGCATATTCCCTCTCGTGTGGTCACTGGGTTCACCAGCAATGAGTTCAATGACATTACCGGAAACTACGTTGTCCGCGCCCGCGACGCTCACGCCTGGGTGGAAGCTTATTTTCCCGGCTACGGATGGGTCACCTTCGATCCCACGCCCGGCAGCAGTTCCGGCTCGCCCCAAGGCTGGGAGCGGGCCATGCTCTACCTCGACGCCGCTTCATCTTTTTGGCGCGAATGGGTCATCAGCTACGACTCGTCGCATCAGTATGTTCTCGGGCGGACCGTTCTCAGCGGCACGCGCAGCAGTTGGGAGCAAATGCGGTGGTGGGCGCAGTTGCGTTACGCGCAAATGCTGAGTTGGGCGGAACGAAAGCAGGCCGGCATCGGCAATTCGCCGCGGAATTGGCTGGCGTGGAGCTTTGCCCTCGTGTTATTGCTGGGCCTTCTGCTCAATGCCAGGACGATTGTGCGCGCCCTGCGCCTGCGCCATCTCGCGGCCCATCCGGAAGCATCGCCCCAGAAGGCGGCGTCTCTTTGGTATGAAAAAATGGCGCGCTTGCTGGCGCGCCGTGGCATGAAGAAATCGGGCCGGCAGACGGCTCAGGAATTTCTCCGCACTATTCATGAGGAGACTTTACGCTCGAGTGTGGGCCGGTTCACCGCCGCTTATGAAGCGGCGCGCTTCGGAAACTCCACCGCCGAAGCGGAAAAGCTGCCGGAATTATACGGCGAGATTAAATACGCGGGTAAAAAGTAGGCAACCGCGTTTAGAAGACTCAGAAGTGCCAGATCACTCCGCCGCCAACGAAATAGTTATGCTGCCGCTTCTTTCCAGTGTCGGCTAAAGGAAAATCCGGCTCGCCCGACCAGAAATCGCGCGCTTCGCCCCGAAATCCGAAATGGCTGAAACGATGCTGAAAGGGATTCAGGTCGATTCCCACTCCACCCTCCAGCACGCCTGAAGTCGTCGATTTGCCCGGGTTCGGC
>DATLKM010000248.1:0-2555 GCA_035538435.1 Binatia bacterium
GGCCACAATGTCGCCGGGTTGAGGCGCAAACTCGGTACGGAATTCGCCGCCCCACGTGCCGTACTCAAATGTTTTTCGCGACCAGGCAGCCTTCTGAATCGGCGCGATGTACTTCCAGGTCTCGTAGTCGCCCGGGCGGTAGCGATGATGCATAGCATAGAAAACCCGGACTCCTACACTTCGCGCAGCGGTCAGCAGTTGCAGCATGTGAGGCACGCAGGCGTTTGCCTCTGCAACTCCCTTGACGCGATCCCACAACTTGCCACCCTCGGAAACGAAATCGTTGTATGGATCGATCACGAGAAGTGCCACGATTTCCCTGTCGAAGTTCAGATTTGCCATGTTTTTCCTCCTTCGACAGTAATCGAAGACCGCGGGCGAAATTACGTCCGCCTTAAGGCGTGACTTCGCGGTTGCCAATCCTACATCAGCCGCTGACCAAAGTCCTGATTACGGGCTATCCAGAAGTCAGAGAGTCTAACGTCAGAGATCTGTTCTAGGCGGCGGAGATGACGATGCGCCATTGGAATGCAAGCAACGGTCAGCGGGACCGGTCGATTCAATGTTCGATGTAACTCTCAGCCCTGCTCTTCCACTGAGCGAACGAAGGGTATCCAAGTGCGAGATTCTCGCGACGGCCTTTGTTAAACAGCTTGGAGTATCGCGCGATTCGCGCACACAGCGGATGCATTTCTGCTTGCTCGCGAATCGTGCCAAGTCTGCCTTGCTGTTTTGCCTCAGAGAATAAGTGCTCTTCAATCCAGGTCATGAATTTTCGCCCGGCTTGTTTTCTCGCGTGTCCGCGCGCCGTAATTTGTGAGTTGCTTTGGTCCAAAAATCCGGGGCACCTCCGTTCCAATTCTGCGGCGACCTGTTCTGGCAACGGATTTTCGATGTTGACGATGGGCTCCAGCCAACGCGAGAAAGTGCTCCATTCGACGTACTTTTCGATGGCCGCTGTAAGAGCGGCGAGGCTAAGTCTCCGCTCCGGGCCGTAATTTTGTGCCAGGCGCAGCCACTCCTTGAAACCAGGGTATGACGAGGGCGGCTTCCGGTCCCATTTTTCCTCGCAGCGCTCCCAGTACGCCCACGTGCTCTGGGAGCGAAGACTACGAACTCCATAAAAAACAAGTGCGTCGAGCCAGCCTTCTTGCCGGGCTGTGCCAAACACCCGCTCATGGATCCATTCTTGTAGGCTGAAGCCAAGCGAACTGGGTCCCGACCCTCTCCTTTCGTCAAGAAAACTTGGGCACTGCTCTCTCAGAGTAGTCACGACGAGTCGAGGCGCAGCGCCGTTGGTGTCGACAATAGCCCTCACCCAAAGCGCAAGGGCTTCCCAACGAGGATATTCGTCGTAGCCCTTCTGAAAGCGGTTCCACGGAATGCGCATGAGCTGTTTCGTTGCGCGGCGTTCGGCGATTCCCTGGACACTTCGCTCAAGTTTGGTTGGTTGCCACCGGCTTCTCATATGGAAGAGATTCAAAACGCGAGTCCCGATAAGCTGAGACTATAGAGGTCAGGACTTCACCGCAAGCAAACGGAATTCAGCTAGCGGTCTCGGAAGGGCGCGACTCTTGTGGGTTCGTTAGCGAAGCTGACAGCAAAACAGAACCACGTTGTATGCCGCATGCATGATCGCGGCTGCGGCGGTTGAGGCGGATTTTGTTTTGATCCATCCGTATGCAATGCCCGTACCAACGAAGCAGATCCATTGGGCGAGACTCGTAACCTGATGAAATGTTGCGAAAAGAACAGCCACGCCGAGAATCGCTAACTTTGGTCCTGCTGTGCGAGTCAGGACCGGCAGAAGGCAACCGCGAAAGAATGATTCCTCCAATAGCGGGCCCAGCACCGTGCCGAGAACGACGAGATCCCATACGCGAATCAAGTGACTGGCAGGAGTCGTCGCGTGCGCAATGAAATCGGTGCAAATCGCAAGACCAACTCCACCGGAGAGGGCAAGCAGGAGACATTCCCGAGTCGGCCGGCACCAACCAAGCAAACTCCACACGCCACGTCCATGGCGCACTCGAACAATGAGATACAAGGCTGCGAGCAAGCTAAGCGAGACCAGAATCTGCAAAGCGAGCGGTGGAGTGAGGAGTGTCGCGCGACCGAGTAGGTGGATGTGAACAGCGATGCGACAGGCGAGAGCTATGACCAGTATCGCCATAAAGAAGAGTCCGACATCTCCATATTTCAATCTGGCGTCGTTTTGTCGCTCAGCGGGCGTCGTGCCCGGTGCGTGCGTAAGCGCACTATCCGCCGCTGATTCACCGACGCTTCGCGTTTGTGCTCTCTCGCTTCTCATGCCGGTGTCTCAAGATCGACGTTGCGAGCGGCATTCAATCGAAGGTATTCAAATTCCGGCACCGTGTGGAAGGGTATCTCAGGAGGTCGAACCATCTCCGCCAGTTGATCGAGTTTTGCTGTCGAGGAATTCCCAAGAAACTGCGCACCGGCTCGGATGTGCGCAATCCTGTCCGGCTCAAACCCCATAAGCCTCGCGCAAGTGGCGTCGGCCGCTACGGGGTCGTTAGCCAGGACAATTCTGT
>DATLKM010000249.1:0-10797 GCA_035538435.1 Binatia bacterium
CAGATCCCGAACGCTTTCAACGCGGCGCGCAGGAATACGCCGCCTACCTCAAGACGCCCGGGGGCCGATTGCGTCTTGATCTTTCCATTGCCCACTTGCAGGAATTTCTTCCGCACCCGGCTGGGTCTTTGCTGGCTCTCGACATTGGCTGTGGCACCGGCGCGGTGGGAGTGCGCCTGGCCGAGCTTGGCTTTCATGTTACGTTGCTGGATTCATCTCAGCCGATGCTGGATATTGCCGAGCGTGCCGCGAAGCAAGCGCATGTCGGGGATAAGATTGCCGTCAAACATGGCGACGCCGTGCAATTGGCGGCGCTTTTTGAGGTGAAATCGTTTGATGTGATCGTTTGCCATAATGTTCTGGAGTATGTCGATGACCCGAATGGTGTGTTGCGCGCTGCGGCGTGCCTTTTACGAGGGCCGTCCAGCATACTCTCGGTATTGGTGCGTAGTCAGGCTGGTGAGGTGTTAAAGGCGGCGCTATTGAACGGCGATTTGGCCGTGGCCGAAGTGAATCTCACTGCCGACTGGGCAGAAGAGGCTCTCTACGGCGGACGGGTTCGGCTATTCACGCCCGCGGGGCTGCAAGCTATGCTGGAAGCAGCGTCGCTCGCGGTAATATCCGCGCGCGGCGTGCGGATTATATCAGATTACTTGCCGCCAAGGATTTCGCGCGACGATGAGAATGAGGCGATTTTCCGGCTCGAGTGCCAACTGGGGAAGCGGCCGGAGTTTGGCGCAGTTGCCCGGTACACGCAATGCCTGGCAAGCTTGCGCGCGTGATCGGAATTATCAATGACTATCAGACTGCAATCTGTATCGGCCACGCCTCGCGATCCCTCGCATCTGGCCGGAATCGCTCTGGGGCTGGGTCTTACGAACGAGTGTAATCTCACTTGCGCCTTCTGCTACCGTGATCCTGCTCGCGCAGATCGTCTTTCGCTTGATCAAGTAAAGGCCGTCATTGAATCGCTGCCCGTTCGCTCGGTGAATCTAGGCACCGGCGAAAACGGCATGCATCCCGACTTCAAGGCAATTCTCGCTTATCTGCGAACGAAGCCGGTCAAATTGACGATCACTTCCAACGGCCACAGTGTTGCTGTCCTCGAAGACAACGACTTGCGAGCTTTTCATGACATCGAGTTCTCTCTCGACTATCCAACCCAGGCTGAACAGGACGCGCAGCGCGGTTCTGGCAATTGGGCACTCATCCAACAGCAGGCGCAACGCTGTCGCAACCTGGAGATTCCTGTGACCGTCGTTGCTGTCATGATGAAGGCAAATTATTTGCGTCTGGCAGAAGTGGCGCGGGTAGCCAAGCGGTTCGACGCTCCCCTGCGTGTGAATGTGTATCAATCGGTGCGATCGGATGTCTACGCACTCAGCTACGAAGAGTACTGGGAAGGCTTCCAGCGCCTGTTCGCCGAGACCGATGTAATCGCGATTGGCGAGCCACTGATTCGCGCGCTGGCAGGACTGCCGCCGCTGGAAGGAGGTTGCGGCGTCAGCACTGTGCGAGTTACACCGCGAGCCACGACTCAACCCTGCGTTTACTGGCCCGGTTCTGGAGAGCCGCTTTCAGGTTTGATCGAAGCTGGCGTTGAGATTTTGAGTTCGCCTCCCTTCGCACAGGCGCGCACTCTTCCCGAGGCATGTCAACCATGCGACTTCCGTGACGCCTGCCACGGCGGATGTGCCGGACGGCGGCGCTTGCAGGGCGCGCTGGAGCAGCCGGATTTCTATTGTCCAATTATCCGCGGGCATCGCCCCGTGCTTCCGATACACATGGCCGCCGACCGTGATCTGCCCAAGCTGAAAAGTTCCTGCACCACCGTCGTGATCGCCCGGTCGTCTCCCTCCTGACGAACTGAACTCGGTGTCCCCCCACGCGGCTACTGCGCTTTTATCCAAGTGTCGGAGCCGGTCAGCTTCACTGCCACATCAGAAATGACGAGGTTAAACGGCTTGCCATCAGCGCGGCCGTGGTGCTCGGTTGCGAATAGCAGTGGGCCCGCCTTTTTGTATCCCGCCCAGGTCGCAAAAACCCGGCTGGGCGGCCTGGTCCCGCCGCGATGGTAGTCGAAATAAACGACGCGGTTGTCTTTGCCAACGTAAAGATCCCAGATATCGCCAGGCGTATAGCCGCCTCCGGAGTACTTGATCGGAACCAGTTCTGCCATACCGCTACCCAGAGGCAGGTTAAACATGCCTTGATCGATTACGGTGGCGCTGGCGTCCCAGTAGGCATGAAGGGGAAACAGAGCCCAGTAGTTGTCGTTCAGAAACCCAGGATCGATCTGGTTCTTGACATCGTCGGACTGGCTGCTGAGCTGGGAGCGCAAGTAGGTCACCTTGACCGGCTTGCCGTCTTTGTCCTTGCCTTCGTAGGTTACTTTGTCCGTCTTTGGCTCCCACTCCCAGGTGCGGGAGAGTTTGAAGAAGCCCGGAATCTCCCCGTTCCAGGTATAGCGGATCGCTTCGATCTTGTCCCAGGAATCGAGACCATAGGTTTTGGCCATCTTCTCAAGAATAGGGGGGCGATTCTGCGCCCAGGAGGTTGCAGCGAGGACTACGAAACCGAAAGCCAGAATCCGAATCATTGAACGACTCGATTTGCTCATGGGGATCCTCTTTTTTGATTTGCGCACGTTGTCTACAGATGTCGAAAAGACGTCTTTGGATACGCATCCGCGGGCGACCGATGCCTCAGGCTGATAGGGCATCGGGCTTCGCACTATCTCTCTCGCGCCGCAACCAGACAAACGCACAAACGATTGCCACCGAACCATACTCCAGCAGCATAATCCACACGGGAACAATGAATGGCCGGCCCAGCGCGCGGAGATGCCAAACATAATAGGTCGGGAGAATGCTCACAGTCCACACCACGATCGGCAAGGTCGTAGCGGACGTCAGAAATGGCAGCATCCACAGCAGGTACCAGGGATAAACGACCGGCGCGAACAAAAGCGATGCCGCCATCGGCCAGGCAAATGCGCCCGGCGACGATGCGTCCGTTTTTTTTCTGAACCAGGTCGCAGTCAGAATGCCGACCAGAACTGCGAGTGCTGCGATAACCTCCGGTGCGGCCACATGTCGGAGCGTGGCAAAGACCGGGTCGTTAAACCAGAAACTGTGAATATAGGTGCCGATTGAACCAATTGGAATTCGGCCATGATTGAGAAATGGAATGTACAACATTCCGACCACGATTGCCGCCAGCGCGCCATCACGAACGCGAACTCGCTTCCAGTAAAGAGGCAGCAACACGATCGGCAGCGGCTTTACTGCGACTGCCAACCCTAATGCCACGGCTGCGATTGTGCGCCAGCGGCGCACCAGCGCGGCGAAGGAGACAAGCAACAGGAGCGCACCTACAATATCGACGTGACCACTGCCCGCCACATCGATCGCCAGCAGCGGATGCCAGGCGTAAGCCAGGACCCAGTGCTCCGGTTGCGCCGTGCGGTGCAGGAGATCCGATAACACAAAGACAATTGCCCAATCACAGAGGACAAAGGCTATTTTGAGCGCGAACACAGACTCGCGAACGGCGGTTATTGCGCGGAAGAAAATCTCGGCTCCTGCCGGATACGGGCTGGGAAGGTCCGGATGGTTCAAGTTGCGGGTTTCAGGGGTATGCAGGGACCTGGCGGCAGGATCGTCCGGAACGAGGAGATAAGGATTGAAGCCGAGCCTTTGCACGCGCCCATCCCAGAGATAGCGGTGAATATCATCATCGGCGCCCGGCGACACCCGAAGAAACTCGATTTGCCATAGAGCCGCCATAGCGAGCCCAATGACAAGCACGCGCCTGGGAAATTTCGGCGCCGAAAAAAACTCACGGATCGCCAAAAGGTACACGATCCCGGCAAGCATCAAAGACGCCGTGAAGAACGCTCCGCCGCGATCTGGAGAGCCGCGCGAGCAGATGGTCAGGGCCACGCACAACGCCGCGCCGAGCAGGTAGACTCTCCCCGCGGGGGTGATTTTCACATCTCACCTGTGCCCGTTTGATTGCTCGCAGGGGATGTTCCCGCTATCGGGTTCCAATCTCTTAGCCACGCCGCTGTGCGCGGCGCTCTGGCGGGCGCGAGAAGCAGCTCGGCGGCCAAACGGGTAAGATCGCCGGGGACATCAATATCGTAAAAAGGTTCTGCAAAACCCACGGAAAGCTCCAGAGTTCGCGCGCGAAATAGCAGTCTTTCCAAGGCGGTGCTGGTCCCCATTCCGTCATTTGCGAAGAGCGAAGGATAAGAGGACTTCGCGCCCACAAGATAATAGCCTCCATCGTGCGTGGGTCCCACGACGACGTCATGAGATCCCAGAGTCTCAAACGCATTTTCGAGAACAGCGGGTGGAAGGTGTGGGCTATCACTGTTGAAGGCGATGGTGAGCCGGTTACCCTCGGCAAAACGCGCAAACACTGAAACGAGGCCTGCCGCAAGGCCTTTACCGTTTTGCGCGACTACGCTCGCTTCATGGCCTGCCAGCTGCGATAATTCTTTGACATCTGAGTCTGGGCACATGATGGCAACTTTCACACCCTTCAGCGATCGCGTCAGCGCCAGCGTGTCTTCGAGCAAACAGCGATAAAATCCGGTGACCACCTCAGGAGAAAGGCCGGACGCGAGCCGGGTTTTCACTTCACCCACCCTCGGCGCCTTCGCCATAATGACCAGCACGCGGTCGCCGCCTGACGAACCCTTTGGCACTACCCTGGAGAAACTCATAAGCTCTCGAGTGGAATTATGCGGGCCGTGGCGCCCCAGCCTTTCGACCCCGGAAATAATAGCGTACGATCAAGCTGAGAATGAACCACCCGGCGCCGAAGGTTCCCTTCAGGGTGCCGCTGATTTTCGACTTTCCGATGCGCGGGTGGTAACTCACCGGGACCTCAACGATGCGAAAGCCCGCGATAGCACCCTTGAGGATCATTTCCACTGCCCAGCCATAGGTCGTCTCTTCGAGGGCTAGGTCATTCAGTACGTCTGCGCGGACCGCACGAAATGGGCCGAGATCAGTGACGTTGACTCGATAAAGAAGCCTGATCAAGCCGGCGGCAAGCCGGTTTCCAAAAACCTGATGCCAGGGCAACGCGGCGATGGATTGCCGGTCCTGCAAGCGGGAACCGAAAGTGATGTCAGCACGCCCCTCGAGGATTGGAGCAAGAAGAATCGGCAACTCGGACGGCCGATCGCTATAGTCGCCATCCAGGAATACAACCACATCAGGGGAGTTTGCCGCGGCCAGACCCGTAAGACACGCCTGTCCATATCCCCGCCGCGGCTCGTCAACCAACCGCGCTCCCATCTTTGCCGCTATTTCAGGCGTTCCGTCGTGCGAGTTGCTGTCAACGACGATTATTTCGGTGGTGAGAGGGCGGGGCAGATCGGCTAGCACGCGCCCAATCGCTTGCGCCTCGTTATGAGTAGGAATGATGACGGATACTCGCACGTTCGGTGGGCCCAATCACCACCAGGGCGATGAAGGCCAACGCTGGGCGAGCCACGCGTCTATCCCCCACCTCCGGCCAGCGCGCCCCACGGTGAGCCCAAGGGAGGCGAGTACGGGGACCAGAAGTTCCCAGATCCACGAAGTACCCCACTCTGACATCCATAGGCTTCCGAGATATAAGAACGCCACAAACGCTACTGGACGCGTGAACATCCCAATGACCAGGAGGACACCGAGCAGGATTTCCGTCACCGCCTGACCTGGCGCTGCCGCCGCTGCGTGATTCGCTACCAACCCCATCACTGCCTTCCAGACCGCCGGCGAGTGGCCGGAATTGATGTAGTAGTGGATCAGGTTCGCGTAGCCCCGAGGGGTGTAAAGTCCCTTCCCGAGGTTCTCGAAGAAGACCCAAACGAGCATGGCCCCAATGGCCACGCGCACGATTGCCAGCCCGTTTGCCGCATACGGCGGCGGCAAAGTCTCATCACGCCGTGGCGGGATTATGTTCGTCGTCATGGTGACCCCTCGTGCTCTGGGATGCTACACGACATTCTGAAGTTTCGAAAGGACAAAAACTTTTTGTCAGTGCATGTCGGGTCGCCGGAACGTAGATGTCTCCGTCAACTCATGTTGCATCGGGTGCCCGATCTGCGGGGTACCGGGCGGCTTCGCGATCTTTGGGCAGGATACAATGGAAACGACCCGCTTTTGCGAAAGTGGCGGAATTGGCAGACGCACCAGACTTAGGATCTGGCGGGTAAAACCGTGGGGGTTCGAGTCCCCCCTTTCGCACCAATACTCTCGCCTTTCTGCAATTTTCTCGCGAAATCTCAATACAGCAAACGCACGGGCAGAGTACATGGATGCGTTTATTCCGCCGTGAGCGGAATTTTCCTATGCTGGTACAGGAGAGGTTGCCATGCCAGAAAAGGTAACGATGGAACGGGCGCGCGAGGATGCCCGCGAAGGCAAATCGCCCAGCACGCAGGCCGGAGAATTTGTGCGCGAAGAGATAGACCATATTCGCGAAGGAAAGCATGGCGCACGATCGACCAAACAGGCAATCGCGATCGGATTGTCGAAAGCGCGGCGGGCGGGGGTAAAATTGCCGCCGCCCGGCAAAGGCAAAACGTCATCGCGGACGGGAGCGCAAGCGGAGCGCGACTACGAAAAGGGGCAGACCGGGGGAGGCAGGCGAAAGCCGTCGGCGCGACGGTCGCGTGCTACGAGCAATGCGCTAAAGCGAGAAGGGCATGCGGCGGCCTCGCCGAAATCTCTCTCGCGGCAAGCCACGGCGAGTGCAGCGCGGCGGGGCTCAGCTGCACGGCATCGTTCAGCCCGGAAAGCAGCACGCACACGAACAGGACATTGAAGCGATGGTCGCCAGCGTTCTTATCCACGGGCTTGGTTTTGCGAGGGCCACGGTATATTCATGTGTATTTTTCGGTCTTTTCCTTGCAAGCTTCACGGCACGCGCTCAAAACGAAAATACTCAAACCAGCAAGTCCATCAGCGCGAGTGCGATTGTGCAGAAGTCGCTGCAGGCAAACCAGCGCGACTGGGAAGCTGAGGCCCAGTTCGATTATCTCGAGCAGGATTGCGAACGTGACGGCAAAAAGACGTATGAAAAGACGATGATGCTTGGATCCCCATATCAGCGATTGGTGGAAGCCGACGGAAAGGCGCTTTCTGCGCTACAGCAGGACGAAGAGAAGCAAAAGATGCAACGCGCGTGGACCCAGCGGAGGAACGAATCGCCCCGCGCGCGCGATCGCCGGATCGCGAAGTATGAGTCCGAGCGCAGACGCGATCAAATGCTGATGGATGAAATGGTCAAAGCGTTCGACTTCAACCTGCAAGCCGAGGCGAAAGTGGACGGCCACGATGTGTATGTATTGCAAGCAAAGCCACGACCCGGATATCAGCCACCGACGTTGGAAACCAAAGCTCTGACGGGCATGGAAGGCACGCTCTGGATCGATAAAGAGACGTTTCAATGGGTAAAGGTCGAGGCGAAAGTAGTGCGTCCGGTGGCGATGGGGGGAATTTTAGCCAAACTGGAGCCGGGCACACATTTTGAGTTGGAGAAGGTTCCGGTGGCGCCGGGGATATGGCTTCCCAAGCACTTTGCCATGGCATCGAAGGCAAAGATTTTGCTTTTCCACAACTATGAGAACCGGCAAGAGGAAAACTATTTCAATTTTCGGCGAACGGGGCGAGATGCGCACCAGGCTTCGAATCGGAATCCCGCCGCAACCGACGCGTCACAATAGGCTGCCCGTATCGCTCGGGCCGCCAGCGTCCCGCCTATACCGCGGCTGGAGAATACCTTTCAGAATCCGGGTCCACTACATACATCTCAGTATGTACACGTACACTCTTTGATGCCTATCGTTAATTCCGGACACCTGCGGGTGTAAGACATACGCACGAGGAGCCCTCAGTCCGCCTGAAAGTAAGAAAAGCAGATGTCCACCCCACTCCAACCGATCGTGTGGCCGGGAAAACCATACCCGCTGGGCGCAACCTGGGACGGCGAAGGCGTGAATTTTGCTCTCTATTCGGAACACGCGGAAAAAGTGGAATTGTGCCTGTTTGACGACTCCGGACGGCGGGAATTGTCGCGGGTGCCTCTGCCGGAGCAAACCGATATGGTCTGGCACGGATATCTGCCGGAGGTGCGGCCCGGCCAGCTTTATGGATACCGAGTGTATGGGCCATACGAACCGCTGAAGGGCCTGCGCTTCAATCATCATAAGTTGCTGCTTGATCCCTATGCGAAACAGGTGCATGGGGAAATCCGCTGGAGCGACGCGCATTTCGGATACCGCGTGGGCAACAAGAATGAAGACCTGTCGTTCGATCGCCGCGATAATGCCGCCGGTATGCCCAAGAATCGCGTTATCGATTCGGCCTTCACCTGGGGGGCAGACACTGCGCCGCGCATCCCCTGGCATGAAACGGTGATTTATGAAATGCATGTGCGGGGATTCACCAAGCGCCACCCGGATATCCCGGAACATTTGCGGGGAACGTATGCGGCGCTGGGAACGGCGCCGGTGATCGATTACCTGACCCGGCTGGGCGTCACTTCGATCGAATTGATGCCGGTGCACAGTTTTGCGGACGACCGGCAGCTGGTGGACCGCGGATTGAGAAATTATTGGGGGTACAACACGATCGGGTTCTTTGCCCCGGAGCCTCGGTACTTTGCCAGCGACCGGGTGCGCGAGTTCAAGACCATGGTGAAAACTCTGCACTCGGCGGGGCTGGAAGTGATTCTGGACGTGGTGTACAACCACACGGCCGAGGGAAACCATTTGGGCCCCACGCTCTCGCTCAAGGGAATCGACAACAGCACGTATTACAGGCTCGTGGGCGACAATCCGCGGTATTACATGGATTACACCGGCACGGGGAACACTTTGAACATGGTGCATCCGCGGGTACTGCAACTGATTATGGACAGCCTGCGCTATTGGGTGCTCGACATGCACGTGGACGGGTTTCGATTCGATCTGGCGGCGACGCTGGCGCGCGAATTGCATTCGGTAAACCGGCTGGGCGCGTTTCTCGACATCATCCATCAGGACCCGGTCTTGTCGCAGGTGAAACTGATCGCCGAGCCGTGGGATGTGGGCGAAGGCGGTTATCAGGTGGGGAACTTTCCTGTGGGATGGGCGGAGTGGAACGACCGCTATCGGGATACTGTCAGATCCTACTGGAAGGGCGACAGCGGAACCGTGGCCGATTTAGCCTACCGCTTGACCGGATCGAGCGATCTCTATGCTCACAGCGGGCGGCGGCCGTATGCCAGCGTGAATTTCGTGACCGCGCACGACGGTTTTACGCTTCAGGATCTGGTCAGCTACAACGAGAAGCACAACGAAGCCAACGGTGAAGAAAACCGCGACGGCAACAACAATAACCGGAGCTGGAACTGCGGGGCGGAAGGGCCGACGGACAATCCAGACATTCTGGCCTTGCGGGCGAAGCAGAGACGAAATTTTATTGCCACGCTGCTGTTGTCGCAGGGCGTTCCCATGATCTATCACGGCGATGAAACGGGGCATTCGCAGAATGGAAACAACAACGCGTACTGCCAGGACAACGAAATCAGCTGGCTCGACTGGAATCTCCAGCCGCAGGAGCGCGATTTTCTGTCCTTTTTTCAGCGAATGATCCTGATGCGGAAACGCCATCCGGTGTTCCGGCGACGACATTTCTTTCAGGGTCGGCCTATTAAGGGGGCGAACATCAAAGATATTCTGTGGCTGAATCCGGCGGGGAAGGAGATGACAGAGGACGAATGGCGCGATCCGCAGGCGAGGCCGTTGGGCGTATTCCTTTCGGGTCAAGGGCTGGAGGAAACGGACGATCGGGGACGGAAGTATGTCGATGAAAATTTTCTTTTGCTGCTGAACGCACACCATGAGGATGTTTCATTCGTCTTGCCGGAATTTCGGCCGAATACAGCGTGGACGGCGTGGATGGATACTTCGCGGGAGGATGGTTTGCGGGCGGCGGGTGCATACGAGTGCGGCGCAGGCTACCCGCTCCAGGCGCGGTCTTTGGTGATCCTGATGGAGCGACGGGGCAGCAATGGCAAGAAAGAAGAGGCATGAAGCGGCGTAGTCAATTGCCGTTCGGCGCAGAGATTCGGGAGGACGGTACAGTCAGGTTTCGTGTCTGGGCGCCTGCGGCGCGTGAAATGAAAGTAGTTCTTCCGGGCGAAAAGCCCCAACCTCTTGCGCGATTGGAAGGGGGCTGGTTTGAATTGGTCACCGATGCGGCGCGAGTGGGCAGCCGATATCAGTTCATTCTTGAGAGTGGCCTGCGCGTACCTGACCCGGCTTCACGCTTTCAACCTGACGATGTGAATGGGCCGAGCGAGGTGATCGATCCGCAGACTTTTGTATGGGGCGATCAAAGCTGGCGTGGGCGGCCCTGGGAAGAAGTAGTCATCTACGAATTGCATGTCGGAACGTTCAGTCCCGAAGGCACGTTCGCGGGTGTGCGAGAGCGGTTGGATTATCTCGCGGAGTTGGGGGCCACGGCGATTGAATTGATGCCGGTGGGCGATTTCGCTGGTCGGCGAAATTGGGGATATGACGGCGTGCTTTTGTTCGCGCCAGATAGCAGTTATGGACGGCCGGATGATCTAAAGGAGCTGGTGCAGGCGGCCCACCAGCGCGGGCTCATGATTTTTCTCGATGTTGTCTACAACCACTTTGGGCCGGAAGGGAATTATCTTCGCGCTTACGCCCCGGAGTTTTTCACTGACCGTCACCATACACCCTGGGGCGAGGCGATCAACTTCGACGGCCGGGGAAGCCGGGTT
>DATLKM010000250.1:0-12463 GCA_035538435.1 Binatia bacterium
TGGTCGTCATCGCCGGAGAAATCACCACCAAGGCCTACGTCGACTTCCAGCAGGTCGTGCGCGGCACCGTCCAATCCATCGGCTACGACAACGCCCTCCACGGCTTCGACTGCAACACCTGCGCCGTCATCTCCACCATCAACAAGCAATCGGGCGACATCGCCATGGGCGTCGACACCGGCGGCGCCGGCGACCAGGGAATGATGTTTGGGTTTGCGTGCAACGAGACGGACGAGTTGATGCCGGCGCCGATTTCGCTGGCGCACAAGCTGACGCAGCGGTTGTCTCAGGTTCGCAAAAACGGCATGCTGCCGTATCTGCGGCCGGATGGGAAGTCGCAGGTGACGGTGGAGTACGGGGCCGACGGGAAGGTCAAACGCGTGGATGCGGTCGTGATCTCGACCCAGCACGCCGAGACCGTGAGCAACGACGATCTGCATGAAGGCATTCAGAAGCAGGTGATCCAGGCGGTCATTCCCGCGCATCTTCTCGATGAAGACACGAACTATCACATCAATCCGACGGGCCGGTTCGTCATTGGCGGGCCCATGGGCGATACCGGTCTGACCGGGCGCAAGATCATCGTCGACACCTACGGCGGCATGGGACGGCACGGCGGCGGTGCGTTCAGCGGCAAAGATCCGACCAAGGTCGACCGCTCGGCGGCCTACATGGCCCGCTACATTGCCAAGAATATTGTGGCCGGCAAACTCGCCGACCGCTGCGAAGTGCAACTGGCCTATGCCATCGGCGTGCCTGATCCGGTAAGCGTCCGCGTGGATACGTTTGGAACCGAAAAAGTCGATCCGGCGGTCATTCCCGACCTGATTCGCGCGAACTTCAAGCTGACGCCGCGCGGGATTATCGAGTCGCTGAACCTGCGCCGCCCGATCTATAAGAAGACCGCAGCTTACGGACACTTCGGGCGCAACGAACCCGAGTTCACCTGGGAAGCGACCGATAAGGCCGCCAAGCTGGCCAGCGAAGCCGGCCTGCGTGAGACCGTCGGAGCGAAAAAGTAGCCG
Organism: Binatia bacterium; assembly: GCA_035538435.1. GTDB lineage: Bacteria > Acidobacteriota > Terriglobia > Terriglobales > Acidobacteriaceae > Sulfotelmatobacter. Next base: position 1,026 of record DATLKM010000250.1, read on the forward strand.
AGCACGGCTTTGAACCAAAACAACCGGGGGAAAGATCCCCCGGTTTTGTTTTGTTCACGATTAGGCCCGCCGACGGAGCGCCGCGATCCATCGACACTCTAGTTTGCGGTTTTTCCCTTCAGCGCGAAGCGGTTGAAACTTCCCGCGCCCGGGGAGACAGCGCGAGCCGAGCCGCGGCTGGAATTATTCCCAGCGTAGCTCGCGGGTGCGCCGTTTTCTGAAACTGGAACCGCAAGAAACGCCACCGTCGTGTTCGTATTTGTATCGACGGCGAAGCCGACGATTTCGCCGGCATCGTTGGCATCATTCGCCAGTTGGAGTTGAAGCGACGAGTTGGGCTGGATCAGTGTGTTCATGTCGGTGGCTTGCCCGCCTGCAAAAATAAACGCGCGCGCCGCGCCCGTGTTGGCATTGTAAGACTGGCCGACGATCAGGCCCTGGCTGTTTATTCCCCACGCCAAATTGTTGGTATCGCCATCGAGAGGGTTGATGGAGCGGATGCCGTGCTGCTGGTCCCAGTAGAAAGCGATGGGATTGAATTCGCTGGCTGAGCTGCCTTTCTGGTTGCCGAATCCAACCACCTGACTTCGATTATTGAGGGCAGTTGGCGTGTTCCATGCCAGGCCGCCATCGAAATTGCCGAGATTAATGGGCGTGGCGAATTGATTTTCCCAGAGAACGGCATGTTCGGCGCTGGTTGCGCCAACGGCGTTATCGCACAGACCGGAAATGCCGACGATCTGTCCCTTGTCATTGATCGCGGTTGCAGCGGAATCGGGATCGGGAGAGAGCGGGGAGAGTTGAGTGATTTCGCCTAACTTCGGCCCCCAGACAACCGCCTCAAACTGAAGAACCTGGTTTGCCGGAGGCGTGTCGTTGCAGGTGGGATCGTGAATTCCATTCTCCGCCCAGCCCACAACCTGGCCATTGTTGTTGATGCCGGCAGCGTAGCTGTCGATACCACCGGCCAGCGGCGAGAGAGCTGTCATCACGCCATCCTGCCAAATGAATCCCAGGCAGATGTGGCCGGTTACGAAGGCGAAGCTGGCTCCGGCGCAACTCCATTGCTCATTGAGCGGGTTCATGTCCGCGGTTTCCGCAATGCCCGCCAGTTGTCCGTGATTGTTTTTGTTCGGCCAGCCAATGGTGCTGTTGGCGCCTCCCAGCGTGCCGAGATCGATGGGGGTTCCGACCCACACGAAGGCGTGCTCGCTGGTGTTGCCGCTTTCAAAGGAGTCGCCTGCGATCCACCCGCTATTGTTGAGGCTGGCGGCGGCAGCCACATTTCCTCCGCCCGGGTCGCCGAGATTGAAGACGTAGTAATGCTGCTGCTTTCCCTGGGCCTGGAGCGAAATCGAGAAGGTCGAGAGTGAAATTCCAACCATTGCCATCACGAATTGTAGAAACCTGGGTCGCATGTTTCCTCCATGGCCGGTCAGCCTCACCGGGCGGACTGAAGCTTCGCCAGTGAAACTGCCAGACGCAGTCAGACCATAGCGGAATGTTTCGTGCCGGGCTGGACATTTGCGGACTCTGATCGAAGGAAGGTGGACGTTTGCGGACGTTGATCGAGGGGACAATTTCGCTTTCGATCCTGGTCCGAAAACGTCCAGAATGTTCGCCGGAATCAGCTATCCTTTACTGGCGGGATTATCTATCGGCTGGATTTCCGGGACATGGAACTCGATTGGCGAATATGTTCGCGGGCCAGGCTGTCGCGCGATGCGCGGTTCGACGGCAAGTTTTTTATCGCCGTCCTTACCACGAAAATCTATTGCCGCTCGATTTGCCCGGCGCGAACCTGCAAAGAAAGCAATGTTCGTTATTATCCCAGCGCGGCGGCCGCGGCTGAAGCCGGTTTCCGGCCCTGCCTGCGTTGCCGTCCCGAAAGTTCTCCTGGAACGCCGGCCTGGCTGGGAACGTCAACCACGGTTTCGCGGGCGCTGCGCCTGATTTCCGAGAGCGGACTGGAGGACGGCGTCGAGGTCCTGGCGGAACGGCTCGGCGTAGGTTCGCGGCACTTGCGGCGGCTATTCCTGCGCCACCTCGGGGCGACTCCCATGGCCGTGGCGCAGACCCGGCGTCTTCACTTCGCCAAGAAACTGATCGATGAAACCAAGCTGCCGATGAACCAGATTGCGCTGGCCTCCGGTTTCGGCTGCGTTCGGCGGTTTAACGCTGGGATTCTCAATTTCTACCACCGCACCCCGACTCAAATCCGGCGCCTGGCGCGGCAGAAAGAAATTCAGCCCGCCAACCAGTACGTGTTTCATTTGAATTACAGGCCGCCCTATCACTGGCAGGGCATGCTCGACTTTCTGGCGCCGCGGTCTACCCCGGGAGTCGAAGCGGTGGATGGAGGATGCTACCGGCGCACCATTTCCGTAAGCGGAAAGCACGGATATTTTGAAGTTTTCCCCGACTACGAAAACCATTGGCTGGTGGCCCGGATCGAGTTTGGCGATCCGCAATCGCTGTTCACAATAGCGGAGCGGATACGGTCGATGTTCGATTTGAACGCCGACTGGAGTTCGATCGCAACGGCGCTGCAAAACGATCCGGCGCTTGCGTCGATCGTGCGAACCCAGCCCGGATTGCGAGTGGCTGGATGCTGGAACGGATTCGAGCTGGCGGTGCGGGCGATTATCGGTCAGCAGATCGCCGTAAAAGGCGCGACGGAGCTAACTCGCCGCCTGGTGGAGAAGTTTGGCCAGAAGTTTGCCGGCACAAGAAGCCTGACCCATGTTTTTCCCGAAGCGAATGTTCTCGCCGACGCCCAACTTTCCAACATCGGACTAACCAGTAGCCGGGCGCAGACGATTCGAAACCTTGCCCGGGCGGTTTCCGATGGCGAAATTAATTTTTCCGGCGTGGCCGATTCAGGAGAATTTCTGGAGCGTTTCTGCGACATCGCCGGCATTGGCAAGTGGACCGCTCAATATGTGGCGATGCGGGCGCTGGGCGAAACCGACGCTTTCCCTTCCACCGATCTCGGACTTCTCCGCGCCATGAATCTGCGCAGCACTCAGGAACTCGAGCACCTCTCCAACGCGTGGCGGCCCTGGAGAGCATACGCCGCCATGTATTTGTGGCGGGCCGGCGCCAGACAAATTCTGCTGGGCAAAAGCAAACCGTCGGCGGTCCCGCACAAAGAAGGTCTGGTCCGGGAAACGCTACCGGCGGTTTAGCTGGGTCGATGTAGCCGCTGGTTCCAACCGCGGCGCTAGGCCGCTTCCAGCCCCCGGCGCGCGATGCCGAAATCTTCGCTGCCTTCGCGCTGAAATACTTTCTGCGCCTGCTCCGCCAGCTTTTCGTCGTCCATGGTAGCGATCACCAGCGAATCACCCCGGTGCAGCAGCTGGTGATAAAGCACGATGTCATCCTTAGGAACGCCGGTATCGAGCGCGTGCTCGGTTTCGTTACCCAGTTCAGCGCCCGCGACCGCCCCGCCAAGCCCAAGCAGCGCCGCCGCGCCTAACCCAATAGCAAAAATCATTCCCACTCCCGGGACAAACATGCTGGCGACGGCCGCGCCTCCACCCAGGCCGGCGCTGGCGCCGACCCCTCCTCCCAGCAGCGCTCCCATGGCTTTGCCCATGCCATCGCGTTCGGCGTCGGTGGTAGGAAGGTTATCGAGTTCATTTTCAGGCAAGGCGCCCTGGCTGGTGTCTCGGCTCAGAAACACAATCGAGTGTCGAGGCACTCCGATCTCCAACAGTCCTTCTACGGCCTGCCTGGCAATGGCGGGAGACGGGAAAATTCCAACTTTGCTCCACATGATCGGCATCCTCCAAATCGCAGGGATAGGATTCGCCGCTTTCTGGAAGAGTTGCCGTAGAGCATTGCCCCAGCGAGGGATTCCAACCTGAATTTCCCTTGCCCGGTGCGAAAGTTTTCCACCGATCTGTGCGTTTTCGGTCATAAAAAGCGTTGACGCTGAACAACATGGAAGGGTAGGATTCGTTAACAAGTCACCAATAAAGTTAATAACGGAGTGTGGGATGGGCTTAGCCGCTTTGCGCAAGATGGCAAGTTGCGTGCTAGTTGTGGTCTTTTCCGGTTCATTATTTGCCGCCGATACCAGCGCGGCAATGCTCTACGCCGACGGCGCAGCCTGGCTCAACGGCGTTCACGTTCCCAAATCCTCCGCCATTTTCGCGGGAGATCTGGTTCAGACGCGCTCCGACTCTGCCGCGAATATTCACGCTCCCGGTTCGAGCATCACCATCCTCAGTGACTCCCTGATCCAGTTCGAAGGCGCGTCCCTCAAGGTTGAACACGGCGGAGTCAGTGTATCGACTTCCAGGAGCGTTTCGACCGTTGCCGGCGATGTAACCATCGCGCCCGCCTCCAGTGCGTGGACCGAGTTCAACGTGACCGATACCGACGGCACGGTTCACATCGCCGCGCGCAAGGGCGATTTGAATATTACCGACGATAACGGCACCGTGACGCTGGCCCAGGGCCAGGAAACCACGCGCGACGAACAATCCGACAAGAGCAGCAACGACAAAGACAAAGATAAAGACAAAGACAACAGGAAGAGCAAGAAGCGGGCTGCGGGTGCGGCGCCGGCAGCGGGTGGCGGGGTGCTGAATTCCACTATCGCCATCGGCGTGGGTGCGGCGGCCATCGGTGGAGTGACGGCCTGGGTCCTGTTGCAAAGCGAAACTCCGGTCAGCCCGAAGACGCCGTAGTGTCGTTTCCCGGTTGGTATCGGTTCATTCCCTCGCTGAAATCCATCGGCACGGCTCGGCCAAATGTGCAAGGCCTCAGCGGCGCGCAGATTTGCGCATCCATCAAAGATCCTAGGCGGAATCGCGGCTGCAATCTCGAACAGCTTGTTGAGCACCTGACCGAAGGTGGAGAGATGCCGTCGCTAAAGGGCGCCTTTCCAGACGCTTGAGAGCAGCCGTCCCATAGCCGCGTATTAAAGTCCTGCCGCAACTGGCCGAAGATAAAGCAAGCCCCACTCCTCAACATGGCCGAGCTCCGTCTAACCGCGAAATTCCGCAAGTTCAGCGACGTAACGATCAAGACCAGGCTGTATGGGCTCACCGTCGGCAGCCTGCTGTTTGTCTTCGCTGTGGGCGCGTCCGGGTATTGGGGAATTGCCTCGGCCAACAAAGCCAGCGGCGAAGGCGCCGCGCTCGGCATCGCGGTGCGCAACAACATTGAGGCCGGCATCTACAACGACATGAGCCGCGAAGATATTGACGCGGTCTGCTCGAAGCAGGACCAGGACTTGCAGAACGCGATTGCGAACCTTGCCACTCACTCGCAACTGGTTTCGGAGCGGCTAAAGGCGGCGCGCGACGCGGTGGCCGGGCTGGCAGTTCAGGGTGCGCTCGATGCGCAGGTGAAGACGGCGGCCGATTACGTTGCGGCCACGGCGGCGGTGTCGCGCGATGTGATATCGGACCGCAACCGGGCGGCCGGAGAAGTTTCGCAGGCCATCCAGTTCTACTCTGACCTGCAACAGCAGTTGCGTGACAATGGCGAGCAATTGGAAGACAGCGCCAAGCGCGCCGAGCAGACTTCGGCGGCGCAAGCCAGGCGCGCCACCCGGGTCATGGTGTTGATGTGCGGAATGTCGATAGTGATCCTGTTTCTGGGAAGCGTGGCGCTGGTGCGGACCATTTCCGGCTCGCTGAACCGCTTGACGGTCATGATCCAGGACATCGCCGAGGGCGAGGGCGATGTGACCAAGCGATTGGAAATGGCGGGCAGTTTCTATCACGACGAACTGGGCGAGGTCAGCCGCTTGTTCAATGTATTCATGGACAAGCTGCAGGAACTGCTGCGCGCGGTGGTCGCGGAAACCCGCAAGCTGACGGCCTCGAGCGAACGATTGCTCGCGTCCAGCCAGCAAATTACGGCCAACGCGGGGGAAACTGCGGGACAGGCGAACGAAGTGGCGCGGCTGACTTCGCAGGTCACTCAGAACCTGCAAAGCCTTTCCACGGGCGCGGGGGAAATGACCAGCACGATCCAGGACATCGCGGCCCACACCAGCAAGGCCGCCACGGTTGCTCAATCAGCGGTCACCACGGTGCAGGCGGCGAGTGACACCGTGGCGAAGCTGGGCCAGTCCACCACAGAAATCGGGACCGTGGTGAAGGTGATTACATCCATTGCGCAACAGACCAACCTGCTGGCCTTGAACGCCACCATTGAGGCCGCGCGGGCGGGCGAAGCGGGCAAAGGGTTTGCGGTCGTGGCCAATGAAGTAAAGGAACTGGCCAAGCAAACCGCCCAGGCAACCGAAGACATCAGCCACAAGATCGCAGCCATCCAGGGCGATACCGGCAAAGCCGTGGGCGCGATGGCGGCCATCAATGAAGTTATCCGGGAGATTAACGACATCTCCTCAACCATTGCGGCGGCGGTGCAGGAACAGAGCGCGACCACGGCCGAGATGACGCGCAATACGGCTGAAGCGGCGGCGGGCGCGGGCGATATTTCCTCCAACATCAGCCGGGTGGCGCAGGCGGCGAACGAGACAAGTTCGCGGGCACAAGATTCCGAGCAGGCCGCCCAGGAGCAGGCCTCGGTCGGCGCACAACTCAGCAGAATGATGGGGCATTTCAAGATCGAGCGCCGCGATCCCCGCGTTGAGGTGTCGGTGCCGGTGCAGTTGATAACGGCTTCAGCCGACGGCACGGAGATCAAACAGGATGCGCTGACCATCAATGTCAGCCGTCAGGGGGCGCTGCTGAAGGGGGTGCGCAAAGACCCGGCCATGGGGGCCAAGGTCGTGTTGTTGCGGCTGAACAAGCGGGACGAGTTTCGCGTGGAATGGGTGGGAAGGGGAGGAGCGGCCGGCCAGATCGGGCTTTCGACGGTGGCCGGCAGGAGCGCGTTCTGGGATGACCTGCTGGGCGCCGATTCCGGCGATCCCGTATCGCCATCGAGTTCCGCCTCCGCTGACAAGATGGGTGAAAAGGCCAGGGCGCATAGCGCCGGCTTGGGATAAACCTGGCCTTCGATCTCCATAAGACTCGGGAGACGATCCGCGGCCTTCATTTTCGAAAGGCGGTTCTTTTCGAGGTTCCCGTAAAAATCTAGTACGGCCAGGTCCAGTCGTTGGCGTCGGGCTTGTCGACGCCGAACTGGTGGGCGTAGTCGCGGCATGCGATCTGCTCGTTGAGGAAGCGCTCTTTGGCGTGGCCGCCGATATTGCGTAGTCTTGGCACGCGATCGACGACGTCCATGGCGAGGCTGAAGCGGTCGATGTTGTTCTCGATGGCCAGCTCCAGCGGTGTGTTGATGCTGCCTTTTTCCTTATATCCGCGCACATGAATGTTGTCGTGATTCGCGCGCCGGTAGGCGAGGCGGTGAATCAGCTGCGGGTAGCCGTGAAAGTTGAACATGACCGGACGGTTGGTGGTGAACAGAGAATCGAACTCCCAGTCGGAAAGTCCGTGCGGGTGCTCGGTGTTGGGCTGAAGCTTGAAAAGATCGATCACGTTGACGAAACGGATCTTGAGATCGGGGAATTCTTTGCGCAGCAGGGCGGTTGCGGCCAGAGCTTCCTGGGTGGGAATGTCGCCGGCTGAAGCCATAACCACATCGGGCTCGCCGGATTCGTCATTGCTGGCCCAGTCCCAGATGCCGATGCCCTTGGTGCAGTGGATGACCGCTCTTTCCATGTTGAGATACTGCAAGTGCTTTTGCTTATCGCAGACAATCACGTTGACGTAGTTCTGGCTGCGCAGGCAATGATCGGCCACGGAGAGAAGACAGTTCACGTCGGGCGGAAGATAGATGCGGGTGACGTTGGCGCTCTTGTTTACCACAACGTCCAGAAAGCCGGGGTCCTGATGAGTAAAACCGTTGTGGTCCTGGCGCCAGACCGTGGACGTGATCAGCAGATTCAGCGACGCGATGGCCTGCCGCCAGGAAAGCTGGCGGCACATCTCCAGCCACTTGGCGTATTGATTGAACATGGAATCGATGACGTGAACGAACGATTCATAGGTCGAGAAAAAGCCGTGGCGGCCGGTGAGTAGATAACCTTCCAGCATGCCTTCGAGGGTGTGCTCGCTCAACATCTCCATGACCCGGCCGTCGGCGGCGAGATTGCCGCCGTCTTCATCTTCGGGAAAGCGTTCTTCGATCCAGAATTTCTTGCTGACGGAATAAAGAGCGTCGAGTTTGTTGGAAGTGTTTTCGTCTGGGCCGAAGACGCGGAAGTTGTTGGGATTGAGCCGCATGACTTCGGCGAGAAATTGCCCCAGAGGACGAGTGTTTTCCACCAGTGACTTTGCCGGTTGGTCGATTTTGGCCGCGAAGCCGCGGAAGTCGGGCATGCGCAGGGATTTTTTTAAACGGCCGCCATTGGCATGGGGATTGGCGCTCATGCGGCGGTTGCCGGTGGGAGCAAGGTCTGTGAACACCGGGGCAAGCTTACCCTCGCCTGCGAAGAGAACGTCGGGTTTGAGTGAGCGCATCCAGCTCTCGAGGATGCGGAATTGCTCGGGATCTTTTTTCACGTTGAGCAGCGGCACCTGGTGCGCGCGCCAGAAGCCTTCAAGATAATGGCCCTCCACTTCGCGGGGAGCGGTCCAGCCCTTGGGCGAGCGCAAAACAATCATCGGCCAGCGCGGACGCAGGCTGACGCCGCGTTCGCGGGCGTCCTGCTGGTGCTGGCGAATTTCATTGACGCAATGCTCGACGGTCGCGGCCATGGCTTGATGCATCGAGTCCGGATCGGAACCTTCCACAAAATAAGGAGTCCAGCCGTAACCGCGCAGAAGGTTTTCCAGTTCTTCGTGGGAAATGCGGGCGGGCAAAGTGGGATTGTCGATTTTGTATCCGTTCAGGTGAAGGATGGGCAATACTGCGCCGTCGCGCGCGGGATTGAGAAATTTGTTGATGTGCCAGGAAGTGGCCAGCGGGCCGGTTTCAGATTCTCCGTCGCCGACGACGGCGGCGACAATCAAGCCGGGATTATCGAAGGCCGCGCCGCAAGCATGGGAGAGCACATAGCCAAGTTCGCCGCCTTCGTGAATCGATCCCGGAGTTTCCGGAGTGCAGTGGCTGCCGATGCCGCCGGGAAAGGAAAACTGTTTGAAGAATTCGTGCAGGCCTTCGGGGTCCAGGCTTTTTTCCGGATAAATTTCGGAATACGTGCCTTCGAGATAGCAGGGCCCGAGCACGCCGGGAGCACCGTGGCCGGGGCCGGCGAGAAAAATCATATTCAGGTCATACTTTTTGATGAGCCGGTTCAAGTGCACATAAATAAAGGAGAGGCCGGGACTCGTTCCCCAGTGCCCGAGCAGCCGGTTCTTGATGTGCTCGGGGCGCAGTGGTTTGGCGAGGAGAGGATTTTCCAGCAGATAAATCATGCCAAGACTGAGGTAATTACAGGTGCGCCAATAGAGGTTGGTGTCCCGCAGTTCGTCGGCACTGAGAGGCTTGCCCGCGATGGTCGATCGTGTGGGAGAGTACGGCGTGAGTTCGAGAATCTCGGCCGGAATGCTGGCTTCAATGGTGCTCATGGAGAGACTCCTTACCAGACAGGCTATGCCTCATCGAGCGCGGTTTACAAATGGCGGATGGTGGAAAGTGTGGGGAGGATTTAACAATCGACGAAGCGGGCCGATTAACCCGTAACAAAAGCAGGGGGCTTGAGTCGGCGCCGGCAAATGCCTCGCAGAACCAAGCGTTCTGTTCAAGAGTTGCGGAGACAATTCTCCCGCAATTTCGTGCTATAGTTCGGGCCGTCATGCCGTTGAAAGCCACGCCAGGCGCGGTTCCGTGAGGGGGACGAATGCTGCGGAGAACTTTTATTTTGTCCGGACCAGTCATGCTCGCTTTGATCTTCATTCTTTTCGCATTAGCGGTTTCAGCCGCGGCCAGCAGCACTACGATCATTTATGCCTTCGCTGGAGGCAAGGATGGCGAATACCTCGACACCGATCTCGTGGTCGACGCCGCAGGCAATATTTACGGAACCAGCGTGCAGGGGGGAGATTTTTCCAGCGGCACGGTGTGGGAGTTATCCCCCTCCGCAAACGGCTGGACTCATACGGTTCTCTACAGCTTTCACGGAGGAAGAGACGGCAGCGAACCTTACAAGGGCGTGACGCTCGATGCACAGGGCAATCTCTACGGGACAACGGTCGCCGGCGGTTCCGGCGCGTGCGATGGCGGATGCGGTGTCGTGTACAAAATCAGCAACGAAGGCGGCTTATGGGTTGAAACGGTCATTCATTCCTTTACCGGAGGCCTCGACGGCTCAGGGCCGGGGACCGGAGTCACCTTCGACCCGCGCGGAAACCTCTATGGCATGACGCCGACGGGCGGAGCTTTCGGTCTGGGCACGATCTATGAACTTCAGCCTCAGACCGGCGGCTGGAAGTTCCGGCTGATTCACGCGTTTACCGGGGGTGATGATGGCGCCTCGGCTTCGGCTGGGCGACTCACGCTTGACGGCAAGGGCAATCTTTATGGGGTCACGACGGTAGGCGGCGCAAATGGCGATGGAGTCGTATTCGAAGTCACCCGTGGAGACACGGGATGGACGCTGATCCCTTTGTATGCTTTTCAGGACCAGCCGGATGGCGCGCTGCCTTACGGCGGCGTTATTTTCGACAAAGCCGGGAATCTGTACGGTGCGACTTATTACGCTGGAGTTGGCGATGTCGGCGCGGTGTACGAGCTGTCACCGAGTAGTGGGGGATGGACCGAAACCGTGCTCTACAGCTTTGCCGGAGGAACAGATGGCAGCAGCCCCATCAGCACCCTTGCCGCCGATAAAGCCGGAAATCTGTACGGCACAACCAGCGCGGGTGGGGCGCCATGCGGGTGCGGCGTGATTTTCAAGATGACGCGCAAGGGTGCGAGCGACTGGACGGAATCGGTGGTTTATCGCTTTCCGGGAGCGCCCGGGTTGAGCGTGGCATACAACGGAATGGCAGCCGCCGCAGATGGAAGTTTTTATGGGGCTACGGTAAGCGGCGGCCCCGCCAACGACGGCGCAATTTATCGATTCGTGCCGTAGACAGGCGCTCTTCTCGAGTCGGTAACGGCGGTCGGCCGTTTTCACCGTGATGCCGGTTATGGCGTGATTCTAAACACAACGCCACAACCTTTGTATCCAGGGCAGGTGCGGGGATCTTCGCCGCCGCCTAGCGTGCGCCTTGGACCTTTGTTCGTGCTTCTCCTTTATTAGTACTTCTCCTCTCTGCCATTAGTACTGCGGGCCGGGCACGCTTCATTTTCGCTTGAATCTCTTTTGAACCTTGTTCCAGTTTGCCTGGACGACCTATGCTCGGCGCTGGGGTTGTCCTGTGAAACGAGTGCGAGTGCTGGTGGCGAATCATCCGCGCCTGATGCGGGAACTGGTGATGGCGACGATTGCCGACCAGCCCGATATCGAAGTAGTCGGCGAGGTGCAGAACGAGGACGAACTCGCCGAAATCGTGGAACAG
>DATLKM010000251.1:0-13352 GCA_035538435.1 Binatia bacterium
TGGATCGTGCCGCTAAACCAAACCCAAGGTCCCTCGACTGCGGCGAAGGATTCGCAAGCGAATCCTTCGTCCTCGCTCGGGATGACAGATAGTGGGGAGCGCGAGATTATCGCAGATCAGGACGCCGACCGGCCGCGCTGGTCACCAGGCGGCAGGCACTTCGCCTTCGTCTCAACGAAAGAAGGTGGATCGCAAATCTGGGTTGCCGATTTTGATGGGGCAGCCGGTACGGTGACCGAGGTCCGCAAGGTCACTTCGATTGCCACAGAAGCAAGCGGCGAACTCTGGTCGCCAGACGGGAAAAATATTTTATTTACTTCGGACGTGTATCCGCAATGCGATGGCAAGCCCGCCGAAGAAGCCAGTTGCAATGCCAGAACACGCGAAGAGAAGGAAAAATCAAAGGTCAAGGCGCTGATCTTCACCTCCCTCCTCTACCGCCATTGGAATGCCTACAAAGAGGGCACGCGCACCCACATCTTCGTAATCCCCGAGTTTTGTGCGCAGAAAACTGCATCCGGCTGTCCAGCCGGAGAAGCACGCGACCTCACTCCCGGCGATTACGACTCACCCGTATTTTCGCTTGGCGGGCAGGATGACTATGCCTTCTCGCCCGACGGCCAGGAAATTTGCTACGCCTCGAATCACGACAAGAATCCAGCGGCTTCCACCAACAACGATCTGTGGATCGTAAAATTTAATGTTGGTGTCATATCGGGCCATACCAGCTATCCGCTGCCCGCTGAAAACATCACCGCCGACAATCCGGCCAGCGACTCGTCGCCGCTCTATTCGCCCGATGGACGCTACATCGCCTACCGCGCCCAGCAGCGTCCCGGATACGAGAGCGACCGCTTCCGCCTCATGCTCTACGACCGCAAGACGGGTGAGAAGAAGAATCTGACAGAAGATTTTGATGGTTGGGTCGGGACCTTTGCCTGGTGGGGCTCGAGAGTTCTCGCCTTCACCGCGGAGGAGAAAGGAAGTGCGCAACTCTTTTACACGGCCCTCGACTTCGTTAAGCCCGCAGTGGTGCGAACCTCGCTCCAAGGATACGACGACGACCTAGCGATGTCATCAGACAGCAAATTCCTTGTCTACACGCGCATGACGATTGATGCGCCGCCGGAGATATACAAGAGTCCGATGATTTTGGTTCGCACACATCGGTGCGACGAGGGTGGATTCGATGTCTGCACAAACCAAGATCCGAACTTTAAGCTTACGCACCTGAACGAGGCCCTGCTCTCCCAAGTCGCCATGTCCCCGCTCGAACCCTTCTGGTTCACCGGCGCGCACGACGACAAGGTCGAAGGCTTCCTAGTCAAGCCGCCGAACTTCGATGCCTCGAAGAAATATCCTGTAAAGTTCCTCATCCACGGCGGGCCGCAGGGCGCGTGGGGAGACGACTGGTCGTATCGCTGGAATGCCGAGCTGTTCGCGGCGCCGACTGCGGCGACGCCCAGCGGATATGTCGTCATCATGATCAACTTCCACGGCTCGACCGGCTACGGGCAGAAGTTCATCGACGCCATCAACGGTGACTGGGGCGGCGCTCCGTATGAAGACCTGATGAAGGGACTCGACTACGCCGAGCAGACGTATCCGTTCATCGATAAAAACCGCGAGTGCGCGCTGGGTGCGAGCTATGGCGGATACATGATCAACTGGATCGAGGGCCACACCGACCGCTTCAAGTGCCTGGTGTCACACGACGGCATGTTCAACGCCGAGTCGGCCTGGGGATCGACCGAGGAACTCTGGTTCAACGACTGGGAGTTCAAAGGCACTCCCTATGACAACCGCGCGAGTTACGAGAAATGGTCGCCGCATCAGTACGCGAAGAATTTCAAGACGCCGACGCTGGTCATCCATGGGCAGCGCGATTATCGGCTCGACGTGAGCGAAGGCCTGCAGCTTTTCACCACGCTGCAGATGCTTGGCGTGCCGTCGAAGATGCTCTACTTCCCTGACGAAGGCCACTGGGTGCTCAAGCCGCAGAATTCGCAGCTCTGGTACAAGACTGTGAATGATTGGGTGGACCAGTGGATCGGGAAATAGCGGCTCAGGCGTCGGCCTAGGCTTCGACAAGAAAATGAAATGAGTTGCTTTTAGCGCTGTCATCCTGGGTTTCGTGCACTCCGGTCATTCCGAGCCCGCAAGAACGCAGGCCTGAGGATGACAGTAGAATGGTTGACGGAGGCTCAAACATGCCGCCGCGTAAAGCAGGGAACCAACCTCGCTCTCGGCCGGGCGATCCCGAGCGCCAGCTCGATTCCTTCCTCGCCAAGTACGATCCTGAAGTGGAAGCCTACGCCCGCCGCGCCCTTTCCAAAATGCGCAAACTGCTTCCGGGCGCGGTTGAATTTGTTTACGACAATTTCAACTGGCTGGTAGTCGGCTTCGGCCCCAGCGAACGTCCCAGTGAGGCGATTTTTTCTCTCGTTCTGCCTGCCGGCAAAGTGACTCTGTGTTTTCTGCAAGGAGCGGGGCTGCCCGATCCGCACAAGCGTCTTCGGGGCAGCGGGAATGTCGTTCGCAATGTCAGGCTTTATGAACTGGGCCAGCCCGATGAGAAAGTGCTCGACGATCCCGAGATCCTTGACCTAATCAACGTAGGACTCAATCGCGCCAAGGTCCCGTTGCCCGAAAAAGGCCGCCGGAAAATGATCGTCCGCGCGGTTTCGGTCCGGCAGCGTCCGCGGCGTGTCACTGCTAAAAGTAGGTCCTCACTTCCGCATTAAGAGTTTTGCGATGAGCACCGCCGCAATCCCCAGTGCGCCGAGCAACGCGTTATATTCGCGGTGCTTTACATAGAGCTGAAACGAGAACTCTGAATGCGTGTCCGTCTCATCCTCTGCGCGCGTAAAACGCGGAAGCATTCGCGGCACGCGGCGAGAGTAATCTTCAAACGCGGAAAATTTCTGCCGCAGGAATTCTTCTTCCTTGCGAATCACAGGGAGATAAATCGCGACATACATGACAATCAGGGCAGCGTCGATCCACAGGCTCCGCGCCGCAATGGCAAATCCCACCCCCATGAGCAGCGAGCCCAAATAAAGGGGATTGCGCGTGTGGGCATAAGGGCCCGAGGTCGCCAGAGCCTCATTCTTGCGCACGTGGCCGGAAGCGATGGCGCGCAACAATAATCCAGGTACGATGGCGACAAGTCCCACCATTAACGACGGCCAGCTCGGGCGCGCCAGCCAGAAATACAAAAGCGCGAAGACGAACCCCAGCGGAACGCGGATGCGGCGCGCGATGCTGGCCCAATTTTTCATGATGCCCGGGGACCTTCAGCGTTAGGCGAAAGCAGTTGCCGCGCGGCGGTCACGACTGTGCCTGTTTCAATCGATAACAGGCCTTGATCGGGTTCCTCGCGCCGTTTGTGTGAGGTAACACTCCCGCCGCTTCGAAGCACGATGCTGCGACTGCCATACGGGCCGTTTCGGACGGGATCGGTGGGGCCAAAAATCGCCACCACCGGCACGCCCAAGGCCGCAGCCAGATGCGTGGGGCCGGTGTCTCCGCCAATGAAGAGCTGCGCGCGGCGAGTCAATGCGATGAGTTCCGAAATTGTGCAGGCCATCGCACAGGCTGCTCCGCCGCTCGCTTCCCGCACCGTGCGCGCAAGATGTTCCTCACCCGGGCCGTAATTAACAACGGCAGCTATATCAGACTGCGCGAGTTCCCGCGCAACCTCGCCGTATTTCTCCGCCGGCCACCGTTTCGCGCCCCAGCCCGCGCCGGGACTCAGAATCGCGAACTTCGCGATCTCGAGTTCGGCCAGCCTGCGCGAGATAGACGACTCCGCTAGTGGATCACAGGGAAAATCACCGGAGATATCAGGAGGGCTTAATTTCTCTCGATCGCCAATCAACACGGCGGACACAGAAAGATTCTGCTCGACCACGTGTTTTCCTCTCGTGATCACGGGATGTGTATACCACAAAGAGGCCGGCGACTCCCGCGGGTCGGCGGCTCCGTATACGCGGCGCGCGCCCGACCACCGCGCGAGCAGCGCCGACCGTATCGCGCCCTGCAAGTCGATCGCGATGTCATAAGCCGCTCCCCGCACATCGTTCCATGTAGTCGCAATCTGCTGCACGGTGGCGCCAGTGAGCAACGATTTACCCCAGGCCTTCAGATTCACGGTATGGATTTCATCGACCAGCGGGCGCAGCGCCGAGCGCGGGCCGCGTCTTGTCACAGATTTTGCGCACAAGAGTTCGGCCCAGCGTTCCTCGATGAGCCAGCCGATGTGTGCGTGCGGAAAGGCCGCTCTCAAGGCGCGCACGGCGGGAAGCGTGTGAATTACATCGCCCATTGCTCCCACGCGCACAATCAGAATTCGGCGAATGCTGGAAGAGTGCAGGTCATTGCCACTGGCTTCGAAAGTCACCGTCGCTCCAGCCGGTTGCGCAGAAGATTGCTGGTCGAGTGATCTTTTGCGTCGCCGACAATGGCGATTTGACCGCCGCACTCCCGAACAACATCTCGCTCAGGGACCGAGTCGGCCGTATAGTCTGTGCCCTTGGCGTGAAAATCGGGGCGCACTTCGCGGATGATGCCGCGGACATCCAATTCCGTGAAAATCACCACAGCATTTACATCCGCGAGCGCCGCCACAATTTCCGCCCGCTCTTTCTCGGGAATGACAGGCCGTCCCGGCCCTTTCAGCGCGCGCACCGATTCATCGGAATTGATCGCCACCAGGAGATGTCCGCCCAGGGCCTTCGCGCCGCGCAGATAACGCACGTGCCCCACATGGAGCAGATCGAACGCCCCATTGGCCAGAATGATGCGCTCGCCGGAAGTTCTCCAGCGCTCGGCCAGTTCGCGCAAGTTTGAGCGCTGTATTAGTTTAGGAATTTCCATCTGTATCGCGAATCACAAGTGCAACTAATGCTGCCGGATTGCGGGCGGAGCCTGTTCGATTGCGTGCAGCAGTTCCTCCCTTGAAACGGTGGCCGTCCCTCGCTTCATTACCACAACACCGCCGGCATAGTTCGCCAGTTGTGCCGCCTCAACCGTATTTGCGCCCGCACCTAAGGCCGCGCTGAAAGCCGCAATTACCGTGTCGCCTGCTCCGGTCACGTCGGCCACCTGGTCGGAGCCAAAAATCGGAATGTCCGCCGGCGCATGACGCTGATCGAACGCCACCATGCCATCGCGCCCGCGGGTGATCAGCAGCGATTGCAGCGTCATCCGCTCCATCACCTGCATTCCCGCGTGTGTCAGCTTTTCCCAGTCCTGCCCAATGCGCAGGCCCAGTGCGGCTTCTACCTCCGGCTCGTTCGGAGTTGCCGCCGTGACGCCGGAAAATTCCAGCAAGCGATAACGCGAATCGAGAATCAACGGAATCGCGCGGCGGCGTCCGCGTTCGCGCAGCGCATTGGCCAGTGTAGGACTGGCCGACCCGTATCCATAGTCTGAAACCACCAGCGCGTCCGACGCCCGCAAGTATTCCCGAGCAGCCAGGAAAAGCTCGCGCGTAAGATGCCGGTTGGGCGGTTCGTCCGGCTCGCGGTCGATCCGCACCACCTGCTGCCGCGCATTGTGCGTCATGCCCGCGAGAATGCGTGTCTTTGTGACCGTGCGGTAGCTCTTGTCTTTCAGCACGCCGCTGGTGGGAATTCTCTTATGGCGAAAAAACTTGATGAGGGAACGTCCCGCCTCGTCGTCTCCCACGGCCCCGACGGGAAGAACGTTCACCCCCAGATCGGCAAGATTGTTCACCGCATTCGCACCTCCTCCGGGCACGACTGTGCGCTCGCGGTGTTTCAGAATCAGGACCGGCGCCTCCCGCGACACGCGCGAGATTTCCCCATAAACAAATTCGTCGGCCACCAGATCGCCGAGCACGGTAATGGTTACGCGGGGAAAGGCTTCTACAATCTTGCGCAACCGCTCGGCTTCCTTGAAAGGTTTGGTCATCAATTTAGCGACGCCTGATCCATCAGCCGCATTTTCTCATGACTGCCGCCGCCGTCCGGCGATCACGCGCAGCATGGTATCCACAGCGTTATCGGCGTCGGTCAATTCCATTTTCACAGGGACCACGGCGAGGGGGGCGAATGCGTCCAGTTGAGCGCCGAGATTGACGGCGTCTTTTTCGGTGGTGACGAACCCTCCCGCCTGGCTGCGGTCGCGCAATTCAAGCAGATCGCGAACGTCTTTTTCGGAGTAGGCGTGATGATCGCGGAAACGCGCTTCCGCCGCGGGTTCGATTCCGGCCGCACGCAGTTGCAGCGCAAAATTCTGCGGACGCGCTATGCCGCAGAACACCAGCGGCCGGGGAGGAATGTTTTTAACCGCAATGCCACGGCGGACCCTCCACACATGTTTCCCGGTCAGCGGGAACGATTCTGCCGATGCTCCGTTGGTGAGCACAACCGCGTCGGAGCGCTGCAATGCAGTCAACGGTTCGCGCAGGCGCCCGGCGGGCAGCAAGCGGTCGCGCGAGTCGTCGGGCGTTACCAGCACAATATCGAAGTCGCGAGCCAGCGCTCGATGCTGAAAACCGTCATCGAGCAGATGCAATTGCGGTCCAAATTTCGACTCCGCAAAAACTCCGGCGGCATACCGCTCTTCACCCACGATCACCGGCACGCCGAGCCTTCGCGCAATCAGCAGAGGCTCGTCTCCGAACTCGGCCGCGCGGCCTGAAGGATCGACGAGCAGGACGCCGCGGCTCTTGCGGCCATAGCCGCGCGAGAGCACATCAAAGCGAATGCCGCGCCGCAACAGCAGTTCGCCCAGAAAAATCACAAATGGAGTCTTTCCCGATCCTCCGGTGGAAAGATTGCCGATGCTGACTACCGGCCCCTCCAGCCTGTGCCCGCGGAGCCAGCCGCGGTCATAGAGGCGATTGCGCGCTGCGCTCACCGTTCCGTAGATGGCCGAAAGAAAATTCATTGTCGTGCGGGCGCCAGCAAGGCGAGTAATTCCTGCGCGGTGCGAGCGGTCGCGCCGGTCTGTGCCTGAATCGTGGCGGCGGCGCGTTCTCCCATCGCCTTCCGCTGATCTACGTCGGCCAATAATTCCAGCAACGTCAGCGGCAGTTCAGCGGGGCCGACGATCCGCACCGCATCGTTCCTCTGAAACAAAGTCACAATGTCGCGAAAGTTCTCCGTATGGTGCCCCACCATAATCGCAACGCCATGTTGTGCCGGCTCAATAATGTTGTGGCCTCCGCGCGGGACCAGGCTCCCGCCCACGAAAGCGACGTCGGCAAGAGCGTAAATCGCCGACAATTCGCCGAGGGTATCCAACAGGAAAACGCCGCCCGCAAGATCTTGATCGCCCCACTCCGAGCGGCGCACGAACTTCAACGACATCTGTTTCAGAATAGCCTCGACTTCCGCGAATCGTTCGGGATGGCGGGGCGCAAGAATCATTGCCGCTCGCGGATATTGCGCGAGAACATTCTCGAACGCTTTCAGCAGCAGCGCTTCCTCACCCTCAACCGTGCTGCCGCATACCAGGACGGGAGCAGCATTCGTCCCGGCGAGCGCCTGCCGCAGTTGTTCAACGATGGCCGGCGGAGCAGGCTGGGCAATATCGAATTTCAAATTTCCGCCGACGCGCACGCGATTTTGCGCCGCGCCAATGTCACGCAGGCGCGAAGCATCTTCCCCAGTCTGGGCCAGAAACAGGTCGACGTTAGCGAGCAGTTTTCGCACCAGGGGCCGGAATCGTCGATACCGCGGCCACGAGCGGTCGGAAATGCGCCCATTCACTACCGCCACCTTGCCCTCCGCATGGGACAGGCGGAGAAAGTTTGGCCAGAATTCCGTCTCCGCTAATACAATCAGCTCCGGATGCAAGGCCCGCATGTACGGCCGGATGGCAAAGGCAAAATCCAGCGGAAAATAAAACACCCGGGATTCTCCAAAGCGTTTTCGCGCCAGCGCCTGCCCGGTATCGGTGGTGGTGGAAATAAGAATCCGGTGCTGCGGCAAACGCCGGCCCAACTCCTCCACCAAGCCCGCGATTGCGAAGACTTCCCCCACAGAAACGGCATGAATCCAGATTGATCTTTGATTCTCGCGCGGGAGCTCCAGACGCGAAGGAACGGCCCCAAGCCTTTCCGCCAGCCCGCGCCTGTATTTGCCGTGGCGCAGCATCTGAAAAAGCCAGTAGGGAAGGCTCAGCAGCATCGCCGCCCCCAGCGCCAGGCTGTAAAGAAAACTGTAAAAGGAGATCAAGTGCAGCCATTCTAAACAATGGCGGCAGGGTTTCGAATACTTCAAACGGAAAGGATCCGCCCGGTAAAGCAGGTCCGGCAAACCCGGCGCGCAAAACCTGCATCGGTGCTTATAATCGAAGCCATGTTACCGGCGTCCATCTCGCGGCGCATTGTCTACGTCTCATTGCTGGTGGGCGGGTTCTCACTTGTTGTTTTGGCCAAGGACTTCATCAAGCCCGCGGCCCATCCCGCGAAAACCTACGCCGCGCATGACGAGCATTCGGATGAAAAAGTGGCGGTGGCAGCCGATCCCTACGACACGCCCGAAAAGGCCAAGATTTTTTCCATCAATTTTCACGATCACGGATTTCTTCCGGTTTTCTTCGTCGTCACCAACGACGGCGATCAGCCCATTTCCATGGTGAACATCCAGGTCACCTTTACGACCGCCGACCACGCCAAACTAACCCCGGCCGCTCCTGACGATATTTACCGCAGGCTGGTGAACCCGCAGGGCGGCACCAAGCCGGAGATTCCGCTGCCGTTCCCGCGCGACAAGGTGAAGGGCGCAATCACCCAAAAACAGCGCGATGAGGTCGAAAATTCCCAATTCGCGGCCCGGGCAGTAGAGCCGCACACCACGCAGTCCGGATTTTTCTTCTTCGATGTCGAGGGAATTTCGTCGCCAGTAGCGGGGGGCCGGATTTTTGTCGACGGCATTTATGACGCCAAGGGCGCGGAGTTGATGTATTTCGAAATTCCCCTGCAAAAATAATCCGCTCAGGCAACTTCGATGCGCTCGTCTCGAAGCTGCTTGTCTTCTTCGCTCACGCCGGCAAGCTCGAAAGAATTAGTCACCGCAGCTTTACCTCTTTCCACGCTGGTAATCACGTACGAGCACCCGAGCCAGTGCGCTTCGGCGAAATCAGTCGGGGACCACCGCGCTGGATGGTCGGGATGGGAATGGTAGAAACCGACAATGTCTTCGCCGCGGCCGCGGCCCTCGCGCTGAATGCGCACCAATTCGCGCGGATCGATGTTGTAGCGGTTGTGGGCCGAGTCGGTACGGGTGTTGCCGCAGCGGGCGGTTGAAGTCACGCTTCGCGTGCCGTCTTCTTCGAAGCGCCCCAGCAACGCGCCGCAGCATTCATGCGGATAGGTTTCTTCCCCGTGCCGCCGCAGCGCTTCGAAATCGTGCCGGCTGATTTTCAACATAAATGGTTTACTTACTCAAGACCCGGAGGGTTGCGGAAACGCCTCTGTCGAACTACTTCTCCGTCCAGAACCGCTCGCTCAAGTACTTCTCTCCGGAATCACAAAGGATGGTAACGATCACGGCCTCATCGCTGCTGCCGCCGCGAAGTTGCTCCGCCACTTTGAGACTGCCCACAATCCCAGCCGCCGCCGAAATCCCCAGCAACAAGCCGCATTCGCCGGCCATGCGCCGGCACATGGCGTAGGCGTCTTCGGTCGCGATCTCAAGATTGGCGTCGGCCGCCAGCGCATCATAAATTTTCGGCACAATCGCGCTGGGCATGTGCTTTGCCCCCTCAATCCCGTGAAAAGCGGAGTCGGGCTGGAGGGAGATGCAGCGCACTTTCGGATTGAGTTCTTTCAGCCGCCGGGTTGTACCCATGAAAGTGCCGCTGGTTCCCAGCATGGCGACAAAGTGAGTAATCCGCCCCTCCGTCTGTTGCCAGATTTCATTGGCTGTTCCGTGGTAATGAGCCAGCCAATTCGCATCGTTGGAATATTGATCGGCGTAGAAGAATAAGTCGGGCTGCCCGGCGGCAAGCTGGCGCGCCATGCGAATCGCTCCGTCCGAGCCTTCGCCCGGGTCGGTGTAAATAATGTTGGCGCCATAGGCCTGCAAAATCCTTTTGCGCTCGGGCGAAACATTTTGCGGCATACAGAGGGTTACGGGAAAGCCCTCGGCTGCGCCCAGCATGGCGTAGGCGATGCCTGTATTTCCGCTGGTGGCATCCAGCAGAATCTTCCCCGCCGGGAAGCGGCCAGTGCGCCTGCCCTCAGCCACAATGTTCGACGCGGCGCGGTCTTTTACCGATCCGCCGGGGTTGTACCATTCGGCCTTGCCCAAAAGTGTAATTCCGGGAAGATGCGACGTGACCCCATCGAATCGCAGCAGAGGCGTATTGCCAATCCGCTCAAACAGGCTCCGGCCATGACGCATACCCAGGTCGCCGGGCGGCTGCTGCGTCGAAACCCTCACGGCCAAGCCTTCATTCATACGATATGTTTCCCTGTGACCAACGTAATATGCAAGCGAAAGAAAAACACGCTATGTAGTATGGTGTCTTTAGATGAACCCGATTGCAAGCGGATGCAGCCCCGATTTTACGACGCACAATTTGCGCCGGATATGCATCTAAGTCAACTTGAAAGCAGGAATCAATGTCCAAAGCGATTGCGGAAAAAACTTATGAAGACGCGCTGGCTTGGTTGCGCGACAATGGCTTCGACGTAACGGAGGCGCCGGGAACCAACGGCCGCGTCTTCCTCAGAAAATACAATGTTTCCGCTGCCATCCAGAAAACACCCGAGGATGGAGTAAAGATTTTCGCCTATCCCGGCTACCTGGTGGGCAGCGAAATTTCCAAGCTGGTAAACCGGGGATACCAGCAATTCCTGAAAACCTCGAAGAACGAGATTCCTGCGACGGCTGATCATTTGAAATCGATCCAGCAGTTTTCGGAAGAACTCAAGGCCGGCCTTGGTTTGCCCAGCCTGTACAACGAATCAATGGGGACGGTCAGCGAGTCCTATCATTATGACCGGATCAAAGACCGCGACAAGCCGGTTGTCGATCGCCCCAAGCGCCCCTGGGAAGTTGCCGGACGGGCGGTGGCGGCGAAGAAGGGCCGGGCGTAGTTCCAGTCGTACTCTTCACAAACTCCTTTCGGTTCGTGATCTGCTCATGCGAAACTGTGTCCTGCTAATTTGCAGGGCAGGAGATTCGCGTGCGGCCTCAACTATTTCTTTGTCTTTCCCTCCTCACATTCTGTTCGTTGACCGGCGCCGCATGGGCTCGCGGCCAGTCGGCAAAGGGTGATGACTTTCAGGAAAAAGCCGGCATCGAAGCCGTGCTGCGCATGCAGCAGGAAGCCTGGAACCGCCACGACCTCGCGGGCTTCATGACCGGATATTGGAAGGCTCCCGGCCTGACTTTCTTTTCCGGCGCGAATGAGCGCGATGGCTGGCAGGCCGCGATGGACCGCTATCGCGCGGCATATGCCAGTGAAGGGCATGAGATGGGGAAGCTGGATTTTTCCAACCTGCGCATTGAACTGCTTGGTCCCGACGCGGCTTTCGTCCGCGGCGGCTGGCGCCTGACCATGTCCGATGGCAAGACGCCGCATGGATTGTTCACCCTGATTTTTCGCAGGTTCCCCGAAGGATGGAAGATCGTGCACGACCACACCTCACTGGCGGAATAGCGGTTGGGCGACATCCCTTCCCGAATGCATCCTGAGGCCCGCGTTCGGTGGAGGCCGAAGGAATTTCCCAGTCCAGCTTACGAATACTGCCGCTTCGTCCGCACCTGCACCCTGGTTCCCTCGGGCAGATTTCCTGAAAGCAGTTCGATTTTCCCCTGTCGCACCACGCCTTCAAATTCTTCCGTGGTATCAGGCACGGCCCGTGATGCTGCTGCCGCTCGTGCCCGCACCGAGCGGCCTCCGCCCTTGTCCATGGCCTCATTCGCCAGCCGGTCGGCGTCGCGGTTGTGCTCGCGCAGCGCATGATCGATGGAAAACCATTCCAGTTGCGCGATCAGCTCTTTCGCGCGGCCGTGCAGATCCTGCAAGGTCGGGTTTTTGACCTTGTAAATTCCCTTGATCTGCCGCACCAGCAACTCCGAATCGCTAATGACCTTTAGGGCCTTCGGCCCATGTTGCAGCGCATATTCCAGTGCGGCGATCAGTCCCTGATATTCGGCGAAATTATTTGTCTGATGCCCGAGATATTCGCTCAACTCAGCGACCTTGCGGCCGGATTCGTCCTGCACGACAACGCCGAATCCCGCAGGCCCGGGATTGCCGCGCGCGCCGCCATCGCTGTGCGCCACGAGATAATGCGCGGGTGGGTTTCGACGCTCCGCTCCTTCGAACAACGATCGGCTATTAGGCGCGCGCGAGAATGCCATGGATCGAGTCTACAACGTGGCGTGAGACGAGGAAGTTTATCGTCCCGCCGCCAGCCGCGTGGCCAGCCGCGGCGGCAGATTGGCCGCGAAGATGCGGTCCTGCGCCCCTTTCAGGTTGTAAGGCGTGCGATGGAAGTGTACGACCCGGGCATCCGTGTCGAACATGGCGAAGGCCGCTCGCCAGTCCCCGTCGCGCGGCTGCCCCACCGAGCCGGGATTAATCATGTAGCGCGTGTTCTGCTTCAACTGCAAAGCCACGGATTCCGCCTTGCCCACTGTGCGGTATTCCGGGCGGAATCCGTCGGCGCTCGATCCGTTGGCGAAAAATCCGCCCTGTAAATGTGTGTGCCCGAAAAAAGTCACAGGATTCGGCACGGCAAGCAGCGGCACCAGCGCGTCCCCAATCGAGACTACGTAAGCGTCTTCATCTTCCGGCGATCCGTGGACCAGTTGCGCTTCCGGAAAGTCTTCGAGCTTCACCGGGCCATGTGGCAATTCCTTCAGCCAGGTGTGGTGCTCCTCGGTCAGTTGGTCGCGGGTCCATACGGCTGCCGCCGCCGCCAGCGGATTGAAGTCGTCCAGCGGAAGCAATCCGGTCGCGGCCTTGTCATGATTGCCGCGCACAAAAATGTGCCCCAAACCCCGGGAGCGGTCCACGACTTCGTTGGGCGAAGCGCCGTATCCGACAACGTCGCCCAGGTTGGCTACGAGATCGTGCGGCGGGGCTGAGGCCAGGCAGGCCTCCAGCGCCTCAAGATTGGCATGAATGTCGCTGAGCAGCAGTATGCGCAAGCTTCACCAGCAAATGCGCGATTATAGAACGATTGCCGGGCGGAAGCACAATCGCTATACCGGATTAACCACCGGGCACCGCGCCCAATGTCCGGCGGCCACTTCCACCAGAGGCGGCATCGACACCGCACACCGCGGAATGCGAAATGCGCACCGCGGCTCGAACGCGCAGCCGGGCGGCATGGCGTGCAGCGGAGGAACGGCGCC
>DATLKM010000252.1:0-3344 GCA_035538435.1 Binatia bacterium
TCAGGCGATCGAGAATCTCAGCTCTCTGCCGCAGAGGCCGATCGATGAGCAACTCGCCGCCGGCGTGTAAGACATCGAAGGCCAGGAAAGCCACCGGCGTTTCGCGCAGCATCTTCTGGCTGACTCTCTTCCGCCCCAACCTCTGCTGGAGCACGCTGAAGGGACGCGCCCGGCCCAGGTCTCGATCGCGCGCTTCACTTTGATCCGGGAAGGCGTGGTTGGCGGCGCTTGGCGCGTTTTCGGGAAATTCCCAGGCCACGATCTCACCATCCAAAATCGCGTCTTGCGGCAAGCCTGCCAGAGCGGGCGGCAGTTCCGGAAAGGACTCCGTGATTTCATCCCGAGTTCGCGAGAAAAGTTTCACTTCGCCGTTGGCCACATGCGCCTGAGCGCGAATGCCGTCGTACTTGTCTTCCACGGAGGCATCGGGGAAATAGGTCAAGCCGTCTTCGGCGGATTGGATCGGACTTGCCAGCATGAACCCCAGGGGATGAAACAGGCGCATTTTCGCTTCGGCGAGTTTGCCGGCAACGGCAAAGCGCAAAGTCTCGCCGAGATCGCCCAGCAGCATGTTTGCGCGCTGCACTTCGGCCAGCGTGGATCCGTATGCTTTGGCCATCGCCTCTTCTACAAGGCTTTCTTTCAGGCCGATGCGCAGATCGCCGGTCGTGATTTTCACGATGTACTTGGCTTCGAGCGGAGTGGCGCGGGCCAGCAGGTCGAGAACGATGGAGCGTTTTTGGGCGGGGCCGCGCGCGGCGGCAATCTGGCGGAAGGAGTCCTGGACTTCGAGAAGCGACAAGCGGGGATTCGGGTTTGCCGCGAGGATTTCTTCGGCGACCGCTCCCAGGTCGCCATGCTTCCGATAGACCTCCGAGAGCTTGGTATCGGCGAAGCCGGAGAGTTCCACGATAACACTCCACAGCACCGCCCCGCCCACCTGCAAAGTGGTTTCTTCCCAGACAGGAAACGCGCGGCCGGAGAAAAACAGGGCGGCGGTGGCTGCGTCATCGACGGCAAGAGACTTTAAATACTCGGCCACGAGCGCGGTTTTCTGGAGCTTCTTTGTGGTGGCGGCGATGGCCTCACAGGTCTCGGCGAATTTTTGAAGCGAGCTCAAACATCCCGAGCATAGCTCAAACTTTGCCGGGCTTTACGGAAAGCCGGGGGCGCCGCCGATCCGCTACAGAAAATCCAGTATTGAAAACGACCCTCTGTGGAAGCGAAGATTTCGCATGGCCACGCGGTTTTCCAGCCTTGACAAGCGGATTCGAGAACTGTTCGCGACCTCGCCTGAAGGGATCGTTGCTCCCGCCAGCACTCCGGTTCAGCCCCACTCCGGCGCCATGTGCAAGAGGTCCGTCTCGCCCGACGGCAAGCTGTTCTGGTCGTTTATGTGGCCGGAATTACAGTCCTCGCCGCGCGAACCTGAGGTCGCCGATAGCCAGCCGGGCCAAGCCTGAATCCGGAGCGCCTGTGGTACCCTAATTGCGGGTGCGTTTCCGCGCCCGGAGCATCTAATTACCGTGCGTTCCCTTAGAAATCTGGTGCGTTTCCTTGTGGCTGTGCAGCTTCTGCCTGCGCTCGAGAGCGGCGAAGAGACGCTGGTCGGAGGCCAGGCTGTGCTGGAAGGCGTGATGATGCGGTCCCCGCACGCCTGGGCAATCGCCTGCCGCAAGCCTTCGGGAGAAGTCGTCACCATGAGCGAAACGCTGGACCGGCCCTCGGAAAAGCATAAGTGGATGGCGTGGCCGATCGTACGGGGAGTGATGACGCTGGGTTATGCGATGACTCTGGGTTATCGCGCTCTGCGTTTTTCGGCGAATGTGGCGATTGAAGAGGCGATGGCTCAGCACGCAGAGACGGAATCCGGTGCGAAGGGGAGCGAAGCCGCCGCAATCGCGGCCAGGCAAAATTCCGGGAAACGGGAGCCGACCACCGCGGAAAAGCAGAAATCGCGCGAAAAGGCGGCCAGCATCAGCGGATGGATGGCGGGCGTGAACGTGGTCATTTCGCTGGCCTTTTTCATCTTCATGTACAAGTACCTGCCGCTGCTGGCGGCGACGGAGCTGAAGAAGGTCGATCCCGCGCTGGGCGGGCAAATTATGTTCAACCTGGTGGATGGCGGCATCCGCCTGGTCCTGTTCCTGATTTTTATCTGGGGCGTTTCGCTGTTTCCGGACATTCGCCGCGTCTATCAATATCACGGCGCCGAGCATAAAACGGTGTTTGCCTTTGAAGACGGCAAAGCGCTGGAAACCGCCGAAGTGCAGAAATACTCCACGTATCATCCCCGGTGCGGAACCAGTTTCCTGATGACGGTGATGTTGATTTCGATCGGCTTTTACATGCTGGTTCCCTTCACCACATTCTGGGCGCGCTTTGCTTCGCGGCTGGCGCTGCTGCCGGTGATCGCCGGGGTTTCGTATGAAATCATCCGCTTTGCCGCGAAACATCGCGGATCGTTGTTTGCCGTCATGACCACCCCCGGCCTGTGGCTGCAACGCATCACCACCCAGCCTCCTTCCGACGAGATGGCGATATGCGCCATTACCGCGCTCGACCAGGCCATGAGTTTAGAAAAAGAGCGCGGCGGCGAGTTGGTGATTGCCTAGGGGGCGTCCCCCAGAAAATCCCTCACACAAGTCCGGTAGTTGCATGCTGGAAACGCGCCGTTTGTCTTTGGTCGTTTGTCTTTGGTCGTTGGCCGAAATCCACAGAGGTTTGGAGTCTGCTGTCACAGACAGCCCGGTTGCGCCTCCGCGAGTATAGCCAGCGGAGGTGAACTTATGGCTGCATCGTTCAGGGATTTGAGGGTATGGCAAGAGGCCATGAAGCTCACAGCGGCAGTCTACGAGGCCACGTCGACTTTCCCGAGACACGAGTGCTACGGATTGTCCCAGCAGCTGCGGCGAGCGGCGGTATCGATTCCGAGCAACATCGCCGAAGGTAAGGGCCACAAATCGGATAGAGAGTTTGTTCGGTTCTTGATGCACGCAAGAGGATCGCTGTTGGAAGTTCAAACCCAGGTGCTGATTGCGGAAGAATTAGAATACCTAAATAAGAATGACTGCCAGCGGATCCTGTCCATGGCTGAGGGCGTGGGGCGGGCACTGAGCGGTCTGATTAACTCGATGAGTGAAAAGGCTGCGTAGCTAGAAGGCGAGCGGCCAACGGCCAACGGCCAAAGACCAAGGACGAAGACCGACAACCGAAGACTCTTAACCATGTTCGAACGACTAGACCAAATCGAATCCCGCTATGAGGGCCTCACGCAAGCTCTCGCTTCGCCGGAGACTATCGGCGACTCGGCGAAATACCAGAAGACCGCCAAGGCCCATGCC
>DATLKM010000253.1:0-36475 GCA_035538435.1 Binatia bacterium
CAGGTGTGCGAATCGCCGACGGACTCGTAATGCTTCCACCCCGCCGAGGCTCGCGAGTATTTTGGCCTCCAGTCAAATGAATCCAGAAAAGGTTTGCGACCATCTCACATTTGGCCAAGATGGAAAACCCTATCGTTGAAAAACTGCTGGTGGTGGAGTCGGACGAAACACTCAGGCAAAACCTTGTTGCCGCTCTGAGCGAAGCCGGCTATCAGGTGTCGGTCGACTGCCGTGAAGGCATGAAATCGGTGGCGGCCTTTGGTCCGGACGCCGTGATCCTGGGCGCAAATCCTCCTCAATTAGATTGCTGCGATCTGCTATCGGAAATCAAAGGGTCTGAGCGCACACAGAACATACGCGTGTTGATGTTGTCTCCGGGAGGAGCGGCGGAGCGGACGCGCGGTTTGGATCTCGGAGCCGACGACGTATTATCGCTGCCCTATGACGCGAAGGAATTCTTGTCGCGCGTGCGCTGGCAACTGCGGAACAAGCGCAGCGTGGAGGAACTCGCGGGGCGAGTGCGAACGGCGGAAGAGAATCAAAGCGCAGCCCGGCAGGTGGAGGCAGCGGTCAACGAAGAACGCAAGACGGTTCGGGTCGCAGCGATCGTTGGGGTCGCCTTACTGGCTGCCGGCCTGCTGGTATTCCTTGTTTTTTACCGCCGCACGCAACAGCAGAATACGCGGGTCTATGCGGCCATCACGCGATTGCAAACGGGCATGCTTACGCAGGAGAAGCTGTTGAACCGCTCCCGCGAGAGTGCGCAACAGGATCCGGCTGGCGCTGCCAAGTCGGAGAAGGCGGAACTTCAAAAGCGGAGCCAGGACCTTAAATCGCAGATCGCCGACGGCAGCGGCCAGAACGTTTCCTCATTGCAAAATCAACTGAGCGCGGTAGAGGGCCGATTGCAGCATCTCGAGACCGAGGGCAAGGTGGCGCAAACGATTATTCAATCTTACGAGCCGAGCGTCTGCCTGATTCATGTGGTGGTTGGCTTTCGCGATCAGATTACTGGCTTAAGGTTGCGCTACGCCGGACTGACAAGTGCCGGTCAACCGCTGACCGACGAAAGTAACAATCCGCTGGTCGCGGTTACGGGAAACGGCCCCGAGGTGCATCTCGACGTTTTTGGCACGGGATTTCTGGTTTCGGAAAAGGGACGAATCCTGACGAATCATCACGTGGCCGAACCCTGGTGGGACAATGCCGATCTGAAGGAGATGACGAGCCAGGGGGTTGAGCCTGTAGTGGCCGAGATGATGGCCTATTTTCCGGGAATCAGTCACGGCATTGCGGTCAGCACGGAAAAAATTTCGCCCGAGGCCGATGTCGCCCTGCTGAAAGGCAGTGTGTCTGAACCCAGGATCAGAGATGTAGCTTTTGCCGACGGACGTTCGGCCATCAGTGGAGCGTCTGTCGTGCTTCTTGGCTATCCGACCGGTATCGACGCCATTCTGGCTCGCAGCGGAGAGGACACGCTGCAATCGATTGCGACGGCCACCAAAGGCGATCCCACGCAGGTGATGGAAGAGCTGGCGCGCCGCCACTTGATTCGGCCGACGGTTACCCAGGGACACATCGGCGATGTTCTGCCCGACAAGATCGTGTACGACGCTCAGACTACGTCGGGCGGCTCTGGCGGGCCGCTTTTTAACAGCGAGGGCAAAGTTATCGGGATCAACTTCGCCATGGTCCGCGATTTCGGAGGATCGAATTTCGCCATTCCTATCGCGTTCGGGAAGTCGTTGATGAAGCCCTGACCGTTGGCGCGTTCAAATTTGGAGCGTCGCACGAATTTCGGAAGGCGCGGGTCTTCTTACTCCCGATTTCCCTATTGCTTGCCAGACGCGCGGATCTGCTTCACGAGTGCGTCGATTTCCGCGGAGCTAAGCTTTGCCCCGAATTTGGGCATGCGTCCCTTGCCTTCGGCAATGACGGTACGAAGACTTTCCTCAGGCTGCGAGGCCGTCTTTTCCCCAACAAGAGATGGACCCCCAAAATGGCGGCCTTCGGCAGTCTTGCCATGACATTTGGCGCAGTATTTGCGGTACACGCCATTTTCGGTCAGCCCTTCTTTAGCGGTAGCGCTTTGCGCGGACGCATATCCGAGCGCGAGTACGACCCATGCTGTAACGCAGGCTTTGAGAAACCTCATCACAAAATCTCCATACACTTACGATAGCAGGCTGTAACAGATCCCAGCCTATTTTTGAGGATGGGCTCATCTTGCTCATCTTGAGAATGAGCGGCCGAAGTTTTTTAGCGATTTTCGGAAGGACCCATTTTCCCGGTTTGCAGATAGCGATTATGCCAACTTAGCGCTTCGCCCAACATATGCGGGGTGTGTTTGGCATAGGGCAGCCGCTCCGAGCGGTCAAGGTAATCGAAAAGGAGCGGCCGGTATTTTGGATCGGAACATTTTTCGATCAGGAGATGGGCCCGCTGCCGCGGCGAAAGGCCGCGAAGGTCGGCGAGTCCATGTTCGGTGACGATGACTTGCACGTCATGCTCGGTGTGATCGACGTGCGACACCATGGGGACGATGGTGGAAATGGTGCCTTTGCGCGCGGTCGATGGCGCCATGAAGATTGAGAGGTAGCCGTTGCGGGCGAAATCGCCCGAGCCACCGATGCCGTTTTGAATTCCCGAGCCCATGACGTGCGTGGAATTCACGTTGCCGTAAATGTCGGCCTCGATCATGCCATTCATGGCGATGACACCCAGGCGGCGGATGATTTCCGGATGATTTGAAATTTCCTGCGAGCGCAGCACGATGCGTTCACGGTAACCGGCCATGCCGGCATTGACTTCGGTGAGTGTTTCCGGACTGAGAGAGAATGCGGTCGCCGAAACAGAGGTCATCTTGCCCGATTTCAGCAGGCGAATCATGCCATCTTGAATGACTTCGGTATAGGAGGTCAGATTCTCGAACTGGCCCTCCTCCAGTCCAAAAAGGACCGCGTTGGCAATGTTGCCCACGCCAGACTGAAGCGGCAGCAGGTTGGCCGGCATGCGTCCTTTTTTTACCTCCCAACTGAGAAATTCAAGAATGTGCCCGGCGATGCGGCGCGAAACATCGTCGGGATCCTTGAAAGCCTTATTGCGATCGGGAGCGTTGGTGAGCACGACGCCGGCGACTTTTTTGGGGGAAACTTCAAGATAGGGAGTGCCGATGCGCTGGCCGGGATACATGAGCGGGATAGGCTGGCGATGGGGCGGGGCCTGCATGGCGTAATAAAGGTCATGCATGCCTTCCAGTTCGGATGGTTGCCAGGAATTGACTTCGAGAATCACGCGCTCCGCCTGCTCGATCCAGGTTTTGTTGTTGCCGATCGAAGAACTCGGCACCAAGCGGCCATCTTCCAGAACGGCGGTGACTTCGATCAGGGCCACGTCGAGCTTGCCCAAAAATCCGTATTCGACGAACTGCGCCACGTGGCTAAGATGGATATCCATGTACTCCATCTCGCCGGCGTTGATGCGCTTGCGCGTTTCGGGATCGGACTGGTAGGGCAGGCGAAGGTTGATTCCTCCTGCCATGGCCAGTGCGCCGTCGAGTTCGGGGCCGGTGGAGGCGCCCGTGAAGACGCTCACGCGAAAT
Source organism: Binatia bacterium (assembly GCA_035538435.1). Taxonomy (GTDB): domain Bacteria; phylum Acidobacteriota; class Terriglobia; order Terriglobales; family Acidobacteriaceae; genus Sulfotelmatobacter. Next base: position 3,602 of record DATLKM010000253.1, read on the forward strand.
TTTTCCCCGCGGAAGTTTGCTCCGGCGATGCGGCCGGCGAGTTCCATCGGGACTGCCTTGGGGTAGCCAGAGCCGGTGAAGCCGCTCATGCCGATCTGGTCGCCCGATTTAATCAGGGTTGCCGCTTCATTCGCGCCCATGATTTTCTGCGCGAGCCGGGGATCGAGAATTCTGTCTGTGGTTGTTGGTTGAACGAGCGTGGCCATAGCCGGCACCTGGAAGAAATGCAACTATCCGGCGTTACTATAGAAGATTAGTGGACGCGGGTCTGTGACCTGCGTCACCGATTCACGCCACCACGCTGAAGCTTTCCGAGCAGGAAACCGCCGATAAAGGCAAAGTTGCGCAACCTTTGCGCGCCGGATTACCATGCCAACACTCCCATGTCTGAAACTGTTTTGAATCAAACCGCTGTCATGGCTGAATCTTCTTCTTCTTCTCCTTCTCACAAATCGCCGAACATCCTGCCGAACCACGAACATGGGCATCGCTCGCCGCAGCGTGCGCCGGGCACGGAGAGTGCGGCCGCGGTTGAGCCGCCGCCTGAGCCGGCCACGGAAGTGTTCGCCGTTTATGGCGTGGAACCGGAAGTGCAGGCGTACGCCATGGCGAAGTATTCGCGTTCGGCGCTGTCGATGAAGGAGTCGCTGCGGGAGATCAATTCGCAGAAAGCGGAGAAGTTCCTCAACACGTTTTATTTCCAGTACGGGCACCGTTCGATTGCCGATCTGGCGCATATTGCGCTGGCGGTGGAACGGCTGTCGATCCTGGCGGCGATCGAAGTGGCGGATGAGCAGCGGTGGGACGGGCAGGAGCGGTCGACACGCTATCAGGATTTCAAGAAGAGCGGGTATTACGTCCCCGATTTTGGCGCGGATCACGAGGCGCGGAAGTTGTATCGCGACACTGTGGAGTTTTTGTTTGCCGAGTACGAGGCGCTCTCGGCGCACATGACGGAGCATCTGATCGGCATTACGCCGAAGCCGGCCGAGATGAAGCAGGACGCGTACGAGCGCACACTCAAAGCGCGGGCGTTCGATATTACGCGGTATCTGCTGCCGCTGGCGACCAATACATCGCTGGGCGAAATCGTGAATGCGCGCACGCTGGAAGTGCAGGTGGCGCATCTGCTTTCGCATACCCACAAGGAAGTGAGGCAGCTGGGCGAATCCTTGAAGAAGGCGGCAACGTCGGCGGCATACAACGTGAATGGCGAGTCGTGGCGCGGGCTGGTGGACGAGATTCGGGCGGTTGATCCGGAGTTAGGTGCGCGGGCTGAGAGGGAGTTGCTGCGCGAGGTTCGCGTTGCGCCGACGCTGGTGAAGTACGCCGATCCGAATCCCTATGAGATGGAGACACGGCGCGGCCTGCGGCAGGCGGCGCGCGAATTGATGGCGCATGAGCAACTCGCCCCGTCCAAGGCGATCGTCGATCTGCTGGATGAGGAACCGCTGGAAATCGAGATTGCGAGCACGTTGCTGTACGAACATTGCCATTTTTCGTACCGGCAGATCCGGCAGGCGGTGCAAGTGGCGGGGGAACGGAGACGGCGCGAGATCATCGATTTGGGCTTGCGGCATCGCGGCAAGCACGACGAAATGCTGCGCCCCTTCCGCGCCGGCCAGCAATTCCGCTTCGACATTCTCATGGATTGCGGAGGCTTCCGCGACATGCACCGCCATCGCCGCTGCATTCAGGTGATGCAGCAGTCGACGACGCAGCACGGATACGAAATGCTGCTCGATCTGGAAGACGCCGGTGTGCGGGGGAGATTTGATGGGGCCATGCGGCGGGCGCAGAGTGCCGTCGAAAAGATAGCGAAATGCGGTTCGCCCGAAGCTGAAGAGAATTCGCAGTATGCCATTCCGCTGGCGTACAAAAAACGGGCGCTGTTCAAGATGGATTTCGCCGAGGCGGTTTATATTTCCGAACTGCGCACCACTCCGGCCGGGCATATTTCTTATCGCAACGTGGCTTACGCCATGTATGAGGCGGTGGCGCGGAAGTATCCGGCGCTGGCGAAATATTTTCGAGTGCACGATGTGACGGCGCCGGTGGACTTATTGCAGAGGTAGAGGGGAAACGAGCGGGTTTCGTCTCGCACGAGATGCCCCGCCCTGCCGGCGGAAACGCAGGGCGAGGATTGACACATTCACCACGGCCTGAGAAGCATACCGACACACTCGGGCCGCCTGATTCTGTTTACTACGCCAGCGCTGTTACGGTTTCCGACTCCGCATCGGCCACCCATTCCCAGGCGCGCCGGCCGTTTTCCAGCATGACCGCCTTGGCCTCGCCATAGGCGACCAGGCGATTCAGTACGGTCGTGACCGAAGCCATAGGGTCTTTGTGCCGCGCCAGAACCGGCGGGGCTTTGACTTGAATTCTGTCGCACACGTCGCGGGCGCTCAAGGCGCGCTTGGCGTCCATCAGGACCATGCGACAGGCCTTGGTGAATCCCGGTTGGCGGCCGCTGCTCTTGCGGTCCACCAGTTCCAACAATTCGTCGCTCAGAACATCGTCGCCAAACAGGTTGGCCAGACCGGCTATTGTTTGTTTTATGGTTCCGATCCGCCGCATGACCTCGGCGCGCTGATGCAGCAGTTGCCGCAGCTCGTCGTGGGCCTGCCGCACCACTTCTTCCACATGGCCGTTAGCACCGCTCATTCGGCCGCCGCTCGCGATTTCCTGCATGTGCATAACTCCTCCGCGCACACCCTGGTCTGACAGAAGATACGCAGGAAACCTCCCGCCGGTTCCCGGCCTAACTGGCCCCCGTATCCCTCAGGCCGCATTTGAGCTATAGACGGCGCTTGACCGGGTTGGTCAACCGAAAGAGAAAAAGTTTGCGTTTCAGCGGGCATTGGCGGATGGGTGTCAGGAATCGTTGTTTCCCGCCTATTGAAGCGTGTAGCGGGATACGAATTCTTAGATATTGCTAATCGTTGTGAGGCCGTTTTCCAAGTGCCGATTTCCTGGAACGGGGCGAAGAAGCATCGGCACTAAACGAACGCCGGGATTTCTCCGATGTATCCCTTTGGTAGCACACCCCAGTGGCAGCCACCTCAAGCCAACCCGCGCTCTCCCCGCTGCGCGTTTTGCTGGTGGGATCCAGAGAAGAGGATTTTTTCGTGATTCGCGAGATTCTTCTTCGCAATCACAACGCTTTTCGGGCCGGACTGGATCACGCCCACACGCTCGATGAGGCGAAAATCCTGCTTGAGGCTTCCGACTATGGGCTTGTCCTGTTTGAACATGAAACCAGCGATGCCGCGGCTACCAAGCTGCTCGCCGAGCTGCTGCACTCCAAGGGCGCTACGCCGTTTATTCTTCTGACCGAACATGCGGACGAAAATGCGGTGGCGCAGATCATTGCCTCGGGGGCTTACGACTGCATGGAGCGGTCCCAGCTTAACGGGGCAAACCTGGTACGCACCATCCGCTGCGCCCTCAATCTGCATGCCGCCGAATTGCAGCGGCAGCTTGCAGAGCAGGCCCTGCGGAAACTTTCCTGCGCCGTGGAACAGTCGGCTGACACGATACTCATTACCAACAGCGAAGGCATTGTTGAATACGTGAATCCTGCGTTCGAGTCGCTCACCGGCTATTGCGCGAGCGAAGTCACGGGCCAGAACTCTGCGATTTTTAAGTCCGGAGTGCAACCCCCGGCGCTCTACCGGGAACTGTGGGCCAGCATTCGCGCGGGCGGCATCTACCGCAACATCCTAATGAACCGCAAGAAGGATGGAGACGTCTACTACCTGGAGGAGAGCATCAGCCCCATCCGCAACGAGGACGGGCGGATCACGCACTTCGTATGCAATGGCCGGGACCTGACGGCACGCCTGCGCGTTGAAGCACAACTGTTGCAAGCGCAGAAAATGGACGCTGTGGGCCGGCTGGCCGGCGGAGTGGCCCATGACTTCAACAATCTTTTGACCATTATCACCAGTTACTCCGAACTGGCGCTCGATTCCGTTCTACCGGGCAGTGCGGCCCAGGTGCGGATTCGGGAGGTGCTGGGCGCCGCGCATCGTGCTGCCGAGCTGACGCGGCAATTGCTGGCATTCAGCCGGCAGCAGCCGCAGGCGCTGCGGGTGGCCGATTTGAACCCGGTCATTGACGGTATCGTCAAAATGCTGCACCGGTTGATCGGGGAAGATGTGGAGTTGAAATTCGTTCCGGGCAAAGAGCTGGGGCGAATTCGGCTGGATCCCATGCAGATTGAGCAGATTCTGATGAACCTGGCGGCCAACTCGCGCGACGCCATGCCCCAGGGGGGCAGGTTCACCATTGAAACGGCACGGGCTGATCTTGACGAACAATATGCCGACCGCAAACGAGCTTTGATTCCTCCCGGCCGCTACACCGTTCTGATCGTTACTGACACGGGCACGGGTATTCCTGCCGACGAGCTACCGCACGTCTTTGAGCCTTTTTATACAACGAAACCCTCGGGCAAAGGCACGGGTCTGGGGCTGGCGACGGTATACGGCATCGTGAAACAGAACAACGGATTCGTGTGGGCGTACAGCGAGCCGGGCATGGGAGCGACGTTCAAAATTTACTTTCCCTGCGCGAAAGAAGAACCAGTTCTGGCTACGCCCGCTCTTTCTTCGGGCGAGGCGTTTGTGGGAGGAAATGAAACGTTGCTCCTGGTGGAAGATGAAGACGCCCTCCGGCACGCAGCGGCGGAATTTCTGACCCTGCGCGGTTACGACGTTCTGGAGGCAAGAAACGGGCTGGATGCCCTGTCGATCGCGAAGGTCCATACAACGCCGATCCACCTGGCGATTACCGACGTGGTGATGCCGCACATGAGCGGGGGGGAAATGGCCAGGCAGATGGAATCGGTGCGCCCGGAGACGAAATTTCTTTTTGTTTCCGGATACACCGGCCAGACTGTCTTGGACCACAAAGTCGTGAATGTGGAAAGCAACTTTCTGCAAAAACCGTTCACGCTGAAGCAACTGGCGGGAAAGGTGAGGGATTTGCTGGACGAAAAACGGATTCCGGCGGCGGCAACGCCGGCTCTCATGGACGCAGATCCCGCCGCCTGCGCGGCTAAATTCGCGTGAGCCTGCCCCGATGCAGACGGAAACGCTGGCCGCGCCACACTACCGTGTTTCCGAACAAGCTCGCCAACCACACAAAAACAGCCAAAATGTCTCTTAAGGGAATTAGCCACATGTCTCGCCGAAGTCGAGGATCGCGCAACACGGCCCCTCCCACCACGATGGCAACGGCGCCGCGGAGCAGGACAGTCAGTCCCAGCGCGATTAACGACCAGGCGCTGGCACCGCCGGCAATCATCGCCAGCAACGCCCAGGCAGTTCCGAAAGTTAAGATCAGGCCCAGATAACCGCCGGGGCGGGCGTCACGAATGCCGCGGGCCCAGCGCAACTGGTGGGTGAGGTAGCTGCGCAGGGCATAAGGGGGCAGAAACGTCTCCACCACGCTTGGCGACAGTTCAACCGCCAGTCCCAGCGCCGCGATTCGTTTGCCTAATTCGTAATCGTCGCCGAGATAGTCGAGAAGCGCCTGGAACCCTCCGATCTTGTTGAGATCACGGCGGCGAAAGGCTAGGGTTGAACCGAGGCCGAAACGGATTCCTTCCAGTTGACGCGAAGTCAGGACCCCGGCGCTGAAATCGGTGCTGATGCCCAGGGCCTCCAGCCGCGAGCCCAGGGTGCCGGCGCCCACCCCGCGATAGAGGCAGGTGACCATTCCGATCTTGTCGTCCAGCAGCGGGGGCGCGATATCGCGCAGATAGTTCTCGGGCACCCGAATGTCGCTGTCGTTGACGACGAGCATTTCATGGTGCGCGTGGGGAAGCATCTGCACGAGATTACTGACCTTCACGTTTGTGCCGAGGATCTGGCGGCAAAGGATTAACCTGACAGAACGCTGCGGAAATTCCCGCTGTAATTTTTCAACCTGAGCAATGGCCGGATCGTCCTGGTCGCTCACGCCAAAAACAATTTCGTACTCGGGATAATTTTGCAGGCAATGGCTGCGGAAGCTTTCGTAGATTTCGGGATCGACGCCTTTGAGCGGCTTGAGAATGGAAACGGGAGGAAGTGGACCGGAAAGATGGAAGGCCGGCGGCTTCTAGCGGTGCCGCAGAAAATTGGCCGCGCTCCAGAGGCAGACAAGATAATAGCCGGAACTTGCCACTACCCCCGCGGCCGAGATGATTTCAACTGTCCTGGCAATGACGTGCATCATGCGCAAGCGCCGCCACTACTCGTAGCGCAACGCTTCAATGGGATCAAGATTCGCCGCCTTCCATGCCGGATAGATGCCAAAGATCAGGCCCACACTGGCCGCCGAAGAAAGCCCAAAAATCACCCAGAACGCCGACAAATGTGCGGGCAACGAAGGCCAGATCGCCGGAATGCCCCATACGATCAGCGCTCCGAGGAGAATGCCGATAATGCCTCCCGCGGCGGTGAGGATGGTCGCTTCCAAAGTGAATTGCAGAAGAATATCTCTTTTCTTCGCGCCAATCGCTTTGCGCACTCCGATTTCGCGCGTTCTCTCGGTTACGCTGACCAGCATGATGTTCATCACGCCCACGCCGCCAACGATGAGGCCGACGCTGGAGATGGCAAACACGCCGACGAAAAGCATCCCGGTGAGCTGGTTCCAAACGTCGGAAATCGAATCGGTTGTCAGAACGGCGAAATTGTCCGGCTTGTCGGGAGGAACTTTTCTGCGGCGGCGCAGCAGTTCGCGAATCTCGTCGATGGCTTTCGGAACGTCATCATGCGACGTGGCTTTGGCGCTGATCCAATGATCCTTCAGTTCGGGGTGCAGGGTCTTGAAGGTAGAGAGAGGAAAGAATATGCGGTTATCGTTGGGGTCTTTGCCGCCGGCGAAAACGGACTTGATCTTGGCGATGGTTCCGATGACTTCGAACAGGCGGCCTTCGATGTTAATTTCCTTGCCCAGCGGGCTTTCGGCCGGAAACAATTCTTCGGCCGTATCGTGACCGAGAATGATCACCGTGGCGCGGTGCTCGTCGTCCGCATCGCTGAACCAGCGGCCGGAAGCCATGGGAAGGTCGAAAACATCTTTCACCGATGCGGTGTCGCCTTCGAGGATTGTGTTCTTGACTTTGCGGTCGCCGTACTTTACCGCGAACGTGCCGACGCCGAGTTCGGGACGAAAGAAGCGGATTCCAGCAGAAACCGCTTTTACATGGGGCAAGTCTTTGATGGCTTCCGCATCTTCAAAAGTCAGTTTCTTGCGGGTACGCATTTCTTCGGACAGGCGGCCGAAGGTGAACGGCTCGAGATGATAAGCGAAAATAATGTTCGAGCCTACGCTGGCAACCACGTCGCGAACGTTGTCATCGAGGCCGCGGCCGATGGAAGACACGCCAATCACCATGGCGACGCCGATCACGATGCCCAAAACGGTGAGCGACGAGCGCATCTTGTTGCTGCGGATCGTATCCGCCGCCATCTGCACGATTTCGCGAAACTCATCTTTCTGGAGCATGGGAAAAATTTAGAAATTGCATTCCGGCTGAAAACCGGTTACGCGCGGGATGGCTCCGTTTTTCAGGTCTCGAACCGCAGCGCCACAATCGGATCCAGGCGCGAAGCTTTCCTTGCCGGATAAACCCCAAAAAAGACGCCAACGCTGGCGGAAACGAACAATCCCGCGGCGACCGCCCACAGCTTGATGGCGGAGGGCATGCCAATCAGCAGCGTGACCGTCAGTGCGATGAATACGCCGAACAGCACCCCCAGCGTGCCGCCGGTCAGGGCGAGCGTAACCGATTCGATCAAAAATTGAAGCAGAACATCGACGCGCCGCGCGCCCAAAGCCTTGCGAATGCCGATTTCACGGGTCCGCTCGGTGACGGAAACCAGCATGATATTCATGATCACGATGCCGCCGACCACCAGGGAAATGCAGGCGATTCCGATGGTGGCAATAAAAAAAGTCTGGCTGAAGTCGGTCCAAATGCCCAGCAGGCTGGCATTGGTTTCGATGTCAAAGCTGTCTTCGCTGCCGGGTTGATCGTGGCGTCTGGCCCGCAAGGCGGCGCGGGTCTGGTCCACAGCTTCATCGAGTGGCACACCGGCGCTGGTTGCCTTGCCGGAAATGCGAATGCTGTTATTGTGAACGCCGTATTGCTTGAGATACGCGGTGATGGGAATCATCACGTAATTATCGGCGCTTTGACCAAGTGTGGAGCCTTTCTTGGTCCCGACTCCGATTACCTGATAGGTCCAGCCATCGATGCGAATTTCCTTTCCCAGCGGATCGGTACCGGCCATCAGATGCTCGACAATATCGGTGCCAATCACCGCAACGGGCAGGCGGTTCTCGAGATCGGTTTCGTTCAACATGCGGCCGGCGCTCAGGTCCGTGTCATAGATTGGAGCCATCGAAGGCGTGATGCCCCGCACCGAGGTGTCGCTGATCGACTGCTCCGCGTACTTTACCTTGCCGGTTTCGTTGCGCACGGCCGCTCCGACATATCGGCAATCGCGGCACGCCGCCGCGACGGCCTGATAATCCTCCATGGTAAGGTCTTTGCGCTTTTCGCCTTCGAGATAGTGATCGACGATGGTCACTGCGGGCGAGACTTTGAAGATGATGAAGACGTCGGCGCCGAGATTGAAAATCTTCTGTGCCACATAATCGTTGATGCCGGAAACAAACGTGACCACCGCGATCACCGCGGCCACTCCGATCACCACTCCCAGCAGAGTCAACACAGAGCGCAGCTTGTTCACCCACAGCGATTGCAACGCGATGCGGATGGCTTCAACGGTATGCATGTTTCTACGCTTTTGCCTCGAAATTTCTCAACCATGAACAGGCATGGGCTTTCGGGCTGCAACAAGTATGGCATTAAACGCCGGGCGAGAGGGAATCTGCGGCGTGGTGCAAGGCGAGCCGCGGAGACTAAAGGTGGATTCGAGGCAAGGAAAAGCCGAGCAGGAAGTCCGCCGGCCGAAGCCGGTAACTATACCGCCCCCTGGCCCTGGGCCAGCGGAGTTTCGCTGCTCTCGATCTGGTGTCGAACTGCATTCAGGGCTTCTGACAGGCTGGTGGTGACAAATCCCGGCACGGTCGCGCCAAGCCGCTCGCGCGCGGCATCCGGGCCGCCTTCCATGTTCCACAGCCCGGCAATGATTTGCGTTTCCGGATTCGCAGCTTTCAGGTTCCGGCACAGCGACCGGGTGGCGCTCAAGCCGAATTGAACGATGCAGGAAACAAGGACTAGATTCGCGGGCTGGCGGGAGAATTCTTCCATCATCTGCTGCGGCTCGCCGGGTTGGATGCGGCAGGCAAAATCTCCCGAGTGGCGCAGCAATTGCGCCAGCATGATGGCCACGAGTTGATCGGGGCCGCTGTTTGCCGGCATAACCGCGATGGAGGTTGGGCTTGCCGCGCCGCGGCCCGGCGGGAAGGCTTCTTTTCTGTTCACTTCCGCGCCCTCGGCCTGGCCCAGCCGCTCTTCCATTTCTTCGATCAATTCCGAGCAGGTGCGCAAAATGAAAAGACGCATGTGTTCTTCCAGCGTACCGGTGCGGTAGTCCTGCTCGGCAAGTTTGAGGGCGGGGATGAGCACCGCCTCGTAAAAGTGTTCCACGGAGTGGTCTTTCAGGTAGGCTTCCGCGATTCTGGTGGCTTCTTCTTCGTCCGTCGCCAGCAGCCTTTGATAGAAACGCTGCTCGGGCGGGAGGCCGGGTTCGTCGCCGAGAACGACAACCAAAAAATTCAAGTGCGGCACATGACGTCCGAGAACGACCAGACAGACAGTCAGAGGGGTGGAAAGAATCAGGCCAACCGGACCCCACAACGTCGCCCAGAAAACCGTAGTGACCAAAATGGCGAGCGACGAGATTCCGGTATGAGCGCCGTAGAGCATGGGCTCGACGACGTTGGAAATCGTCAGTTCAAGCGCCAGAAAAACGGCAAAAGCGATGGCGGCCTGCCGCCATCCGGGAAAAACCGCAATGGCAAGAGCCACGGGCATCGCCGCCCCGAGGAATGTGCCGACGTACGGAACGAAGCGCAGCAACCCCGACAACAACCCCCACAAAAATGGATGAGGAACGCCGATCAGGGAGAGCGTCGCGCCGAAAATCAGCCCGTAGGCCGCGTTGACCACAAACTGAAGCAGGAGATAGCGGCTGAGGCGACGCTCGGCGTCGTCCAGCGCCTGGGTCATGAGCGTGAGCTGGCCGCGGCCGGCAAGCCGAATCACACGATTGCGAAGGTCTTCGCGTTTCACCAGCATGAAGATCGTAAAAATGATGGCGATCAGGACGGTTTCCAGCGGGCCGGTGAGCGGGCCGAGCATGTTGCCAAGATCCTGAACCAGGGTGGATGCGGGAGGCGTTACCTGAACCGGAACCGGGCGCACTGGCTTGCCCGGTACGGCCTCGCGCGCCTGCGCCGACTCCAGTTCTTTGTTTAATTCGTGGATCGTAGCCGTCGCCTTGGTCAGCCCGCCGGCCTTCGACTCATGCAGAGATTCAATTTTGGCATCCAGATTATCTTTGTAGTCAGAAAGGTGGTCCATGGTATCGACCACCTGGCCCGCGACCGCCCAGGTGAGCAGGCCGAATAAAGCGAGGGCAACCGCCAGGACCGTGATCGAAGCGGGAACTCGCCGGAAGTGCAATCTCTCCAGGAAACTTACGAGAGGTGTAAGAAGAAAGCTGAATACCAGAGCCAGAGCGAGCGGGATGAAAACCTTGCGCCCAAAATACAACGCGGTGATTGCCAGGACAAAAGCAATCACCGTCAATGCTTTCGACGAATCGGTACCCTCCGACCGGGGCAAGCGGACTCCAGTTCGAACCAGATTAAACCGCGCAAGTTACCACGACGTCAGGCCGCGATGACCTTGCCGGCGCAATTGGAATGCTCGCACCCGCATGAGCCGCCGGCGGCATTGTCGCGAGCTTCTTCGCACTGCGGACTGCAATATTGGCTGCCGGCAGCGGCCGGGCACGAGCAATTTGGATGGGCACACTTGTTTTCTGTCGTAACGGGCATAGTTAACTCCTTGTTAAACTTCGCTACTTCAAACCATAGACATCGATCTCGCCCTGCGGGTTCGGCGTGCTCACCGGATCGTGGCCGGTCGAGATATAAACCTTTCCGTTGCCCACAATGGGCGAGGTAAATTTGATGCCATATCCGGGGACATCGGAAGGGACAGAATCGCTGCTGTAGATTTCCCCATTGGCCAGATTGTTGGGATCGTACGCTCGCAGCGTCGCGTTGGTTTGCGTGCCGCCGCTCTGCAACGGCTGGCCATGGTCCACCATCCAGAGAACGCCATTCGAGCTTCCATTGGCAGAGATGAACGGCGTTGTACCGTAGCTGTTTTCCAGAATGCTGGGCGCGGTGTAGGCGCCGAAAGAGAGTTTGCCGTTGAACAAGAACTGGCGCACGGGCGCCACCACTGACGCGGCGGTGGGAGTGATTCCCAAATAGGCCGCGCCGTTGAAGAACGCCGCCGAGCCGAAGATTTCGTAAGAGTTGATGTCGCCGTACTCCTGGCCCAGGCTGTCGGTACATTCGTCCTGATAGGGCTGGATGAGATCGCTTTCGAACCACAGGGTCTGAGTTGCTCCGGCATCGTTTGCTTGCTGGTGACCCATGTCGCCGGTATCGATCAGATACAGATCGCCGCTCTTGCCGCCGGCCAGGGCCTGGAGCGGAGAACTGCCGGGGATGAGCAGCAGTCCGCCGGCCGCCAGGTCTTTATCGCTGCAATCCAGGTACTGATTGTCATAAGGAGTGAAGTAATCGAGCAATTGCAGTGTGGAGCTGAACTTCATGACCGAATCGCCGTACGAGCCTTCGGTCGCACTGTAGGGGCCGTTGCCGGTGGTGAGGTAAATGTTTCCCGAAGAATCGGCCGCTGGGCCGGCGCCCCCCATCCAGACGCCACCTGCACCGCCGTAAGTTCCCTCACCGTTGAGGTTCGGGCTCATATTAAAAATGCCGGTCTGTGCCAGCGTAGTTTCGCTGAAGGCGACCACCCAGCCGCTGTGGCAACTGGCAAATCCCATATAGACGTTGCCGTCGGCAATCAGCAAAGCGGATCGCTGAATGCAGTTGGTGGTGAGGTAAACGTAGCCGCCCTGCGAGTCGGAGTTCGTTCCCGGGACCCGCGCCTGCTGGGTGGGAGCGATTAATGCAGGCCCTCCGTATTTCTGCAGGCCGGTCGTGATGTCCAGAGCGTTCAGGCGGAATGAACCGCCGCTCGCGTTCGACTCGGTCGAAACAACGTAGATGGTGTTGGTCGTGAGATCGATTGCCGGGGTGGAGGTGACGCCCGTGTAAGGTTGAATGGGGCCGTTGGTGAGCGGAGTTTCCCCGGCCTGCAACAGGGAAACCTGCCACAGCGGAGTGGAATTTCCGCTGTCGGCGTCGAAGGCGTAGACGCTGTCGTTTTCTGTGGCGACGAAAATTACATTGTGGGTCGCTCCGTTGACGGTCAAATTCGACACCAGGAGAGGCTCACCATAGACATAACCGTCGACTAAATAAGAGAAAAGCTTGCCAAAACTGCCGGGCGTGACGTTCGTGGGCGTAAGCGTACTTTCATTGGGATTCAGGCCGCTGCGCATCGCGTCAACGTGAAACATGGGAATGTTCGAACTCCCGCCGCCGGTGCCGCCGCTCGAGACGGTCAGGCTGGCAGTGGCACTTTGGCCGCTGTAGGCCGCCGTGATGGTTGTCGATCCGACGGAAACACCGGAGACGAGGCCGCTCGCACTGACGGTTGCTGACGCGCTGGAGGAAGACCAGGTTGCGCTCGAGCTTACGTTGGAGTTGGTTCCGTCACTGTAGGCGGCCGTGGCTGTGAGTTGTACTGTCGCTCCCACCGCAACCGTTGCCGTTGCGGGAGTCACCGAGAGTGAAGTCACGGTCTTGTTCGAAACGCTGACATTGGCCGTGCCGCTCACTGCTCCCAAGGTCGCGGTGAGCGTGGTCGAACCGGTGGTAACGCCCTTTGCCAGACCCGAAGAACTGACGGTGGCAATAGCCTGATTGCCAATCGTCCAGGTCGCGGTCGAACTGACATTTGCGGTGGTCTGATCGCTGTACGTCGCGGTCGCGGTGAATTGCTGGGTAAGCCCCATTGCAAGACTGGCTGCCGCGGGAGTGATCGAAATAGAGGAGACAGTCTTGCCGCTTGCGCTGCCGGTGGACGAAGCGGGCAGGCCCTGACAGGCGTTCAAAGCCGCCATGGCCGAGGCTATAAGAATAATTCCGGCGTAATTGCGCGGTGTGCGCAGGCCCGATGCGACCGGTACGTCCGGCGCACGGCCGCCGCCGCGTTTTAGCACACGGCCACGCACAAGACCGCCCTTACGCACATGGATGATTTTCATGTAAGGCTCCCCAGACGCGGCTAGACTTCAACGCGCGTGATTTGGTGTCCGGTTTTGCCCCGCGGGGTTGCCCTCATGCAGTCGGCTGTTCAGGTAAGGGCTAGAACTTTTGAGTTTGGAGTTTGTATTTTTCGCTTGGGCGAATACAGGGAATCTGGTAGCCTCCCTACATACTTTTCCTGATTGGTTCACCGGGACGCTCCCACGGGGAAGTTCGAGACGTGAATCGACCGGGGCGATCAGCGCCAACGCCACTTTATCTCACGCACCCGCCACGTGCCCGCTCGCGCGTATTGGGTCTTTAGCACGCGCTGTCAGCAGTAAGAAAGCCCAAAAACCAAAATCGGAGAAGCCTTGCATGTTCAAGACTCTGTCGCTACTCGTGTGCCTGATGGCACTTTTTTCAACCGCCGCCTTGGCGAACGTGAGCGTGACCAGCCCGACTAACAACTCAACCCAGTCGGGATCAGTGCACTATGTGGCAACCGCCAGCACTAGCTGCTCCAAGGGCGTGGGTTCCATGGGCATCTACACCGCCCCCTATCAGCTTGCGTACGTGGTCAATGGAGCCAGCCTCAATACCGATCTGAATCTTGCTCCCGGCACCTACAACACGACGGTGGAAGAGTGGGACAACTGCGGCGGCGCTTCCACGGCTGGAGTGACAATCACCGTTACCAGCGGCGGACAATCGGGCACGGTCTCGGTGACCGCTCCGTCAAATAATTCCGACCCCGGCTCCCCGGTAAATTTTGTGGCTACGGCGAGCACGACCTGCTCGAAAGGCGTGGGTTCCATGGGCATTTATACCGCTCCCTATCAGCTTGCCTATACCGTAAACGGAGCCAGCCTGAATCACAGTCTCTCGCTGAGCCCGGGCACGTACAACGCCACGGTCGAGGAATGGGACAACTGCGGCGGTGCGGCGACCACGCCGGTGACCTTTACCGTAAGCGGCGGCAGCGGCGGCGGAAGCACGTTCTCCAATCTACAGAAGAGCGGAGGCTGGGCCGACTACGGGCAGCGCGCTCCCGATTTCGTCGATTGCTCCCCCTCCCCTTGTGACAACATCGTTTTCTCGTATACCCAGAACGTGAAGTCGCCCTCCATGAGCGGAGCTTCCATGCAGATGTATCTGGCCGGCAGCCAGGGCTACGGCGACGGCTTGTGGAACAATCACCTGATCGGCGTAGACTCCTCGCAGGGCATGCTGGACAGCAATCACACCATCGTTCCCACGCTGCATAACTTCACCTACGACGTCTGGTTCTACGGCACCAACCTGGGCGCCGCGCAAGCCGTGGAATTCGACATTAATCAATTCTTCAATAATCAGGGTTACATTTGGGGGCACGAATGCCGGATCGCGGGCGGCAACGAATGGGACGTGTGGAACAACCAGGCGGCGACCTGGGTACCGACGGGAATTCCGTGTTATCCCAATAGCAATTCGTGGAACCACCTGACGATCAAAGTGGAACGGACTTCGAGCAATGAGCTGCTCTATCAGTCGATTACTTTGAACGGCACAACGTACAACGTCAACCAGTATTACGAGCCGGGATCCGCCCCGGGCTGGTACGGCGTCACCATCAACTACCAGGAAGACGGGAACTCTTCGCAGACCCCGTATTCGGTTTATCTGGACGACCTGAACTTCACGTATCAGTGAGGGATTTTCGTTCTGTCGAGCAGGTGCTGTCTGCTTTCGTCGAGGACCTCGGGTTAGTGCCGGCGGTGCTCCGCCCGTCGGCACACTTCGGGGACTCGAGACGGCAAAGTCGCATTGAAGCATCAGAAAAAAATGGCCGGACGCATGGCGTCCGGCCATTTCTCTTTTTGCACCGAATTATTTACGCTTCGGCGGAGCTGACTGGCGCTGCTGTAACTGTTGCGTCTGTTGCTGATGGCGCTGCTGCAACTGCTGCGTCTGCTGCTGGTGGCGCTGCTCCATTTGCTGTTGCCGCTGCTGGTTGTAGTTTTGCTGCGTGGCGCGCTGGTGTTCCTGCTCCTGCCGCTGCTGGAGTTGTTGCCGCTGTTGATTTTGTTTGTTGTACAGCTTTTCTTGCTGCTGCTGGTATTTCTTGTCCTGCGCCGCATTGCCTGTATTAGGTGCGGCCGGACGCTCCAGAGGCGCCAAGTCCTTCACGTGTCCGGCGCTGGCCGGACGCGCGCCTTCGCTGGGGCGGGATTCGTTCGGCCGAGCCTCATTCGGTCGAGCCTCGGTTGGTCGGGCTTCATTGGTTCGATTCTCGCTGGGCCGCGCCTCACGATTTTCGGGTCGCGCGGGCGCATGGTAGGGCGCTCCCGCTTCCCGGGCCGCCACGACGTGGCCGGTGAATGCGCTGGGGCGGTCGGTGGCTGCGATGGGAGGCCGTCCCTGATTTGCCGAAGCCCTTAATTGGGGCTCACGGCGCGCCATTTGAATGTGCTCGGTTTGTGCCGCGACTGGACCGACGTGACGGCCCCGCGCTGCGGCTTCCTCGCGCTCGGTCGCCCGGGCTTGAATCCCCCCGCTGCCGCCGTTGAAGCTGACACGGTTCACTTCCCGGCTGCGAATCACCGTGGTGTCGTTGTAAACGTTGCGAATGTTAACCACGTTTACGTTCATTACGGCGCGGTTATAGAAGAAGTGTCCGCCTTCCCAACGGCCTCCGACGAAGCCGGCGCCGAAATATCCGAAGCCGTAATCGATGCCGCCGTAAAACCCTACTTCGGGCCCCCACCAGCCTTCATGAAATACATATGCGCCGTCGGCCCATCCCCACCAGGGTGGAGTCCAGAAGAATCCAGCGTCGGGCGCGAGCACCCACGTGCCGGGCACCCAGTAATAATCGTCACCGTCGTCATCCCAGGCCCAATACCCGGGCGTCCAGATGTAGTCGTCTCCCGGGCAAACCGGTTGCTCATAAACCGGCAACGCCGGCGGAGCAATGGTGATGGCTACACGAAACTGCGCCAGCGCCGAGCCCGACAAAGCCAGCATGGCGGCGGCCATACAGATCAGCCGATACCTCACAGAACCAATCACATCATGGATTCTCATTCGTTCTTCCTCCTGTGACGGTCGCAACTCAAACGTAAAGTTTCTTAAAGCACTCCGAAAGCCTATCTATGGAACTCAAACCCTGCCTATACATTAAAGTCTCTAGGCGCGATTGTACGCAGTGGTAGGAAGGTTGGAGGGACGGAAAAAAACAGGGAGGCTTTTCAACGTCGCAGAATTGTCCGCAAAACCGGTAAATTCTGGCGCGCTTGAAGCAGATGTATTGATGAATGAGAGCGCGACTAGGTGCGCAAGCCCGGCAGTGTCGGCGTAGTTTCTTCCTCGCGATGCTGCTCTTCCTTCGGCTGCGATTCTTCTTTTTTGTGCTGCTCCATCTCGTCCTCCGCTTCTGCGTTGTGTTCTCGCCCGGAAGATTTTTTTTCTTCTTTTGCCGCTGGCTTGGGGGCCAGGAATTTCCCGCTGTTCAGCAGCGGACGGCCCAGCGAGGGGTTGTACGCCGTCCACGGAGATTCCAGATCGGCTTCGCGCTCGAACTGGGCGCGCATGGCTTCCATCTTGGAGTCGAGGTCGTCCATGTAGTGCAGCATGAGCGCTTCAGGGAACATGGGCAGCTTGGGAGAACCGAATTCATACTCTCCGTGATGGCTGATGATCAGGTGCTCGAGCAGCGTCTTCAACTCGTTGGGGAAGTCGGGGAAAGCCGCGAGCTTTGCCTGGAGCATTTCGAGCTCGATGATCATGTGGCCGAGCAACTGGCCGCGGGTGGTGTAGGAGAAAGAGCGCTGATAGGTCAGCTCGAAAATCTTGCCGATGTCGTGCAGAAAGGCCCCGGTGAGCAGCAAATCACGGTTCACCTGCGGATAATTTCCGCAGATCAGGTCGCACGAGCGGAACAGCGAGACGACGTGATCGAGCAGGCCGCCGATGTATGCGTGATGCAGGGTTTTGGCGGCGGGCGCGTTGCGGTAGGCGGCGGCGATTTCCGGATCGTTCATGAATGCCTGCACCAGAGCCTTTAAGTGCGGATTCTGGAACGAAGCTACGAAGGCCTCCAGCGATCGCCAGAGTTCGTCAACGTTTTTGGTGGTCTTGGGAAGATAATCGTCGTACTCGATTTCCGTTTCGCCCAGCTTGCGCAATTTGTGGATGGTCAGTTGAAAACGGTTCTTGTATTTGTTGATCAGGCCTTTGACTTTGAGGAAATCGTCCTGATCGAAGGCGTCGAGGACTTCTTCTACGTTGTCCCACATCTTGGCTTCGAGCTGCCCGCTGCGATCGCCCAGCGTCAGCGCCAGATAAGGCTCTCCGGTCTTCTTGGGCTTGATCTGCTTGGAAACGACCACGAAAGTCGATGTGACAATTTTGTTTTCGTGCCGGCTGCAATCGCAAATGAAAAACTCCTTCATGCAGCACAGTGTAAATCATGGGAGCAGGGAAGCTTGGCCGGAATTGAGTGCGCACGACTTCTTCGGGGAGAGCAGCTTCTTCGCCGAGCTTTCAGCCCGACGCGGAATGATGTCGCCTGAACGGCGCCGCCTATGGAAGCACGCACCGCAAGGCACTTCTTGGATCGCATCGATTACGGTACCCGATTAGAGCACGCCGAGTTTCTTTTTCTTCTTCAGCTTCTTGGCGTCGTTTTCCTTGGCTGAGCTGGTTTCGACGGGCTTGGTTTCGTTCGGGCTGGCGCCCGAATCGGCATATCCGTTTTTGATGTCGATGTAGGCTTCTTCGCGCAGCTTGGTCAGGTAGGTGCGGAGCGCAGGCTGCAATTCCTGATAGTAAAGCGCATCCTGCACGCGGCCTTCCACGTCTTTGAAGGGGGGAATGCCCGCCTGCTGATGCGAATCGACTTTCAAAATCACATAGCCCTGTTTGGTGCGAACGACGTCGGTCACTTCGCCCGGCTTCATGGCAAAGGTGCGGTCTTCCAGTTCCTTGGCGAGGGTGCCGCGCTTAAAGCTCCCCAGATCGCCACCCTGGGCCGCGGACGGCCCGTCGGAGTTTTTCTTGGCAATGTCTCCGAAGCTGGCGCCGCCGCGAATCTGCTTGAGCAAATCGTTGGCTTTGGCTTCAGCCGCGGAGAGCGCAGCCGCATCATCGGCCGCTTGCCTGGCCGGGTCAGGCTTGTTCGCACCGTCGGTCCCCGCGGGATCGGTTTTCGGCGTGTCGGCTGATTTCCTGGGTGCGACCAGAATTTCGCTCAGCTTGATGGATTCCGGCTGCTCCAGCTCGCTTTTGTGCTCGTCGTAAAATTTCTGCTCTGCGTCCTTGGTCACGCTCAGGTGCGATCCGACTTCTTCTCCGATGACTTTTTGCGTGATGATCTGGTTGCGCATGTTCTGTTTGAAGTCTTCGTAGGAGATGCCCTGCGCGGTCGCCGCCTTTTCCAGGTCCTCCATGGTGTCGAGCTTCATGTCCTTGCGCATTTTGTCGAGCTGCTTGATCAGTTCTGTGTCACCGGTGATGCCGAGGTCCTTGCCTTTTTCCAGCAGGAGTTGCTGGTCGATCAGGTCGCGCAGCACGTCTTTCTCGCGCTCGGAGTAGGCCTTGTCGGCGTTGGAGGCGTCTTGCTGCTTGACTTCGTCGCGCAACTGGTCTTTGCTGCGCTGGAATTCGGAGCGGGTAATAATCTGGCTATTCACCCGCGCGACAATCTCTTCCACCACCTGCGCCGGACATAGTGCGGGCAGGCAAGCCAGGCCAAGACCGATCAGAAGGACTTTTCTCATAGGGTTTCTACCGGGAGCCGCAACCTGAGAGCGCGGCGAATCTCGATAGATTTTACTACGGATGAGAATTCTGCCTGTCCGAAAAAGCAGGTCCTTCACTGCCGTTCTGCGCGGCAGTTCGGAATCACATCATTTTGCGGAAGGGCACTCGTGGAAGCACGCTTTGCGCCGCAAACTACTTGACTGCATTCCGGCGGCTCGGTACCGTAGATCTATGCCGACTCCGCGGCAGCATCGCATGCGCCGGATTCATCGGCCTGCGCGTCCGTTGGGCGCGCGATTCGAGCCGCAGGACGATCCTGCCGCTGATCTGCGGTTTATCCGCGACACCATGGAGCGCTCGGCCTCGTTCACGGCGGTGCCGGGCTGGGGCCAGGTCATTCTCGGCGCGACTGCATTGGTTGCGGCCTGGCTGGCCGCGCGGTATTCCGAGATGTGGCTGCGAATCTGGCTGGGAGAAGCTGCGCTGGCCGTGGCGGTCGCCTTCGTTTCCACACAATACAAAGCCAACCGGCGCGGCCTGCCCCTGTTTACCGGGCCGGGGCGGAAAGTGGCTTTGGGATTATTTCCTCCGCTGATTGCGGGAGGGTTGATCACTTTGTTGCTGGAGCGCTCGGGTTTGCGAGCGGCCATTGCGCCTGCATGGTTGTTGCTTTATGGCGCGGGAATCATTACCGGCGGGCTGTATTCGGTGGCGATCGTTCCGGTGATGGGCGTATGTTTTATGGCGCTCGGCGCTTTGGCGGTGGCTGCGCCGGCTGGTTGGGGCAACGCTTTGCTTGCCGCGGGTTTTGGAGGATTGCACATCATATTCGGACTACTCATTGCGCGGAGGTATGGTGGCTAGAGCCCTCGCCCAACGCCGCAAGACCACCAAGCCGGAGAGCGCTCCACAACGGCCGGCGCCGCGCGCGCCGCAATTGCCGGAACTCGACCGCCTGATTCATGAACGCATCCGGTTGGGCATTATCAGCGCCCTTGCCACCAACGCCAGCCTGAGCTTTAACGACTTGAAACGTGTTCTTAAAACGACCGACGGAAATCTGAGCGTGCATGCCCGCAAGCTGGAAGAGGCGGAATACATTTCGTGCCTGAAATATTTCGAACACCGCGTGCCCCGCACCGAATACCGGCTTACTTCCGCCGGCCGGCGGGCTTTTGCGGAATACCTCAACCAGATGGAAGAATGGATCCGCCGGACGCGGGACCAGGAATAGTCCTTCTCGCGGGGGCGAACACTTCAAGTGCTACAATCCCCGCATGAAACGCGCCTTCCTGATTCTGCTGGCGGCCATCTCGCTGGCTGCGCAATCTTCCAGTGAAGTTGAAATCACCGCCGAGCCTCATCACAAGCTGGCGTTCGAAAATCAGTGGGTGCGGGTTTTCAATGTGGCGATCGCGCCCGATACGGCGACCTTGGTCCATTGGCACCGTCACGACTACATCGCCGTCACGCTCGGGCCGGCAAGAGTTGCCAATCATGTAAAAGACAAACCGGCGGCCACGGCCGAATTTGCCGCCGGCGACACGCGATTCACTTCCGGCAGCTTCGCTCACGCCGTGCGGGACCTTGGGCCGCAACCCTACCGAAATGTCACGATCGAATTGTTGCAGGACGAGCATCTCCGCTCGGCGGCCGTGCACTGGGACGAAGAGCGCGGCCTGGAGGTGCTGCCCCGCGGCACCAAGCAGATTCTGTTTGTGAAAGATGCGGTCCGCGTCACCGAGTTCGAGTTGCAACCGGGAGGCATGGTGCCCGAACATCACCATAACGGCCCGCATTTGCTGGTGGCGGTAAGCGACGCGGATCTGCGCAGCGACGTTTTGGGGCAGGGCGCCGTGGCGGAGCGTCTTAAAGCGGGAGATTGCAAGTGGCTGCCTGCGAATTACTCGCATACGATCACCAACACGGGAGCGCAGAGTGCGGAGTTTGTGACAGTTGAGTTTCCGGAGTGAAGCCGGCTCGCGCTTGTTTTACGCGAGATTCCCATTTGAGGGATTCGCTGCGCTTGCTTACTCAGGCGGGCTTTCGTCCTGGTGGGAAAGCGCGGAGCTTCGGAGTGAAGCCTCAGTAGAGTAAATCCGCACGTGACCTAGCGCCCGACCCGGCCGTCCCTGTCAAAATTCATAGCGCAGCGCCAGAACTGCATTGTTCGACTGGAAATCGCGGGGCGGGAGCGGGTAGGAAAAATACTTTTCGTTGTAGTCGAAGTAAGCCCACGCCGTCCGCCAGAACAATCCTTTCCCCAGATTCACGTCGAGTTCCGCGGTCGGCTTGTGGTAGTTGAAGCCGAGTGACGTATCGGCGCCGGGATTGGCGAGCAGAGGCGTAATTCCACTGCTGCTGGTGAGAATGTAACCCAGATGCCAGGTGGCGCGGGGAACGGGTTTATACATCACATTGGCGAAAGCGAAATTGATCTTGTTGAGATAGACCGAGTCGGCGGAAATATATGGCGTTCCTTCCGTGCAGAGCGTGGAATTGGCGGGCGGGGTGGAGGTAAGAACGTAGCAGATGTTGGTGGTGGAATAAATGGTGTCGTAGTTGTAGCCGAAATCGAAACCGAAGCGCGGCTTCGGGGTGATATCGGCGGTGAAACCGTAGTTCTGGTTGTGTTCGCGGTGGTTCACGTCGAACACATTGTTGCGGCTTTCGAAGATGTTCACCGTGCCGGAGAGGTTGAGCCAATTCTTAGGCCGGTAGTTGATGCGGGTTTTGTAGTGCTGCAGGTTGCGGGGGGAAATGCGCATGGGCGCATTGTCGGCGGAGAAGAGTTCCACGTCGAGGTTGGCGCGCAGGCGCTCGGTTGGGTGGGCCCAGAAGCCGAACAGCCCGGAATGCTCATTGACCTGAAGGCTGTTTGCGGGATTCACGGTGGTGGCGGCGAAATCGCAGACACCGCTTCCGTTGGCGGTGCCGGCGGCGCAGTCGCCGCGCAGCGCGCTGGTGGGATAAAAAACTTCGGCGGTGGAGCTGACCAAGTCCTGCGAGATGGTGCGGCGGCCGTAGCGGTAGCCGAGGCTCGCGCCATAGTGATGGTCGAAGTCGTATTCGACCGAGACGGTGTTGTATTTCGCGTCCTGGCCGAGGAAGGGCGTGACGGTTGTGGAACTCAAGTCGGCCGCCGAACTGCTGCTATGAACCGGACAGCCCGCGCCCGTTCCCGGATTACAGGTGGCGGCGCTGTAAGTGACGATGGGAAGAAGCAGCGTGGCCGGGCTGGCCCCGGGGAAAAGATTAAGCGTGTTCAATCCCGCGATTCCGGGAATGCGGAAGTTGGAGAAGCGGAAACTATCGACCAGCCGCAGATGATCGGTGATACGGAATGTGGCTGCTGCGTCCAGGTTGGCGGCCACGCGCGCGGCGCTGGCCGTCCCGGTGATGTCGGAGCCCCTGAGATTGCCGCGGCCGAGGCCGAGGAAGGTTTCGTCGTAGTTGTTGGCGCGGTCTTCGGAATTGCTGTAAGAGCCGCGCAGGGAAACATCGACGCGGCGGAAATAACTTGATTGCAGCGTGAGCTGCTCGGTGGGATAAGAAATGCGTAAAGGCGCAAACCGCGAATAGGCCTGGTAGGCGCTGCAAGTGGAACGCAGCACCGGCGGGGTGCCCGCCGAGAATATGGGAGTGGGGGTGTTCGAACAGGGCTGTCCGGCCGCGGCGTTGTAGTCAATGCCGGCATCGACGGGCGTGCCGTTGGTCAGCTGAAAAAGAAAGTTGTTGTCGATCCACGAGGTGTCCCCGCGGTAGTACTGCAAGAACTGGTCGTAAGAGATGTTGGTGCGGGGAAGCACGCGGAAATCGACGCCGAACCGGTAGGCATCGAGAAGCGTGCGCGTGTTCTGAAACAGAATGGTGTCGGTGCCTTCGTGGACCGTGCTGAAAGCCGGGCCTTCATTGTCGTTGCGGGTATAGCCCAGGCGCACGCGGACCGGCGATTGCGGCACGAGAATGAGGCTGTAATCATACATGCGGCGCACGGTTTCCATGGCGTGCGGCGAGTCGTTGACCTGGATATAGGGATTGGGAGGGTTCATGGGATTGGCCAGGTCGTTGTAATCCCAGAAATTGCGGTCGCGGCGGAAGGTCATGTTGAAGTTGTAGATTTTGTTTTTCGAGACGCGCAGGCGGCTGGCATTTTCCGGGTCGCCGCCCCAGCCGAAGCTGGAAAGAAATAAGTTGTCGAACAGCAGTCCGTCGTGATTGAGCGAACGGATGTTGAGGGCCTGCTCGAACAGGCGGGGGCCCTGGTGCTCGTCCACAAAAGTGTCGTACACCGGGTCGCTGCCATGGACGTTGACAAACCGGTAGCCGAGGTCAACCGAGCCCTGGTAGTGGTAGTCGCCGTTGTCCACGCCGGCGGGTTCGTCCTGCGCCGCCAGCGGAACAGCGACCGCGAGAATCAGCGTGCCTATGAGCGCGAAGATTGCTGGAGGCAGACTGGCGCGTCCTTCCCGAAGCGCGGATGCAAGAGTGAAATTCTGCATGTCTCCTCCTATTTGAAGAACGTGGCGTCAAAGTTCGAGCCGTGAATCTGGGTGTGGCACATGGTGCAGGCGGCGTATTTCTGGCTCTGGTTGTGGAACGAGGGAAGCGCCGGCGCGCCGGTATCGGTGGTAAGCGTGTGGCACTCCAGGCAGAGCAGGTTTACTTCTGTTCGCTTGAGAAGGCGCGCGTTGGTGCTGCCGTGCGGCGTATGGCAGGCCACGCAGCCTTCGGTCTTGACCGGTTCGTGCTCATAGGCGAACGGTCCGGCTTTGTCGGTGTGGCACTTGAAACAGACTTCATCCTGCGCGGCGGTGGCGCGCAATTGCTTGGTCAGGAAGCCGCCGTGCTGGTTGTGGCAATCGGTGCACTGCACCAGGCCGGACTCGACGCGGTGGCGGAAGGGGCGGGAAAAGTCCTGCTTGACTTCGGTGTGGCAGCTGTAACAAAGCTGCGGCTGCTTTTCGACCAGCAGGTATTGCGGCTCTTTCGCGTGGTGCGGCGAGTGGCAGGAAATGCAGGTGACGCTGTTCAGATTGTGCTGCGAGCGGTCGAAGTTGGCGTGCTCTTCGCCGTACTGATGGCAACCGAGGCAGCGGCGGCTCACGTCTTCCGGCTTGGCGCCGGTAAACACAAAAATCTTGGACTTGTCGCCCCCGCCTTCCACGTGAGCTTTGCCCGGCCCGTGACAGCCTTCGCAACCTTGTTTTTCAGTTGCGTGGTTGTAGGTGGTCTTCCAGTGAGGCGTGGTTTCGAAGTTCTTGAAGAGATCTTCGTGGCAGCCCTTGCAGGTTTCCGAGCCGACGTATTGCGAAGCATCCACCGCCGGCGGGGCAGCCTTGTCTTTATCTTTCGCGCTGCGATCAGCGCCGAGGGCGGCAATGGCCATCAGGGTCAGAGACGCTGCGGCAAGGCAAAGCGCCCGCAGGAGGCGCGGGGTGAACGTTTTCATGGGCCACACTCTCGCGTGAGTTGAAGAGTTCAGACGTGCAAAAAACGCGAACATGCTGGACGGATTATCGTCGGCCAGCACGGGAAAGCATTGTGATTTGAGCCCGGATCGAGGGCACCGTCAGGACGTGCTCTTCCATTGTGGGAATTGCGTGTATTTTGGGACGGGCGTTTGCCATCTCCGAATGGTGAAACGGTGGTAGACTCACTGGCCTGTTTGGTGGGCTTCCTTTTGGTTTTCGGCCAGCGGTGCTGTATCCTGATTTCCTGCCTATGACTGCCGTCCTCTAATTCGCACTCAGCCAGCCGGCGATGCGCTCGTCTGCGCACTCGCAATTCCATGGGATTGATTTCTCTTGAAAGGACAATCGACATGCCATTTGTGGATAAGGCGCTGGCGCGCCGTTTGGAATCCTGCGAGGAGATTCCGCAGGTTTATTACGCACGGGCTTTTCAGAACTTGCGCCCTGAAGTGGGTGCGGAGGAAAGAGAAATTGGCGGGGGACACATGGTGTTTGCCGGGTTAGGGTCGCCCATCGGGCGCGCAACCGGATTGGGCCTGGACCAATCGTTTACCGCCGATGTCCTGGACCGGGTCGAAGAGTTTTACCGGGCGCATGGCGCGCCGTCGCAGGTCGACCTTTGCCCGCTGCACGATCCGGAAGTTTTTGCGATGTGCCGCGAGCGGGGTTATGCGATTGCGGAGCTGAACAATGTTCTCTTCCGCAGGCTCGATGCGAGCGAGACGTTTCCCGATCCACCGGGCGGCTGTGAAATCCGACGCGGCAGGTGGGAGGAAGCTCGCGAACTGGGACGGGTGGTGGAACGGGCATTTTTTCCCGACGGTGCTCCTGAACCTTTTCAGGACCTGCTGACGCCGCAGTATCAGATGGAAGGAGCGCTGCCGTTTGCGGCTACGGTTGAAGGAAAGATCGCGGCCTGCGGCACGGGGTTGATAATCCCGCAGCACGGCGTCTTTGCAGTGTGCGGCGCCGGCACGGACGCCGGATATCGCGGCCGGGGATTGCAAACGGCGTTATTGCGGGCGCGGCTGGCTGCCGCCGCCGCTGCTGGTTGCGAATATGCGGTTGTGGTCACGCAGGGCGGTTCGGCTTCTGAGAGAAATTGCCAGCGGCTGGGATTCAGCGTGGCTTACAGCAAAGCCACGCTGATTCGGGAGTGGAGGAAAAGCTAACCATAGGTATCGGGCACGAGGGCTCATGGTGTCGAAATCCCTACTTCTCGCACAAAAGACGCGCGACAAATGGGGTGCTCGCGCTCTTACGCTGCCTCGGCCAGGAACTCTTCGATCTCATTCACCTCTTTATCGTTGAGTTTAAGGTCGCCAGCGCGCATCACGCCCTGGGCTTGCCTGGCATTGCGCGCGCCGACAATTGCGCCCGTGACGGCGGGATTCCGCAGCGTCCAGGCAATGGCGACTTCACCGATCGAGCGGTTATGCCGATTCGCAATCTCCCGCAGTCGCTCTACCAGATCGAGATTGCGGGAAAGGTTAGGCTCGACAAAATCGGGATCGGTGCGGCGCCAGTCATCGGCCGGCAGCTTGGCGGCTCGCTCGCGCGTCATGGCGCCGGTCAGTAAACCGGAAGCCATGGGCGAATACACGATCACGCCAATTGCTTCTCGCAGGCAATAAGGCAGGACCTCCTCTTCCACTTCGCGATGAATGAGTGAGTACGGCGGCTGGAGGGATGTAACGGGAGCGATCGCCCGGGCGCGCTTGAGTTGCTTGACGTTGAAATTCGAGACGCCAATCCAGCGCACTTTGCCTTCGCGCTTTAAATCGGCGAGAGTCGACCATCCTTCTTCGAGCTGGGGCGAGTCGGGATCGGGTGGCCAGTGGATTTGATAAAGGTCGATCACGTCGACAGCGAGGCGGCGGAGACTGTCCTCGATTTCGCGGCGAATGGAATCGCGGCTCAACACCTTCTGTACGTTGCCCTGTGCATCGCCGCGCAAGCCGCATTTGGTAAATACGTACGGCCTTGGCCCCGACCATTCCTTCAGTGCGCGGGCAACAACCTGTTCCGAATGTCCCAGCCCATAAATCGCAGCCGTATCAATCCAGTTCACGCCCATTTCCAGAGCGCGGTGAATGGCTGCGACCGAATCGCCGTCGTCCTGCGTTCCCCAGGCGAATTGCCAGCCGGAGCCGCCAATGGCCCACGCTCCGTAACCGACGGGGGTAATTTTCAGATCGGAATTGCCGAGATTGCGGGTTTGCATGAAAGCTCCTTATGTTTATGATTTCATTTTCGCGATTGAAGAACGGTTTCGGCTGGCAAAATCGAGCGCCCAACCCCTTTGATTTGATCGTGCCGCCACGAAGGGCGACTCAAAATTGGAGATGCGATGAACGCCGAGGAGGTTCGATCTTTCTGCCTGTCGTTTCCCGGCGCGACGGAAAAGCTGCAATGGGGGGACGATCTTTGTTTCAAGATCGGCGGCAAGATTTTCGCCATTCTGGGGCTGGATAACCCGCGCCTTTGCTTCAAGTGCCAGCCCGAAACTTTTTTGGAGTTGATTGAGCGTGAGCACATCCACCCGGCGCCCTATGTCGGCCGTTACAAATGGGTAATGATTGACCGTTTGAATGCGCTGGGATGGAGAGAATTGCAGGAACTAATCGGGCAGTCATACCAGATGGTGTCGGCAAAAGCGCCGAAGAAACAGGCGGGCAAAAAGTCGCGAGGAAAACGCTCCAGTTGAGCGGGTGCGGGCAAGATTGGAGCACACCGGTTGAGACCAGAGCCGTATTGCTAGGGTAAATGATGGATCTCCCGGATTTGACTCCAACCTCTCGGTCGGCTAGCCTCAAAGGTTCGCCCTTTGTCAGCCGCACCGCGATCTGCCATGCGTTTCCGTTATAAATCATTGATTTTATTGTTTGTTGCCGCTGCCTGCGCTGAGGCCGCGTGGGCCGGGGTGGAGCCTGCGCACGCCTCCCATGGCATGGTGGTCAGCGTGCACGAATTGGCTTCGCGAGCGGGCGTGCAGACGATGCAGGCAGGGGGGAATGCCGTGGATGCGGCCGTGGCCACCGGGTTTGCGCTGGCGGTGGTGCATCCCGCCGCGGGAAATCTCGGCGGCGGAGGATTCATGCTCGTCCGCATGGCCGACGGGCAAACGCACTTTCTGGATTACCGCGAAAAAGCGCCTCTGGCCGCGACGCGCGATATGTACCTGGATGCGCAGGGAAATGTAATCGAAGATGCGAGCGTGTATGGATATAAATCCATCGCTGTGCCCGGTTCTGTCGCCGGCATGGTGCAGGCGGAAAAGAAATATGGCCGGCTGACGCTGAAGCAGGTGATGGAGCCGGCGATTCGCCTGGCGCGTGACGGTTACGCCCTTAGCTGGGAGGAGGCGCGGGATTTACACGACAGGCATTTCGGCGCATATGCCGAGTCGCGGCGGGTGTTTCAGCGCGACGGAAATTTTTATCGGCCGGGCGAGGTTTTCCGGCAGCCCGATCTGGCCCGCACGCTGGAGCGGATTGCGGCGAATCCTGACGATTTTTACCACGGCGCGTTGGCCCGCGAGCTTGCCGCCGCCATGCGCAAGGGCGGGGGCCTGATCACCGCCGACGATCTGGCTCAATATGAAGTGAAAGAGCGGGAGCCGATTCGCGGGACTTATCGCGGATTCGAAGTTATCAGCGCGCCGCCCCCGTCATCCGGCGGCGTTGTACTGATGGAATCGCTCAACATTCTTGAGGGCTACAATCTTTCGGGGTTGGGCGACCGTTCGGCGCAGTCGATCCATTTCGTGACCGAGGCGTTTCGCCGGGCTTTTTTTGACCGGGCGGAGTTTTTGGGCGATCCGGATTTTTCCAAAATTCCCGTTTCGCAGCTGGTCGACAAAAAATATGCCGCGGCGTGGCGAAACTCGATCGAGGCTGAACATGCCAGCGCGAGCATGGGATTGAAGCGTCCGGCGGTGTTCAGCGAGTTGGAGCAGTATGCCGGTTCGCACTCGCCGCAAACCGTCCACGAGGGCAATCACACCACGCACTATTCGGTGGTGGATGCGGACGGAAATGCAGTGGCGGTTACCACCACGATCAACGACTGGTTCGGTTCGCGCGTGACCGCCGACGGGCTGGGCTTCCTGATGAACGACGAGATGGACGATTTCTCTTCGAAGCCTGGCGTGCCGAATTCCGACGGATTGATTCAAGGCGAGGCCAATGCCATTGGGCCGGGGAAGCGCCCGCTGTCGTCGATGACGCCGACGATCGTGGTGCATGATGGGAAGGTCGTGCTTGTTCTGGGCTCGCCGGGCAGTTCGAAGATCATTACTACCGTCGCCAATGTGCTGATGGGGGTGGTCGATTACGGTATGAACATTCAGGAGGCGGTGGACGCGCCACGCTTTCATAACCAGTGGCTGCCCGATGTGCTGAACCTGGAAAAATGGTTTTCGCCCGATACCGCGCTGACGCTGAAAAAAATGGGATACAACGTGAAATTCGGGCTGGACGACAACAATCCGTATTGGAGCGAAGCCGAGTGCATTGCCATTGACCCCAAGAGCGGAGAAAGGCTGGGTGCGGCGGATTATCGCAGCAACGGCAGCGCGATCGGATATTAGCCGGAAGAGGCGCTTTTTCCGCGCCAGTGGGAAATAAGTTCAGGACGTTCGGACCGAAGCGACCTATGGTAAAAGCAGTCTCAACTTATTTATATGTGAAAGAGCGGCTGCACCCGGGAATTCTTGACGGCCTGGTGCGCAGCGGAGTGCAGTCAATCGAAATTTTTGCGGCGCGGCAGCATCTCGACTATGCCAACCGCAAGGCGCATTTGCGCGAGATTGCCGACTGGTTCCGGGGTAGTGGAGTGCCGCTCCACTCCGTCCATTCGCCGCTTTATTCCGACTACGAATGGGGACGCACTGGAGCCCCGCCGGTCAACGTGGCCTCCCCCGATCGTGGCGCGCGCGTGGAAGCCATGGACGAGATCAAGCGCGCCCTCGAAATCGCCGAGCAGATTCCTTTCCGCTTTCTGATTCAGCACTTGGGCACGCCCAACGAAGCGTTCAGCGAGAAGAAGTTCGAAGCGGCGATGACTTCGATTGAGCATTTGCGGGCTTTCGCCAAGCCGCTGGGCGTGCGCCTGCTTCTGGAAAATATTCCCAACGAACTTTCCACTCCCGACAAGTTGATGGAGATGATTCACTCCGCGCACTTCGACGACATTGGAATTTGTTTCGATTTTGGCCACGCCCACATGATGGGATCAATGACCGAGGCTTTCGAGATGGTGCGGAATCAGGTGTGTTCGACGCATGTTCACGACAATAAGGGCGTGCAGGATTCTCACCTGTGGCCGGGCGAGGGAACGATTGACTGGAAGCTGGCGATGGAACTGCTGCGCTCCGCGCCGCAGAGACCGCCGCTGCTGCTGGAACTGGAGCACGACGAGAAGGTGAATCCGCTGGAGAAGTTGCCCGGGGCATTCGAAAAGCTGGAAGCGGCATAAACATTGGAGCGATCGGGTGATTGAGTGATTTCTCCGTCGCTCCATCACACAGTCTCCCAATGACTCTATCGACTATGTTTCCTGTGACCACTATCGCTGAAATCGGCAAGCACGACGGCGAGACCGTTACCATTCGAGGCTGGCTCTACAACCTGCGCGAAAGCGGGAAGCTTTTGTTTCCGCAATTCCGGGACGGCTCGGGCGTGATTCAGGGAGTTGTGCCGAAAAATGCGGTCGCTCCCGAAGTGTTTGACGCCATCAAGACGCTGACTCAGGAGTCGAGCGTAATTGTCGAAGGCAAAGTGCGGGCCGACAAGCGCGCCCCCGGCGGATATGAACTCGATGTGACGAATGTTCAGGTGGTGCAGCGCGTGCCGGAGTCCGATCCGTACCCGATTACTCCCAAAGAGCACGGTACCGAATTCCTGATGGAGCACCGGCACCTGTGGGTGCGGTCGCAGCGGCAGGCGTCGATTCTGCGTATTCGGGCCGAGATCGTGAAAGCGGTGCGCGATTTCTTCGATGATCGCGGATTCACTTTGACCGATCCGCCGATTCTTACCCCGGCCGCGTGCGAGGGCACGAGCACACTGTTTCCTGTTGATTATTTCGATGAGCAGGCTTACCTCACGCAGTCGGGTCAGCTTTACATTGAAGCGACAGCCATGGCGCTGGGCAAAGTGTATTCGTTCGGGCCGACGTTTCGCGCTGAGAAATCGAAAACGCGGCGTCATTTGACCGAATTCTGGATGGTCGAGCCGGAGATCGCCTATGCCGGACTCGACGATCTGATGAATCTGGCGGAAGAGTTCATCAGCTTCATGGTCAAGCGTTGTGTGGAGCGGCGGCGCGCCGATCTTCAGGCGATTGGCCGTGACGTTGCCAAGCTGGAAAAAATTGCGCCGCCTTTCCCGCGCATCAGCTACGACAATGCCGTGAAGAATCTTCAGGAGGGATTTGCGAAGGGCGCGCTGGAAACCAAGTTCGAATGGGGCGGCGATTTCGGCTCACCCGATGAGACGTACCTGTCGGCGCAATACGACAAGCCGGTGATGGTGCATCGCTATCCGGCGAAGGTGAAGGCGTTTTACATGGAACCGGATCCCGAGCGTCCGGAGTTGGCGCTGTGTGTGGACGTGCTGGCGCCCGAAGGTTACGGGGAAATCATAGGCGGCTCGCAGCGCATGGCATCGCATGATCTGCTGCTGCAGCGCATACATGAACACGGATTGCCGGAATCGGCGTTCAAGTGGTATCTGGATCTGAGGAAATACGGCAGCGTGCCGCACAGCGGGTTCGGCATGGGCATTGAACGCGCCGTGGCCTGGATTTGCGGCCTGGAGCACGTGCGGGAGACGATTCCGTTCCCCAGGATGCTGCACCGGCTCTATCCGTAAAACGTTTAGAGCCGAGAACGGGTCTGAGTGGTGAACAAGCAAGTTATCGATCTATGACTACTGACTCAATCTCTACCGCGCCCAAGAAAATCCGCGTGATTGGAGTGCCGCTTGATCTGGGCCAGTCGCGGCGCGGCGTTGATATGGGGCCGTCCGCTGTGCGCGTGGCTGGGCTCGAGGCGCGCCTCGAGGCTTTGGGCCATGAAGTGGAAGACGGCGGCAACGTTGCAGTCGCAATTCCTGAACAGAAAAAAGAAGGCGACACGCACGCCAAATATCTGAAGGAAATTACCGCGACATGCACGAAAGAAGCCGAACTAGTTTTAAAAACGCTTGAAGCGGGCAAGATTCCTCTGGCCCTGGGCGGAGATCACTCCATGGCTGCGGGTACTGTTTCCGGCGTGGCCGAGTTTTACCGTCGCCAGAACCAGCGCATCGGGCTGATCTGGATCGATGCGCACACCGACATTAATACACCGGAGACTTCTCCGAGCGGCAACGTGCACGGCATGCCGCTGGCGGCGCTGATGGGACTTGGGCCCGCAGAGTTGGGCAACATTTTCGATTTCTCCCCGAAAATCAGGCCGGAGAATTGCGTGTTAGTGGGAGTGCGCGATATCGATTCGATTGAAAAAGAGAATGTTCGCCGGACAGGAATCAGTGTCTTCACTATGCGCGATATTGACGAGCGCAGCATGAGGACCGTGATGGAGGAAGCTCTGCGCATTGCCGGACGCGGCACGGCGGGTTATCACATCTCGCTCGACATGGACTGGATTGATCCTGAAGATGCGCCGGGCGTGGGTACGCCGGTGCGTGGAGGCGCGACCTATCGCGAGGCGCACCTAGCGATGGAAATCATCGCCGACCACGGGCGCATGGTGAGCATGGAGATCGTGGAAGTCAATCCGGTGATCGACGAGCACAACCGAACAGCAGATTTGGCGGTGGAGCTGGCGCTGTCGGCGTTCGGGAAGAAAATTCTTTAGACACCGATTTACACGAATTTATACGGTCTGGGAGTGAATAAAATCCGGGCTTGATTCCGGCTTCGCCAGGTTATGCAAAAACTCCGCATCGGCATTCTTTTCGGCGGTCGCAGCGGCGAGCATGAAGTTTCGCTGCTCTCGGCCGCGTCCGTTCTCAACGCCATCGACAAGGAAAAATATGATGTCGTTCCCATCGGCATCACCAAAGACGGGCGCTGGCTCACCGCCGATGACGCTCAGAACCTGCTCGAAGGCCGGCTGGTGATTGAGCCGCGGCATCTGCGCGCGGGCGATCCCGATATTACGCAGCCGGCGGCAGTTCTGGCGCGCGGCGAGGCCGTCGTTGTTCCGCCCGAGCCGGTGCATCGCGAGAGCGGCCTGGTTCCCTTCCAGACGGACGCGCCATTGCTGCGCCGCGCCAGTGAC
>DATLKM010000254.1:0-10250 GCA_035538435.1 Binatia bacterium
TCCATTCTTCCTTAGACTGGCGGTAGCGCCGTAAAGCGGAAAAATGCCGAAGATGTAATTGGCACCTGCCCGGAAGGTTCCATCGCCATTGCCCAGCAGGATGCCCACGCCACCAGTGGTGGGAAGACCGTTGATCACGGCGAGATCTGGAGTGCCGTCCCGGTTGAAGTCACCGACTACGGCTGTAAGGGCGGAGGACGCCTCGGAAACGGATCTAGCTTCGAACTGGGCTTGGGAAGAGATCACGAGCGATAGCAGCGCGGCGACGTTCGCCAACAAGACGCCCGTCCGTGATCTTGCACTGTTGGCCATAAGGCGAAGAACCTGCACAGTTCTCGGTTAGAAAGCTTACCAATGTAAGCTAAACTCTCTCAACCATATTTTCCGACCAGAAGCTTAGTTTCTTTCTCCGCGGCCCTCCACCGGTGGCAAAATGTGGCACCCTATGCGCGCTCTTAACTGGGCAAAACCAACCTAGCGAGGATATGTGCCCCGGCGTTGAGGATGTGGACCAGGGCGCCACGGTTTACGACGGAATAACCTATTCCGGCGGAACGAACCCGCAAAACTGGGCCCTCAACGCGCTTGAACTCGACATGGCGGGCGCGGTGGGCAAGGCCAAATTATCGACAACGAGTTGTTACGCATTCAGGAGACAGTGACGCATTGCGCGTTTATAGCCGCTCGCCCCACGCCTCGCCACTTCGGCGGCCTGGGGATCTCGCTACGGCGCAGCCTCACCGCTCCACCGCCTGCGTATTCATCTCCGCCGGTTCACCGCCACCGGCCGCCTGGGCAAGGATAAGCTTGCGCGCTTCCACGCGAATCTTCGGCAGATGCATGGCAAACCATCCTGAGCCTAGGACAGAAGCCAGGCCACCGATCGATACCGCGACCGGCGCGCCGAGGCGCTCCGCGATCGCTCCGCCCAGCAGCGCCCCAATCGGCGCCATGCCCATGAACATCATGGAATACACCGCCATCACGCGGCCGCGGAGCGCATCCGGGACCATCACCTGAATCAGCGTGTTCGAGCACGCCATTTGCAGCATCACCGTATAACCGACCGGCAGCAGCAGCAAGGCCGAAAGCCAGAAGTGCCGCGACAAGGAGAACGCGACCAGGCTTACGCCGAACCCCGCGCAGCACCACGCCACCCAGCGGCCTAAACCTTTTACGCCGTCGCGAAACGCCAGCGTTAAGGCGCCAAACAAAGCCCCAACCCCCGCAGCGCCCATCAGAATGCCCAGGGCCTTGGCGCCGCCGTGCAGAATCTGGTCGGCAAAAATCGGCATCAGCACCGTGTAAGGCATTCCGACAAGGCTTACCAACCCCAGCAGCAACAGCAGCGCGCGGATGGGTTCAGTCCGGTTGACGAAACGGAAACCTTCCTTGATGTGCTCGATAGGCGAACCGGCGATTGCCCGCGCCGGGCTGTGTACGCGCATCAGGAGCAGTCCGACAATAACGGCGATATAGCTGACGGCATTGGCGAAAAAGCACCAGCCTTCACCGATCTTCGCCACCAGAATTCCGGCGATCGCCGGCCCGATCACGCGCGCTCCGTTGAACATGGAAGAATTCAGGGCGATGGCATTCATCAGATCGTCTTTGCCCACCATGTCGACCAGAAACGATTGCCGGCCGGGAATGTCGAAGGCGTTGACGATGCCCAACATGCTGGCAAGCACAAACACGTGCCAGACCTGAACTTTGTGGGTGAGCGTAAGCGCCGCCAGAACAAACGCCAGCAGCATGGAGGCAATCTGCGTGCAGATCACCACCGTCCGGCGATTGTTGCGGTCGGCAGTAATGCCGCCCACCGGAGCGAACAAGAATACCGGGACTTGGCTGGCGAATCCCACCGATCCCAGCAGCAGCGCCGATCCGGTCAGGCGATATACCAGCCACGACTGGGCCACGGTCTGCATCCAGGTGCCGATTAGAGAGATCAGTTGTCCGCTGAAGAAGAGTTGAAAATTGCGGTGCTTGAGCGCGCGCCCCGCGGCCTGCCATCGCGAGGCGCGCCGCGAGGACGCTTCTACATCTGCTGGATCCATTTCCTGAATTGGAACTTTTGCCTCGGCCACTCTCTTTGGATGTCGATTCCCGCCCCTCGGATTACTATAGCCCGGTTAAAGCTCGAAGAATGAACACCTCGAAACGAGTTTTGCACAGATTCGAGTGCAAGGATGGTTTGCGTGAATTCCTCATTCTCTCGGGCGAACCAGAAAAGCAAAATTT
Organism: Binatia bacterium; assembly: GCA_035538435.1. Taxonomy (GTDB): domain Bacteria; phylum Acidobacteriota; class Terriglobia; order Terriglobales; family Acidobacteriaceae; genus Sulfotelmatobacter. Next base: position 2,245 of record DATLKM010000254.1, read on the forward strand.
TTTCCTTTTCCCCACGCGCGAACTGCGCTACAGTGGCACAGTTCGCTGCCCTGCGCTTGCCTGGAAGTGATGCCATGACGACTCCTCCAATTGCTGGTGTTGAACGCCGCATCGGCCAGCGTTTCACTTTTAATCTTCCCGTAGGCGTGCGCGATGTCGCCTCCAGTTCCCAGGGAGTTGGCTTCACGCACGATCTCAGTTCGCGTGGCGCATTTCTTTTCACTGACTTGCCGCTGCGCGAAGGCGCGGAAGTCGAACTGACGCTCAAAATGCCGTCGGAAATCACGCTCGGCGAGAATATGCCGGTGCGCTGCCGCGGGCGCGTCCTGCGGGTGGAGCAATCGGCAGAAGCACTCTCCCGCGGCGCCAGCGAAAACAAGATCGGGGTAGCCGTTTGTATCCAGGGATACGAATATCTGGCGGAATCGGGGGACACTCCGGCCGACTTCCGGCGCATCTCCGCTCTGCACGGCGCCTGTGATGCGGAGCCTGCTTCGACCACAGCCCCGGCGGCGCCGCGCTTAGTCGCGGGCTAAGACCTGCTTCCAAATTTCGCCGCGAACACTCTTCCCAATTCCCCCGCGCTCGCTTAGAATGCTTGCACAGTGCGGAGTTTGGTTCGGGTGGTTCTCCTGCGGTGGACCTCACATTTCGATTTTTCTAAGCGGAGTTCTCCTCGGCTTGCCGCGCTCCCGGTTCCGCTCTCCGCCCATTACCTAAGTCACTTGGCTAGCGGCACGATGTCTTTCTAACATGCAGACACCACGAGAAATCAGCGAGAACCGCGCTATGCATGGGATCGCCGTAGCCCTGCTGACTGAAAACCGCGAACACATGCAGGCGTTGCAAGGCCGCGTAGAAGCCACGCGGCTGGGGCGCGTGGTGTTCTCGAACTACGGATTTCCCGCCGGCCCCACCGATTCGGTCCTGCGCCAGCTCCAGGATTCGCGCGCCGAAGTTGTGATCGTCGACATTACCCCGCAAGATCCCCAGCGCGCCATCAAGACCATCGAACTGATTCAGGCGAACACGCTCCAGTTGGCGATTTTTGCCAACGGCAGCCTGCAACAGCCCACTACGATTGTGGCCGCCATGCGCGCCGGGGCGGGCGAATTCCTGGACGATGTCGCCGGCACGGAAGCTTTAGTCGAGGCGCTTACTCGCTTCAGTTCCAATCGCACGCGCACTCGCGGCGGTGTAGGCAAAGCCCGGGTCTTTACATTTCTCAGCGCCAAAGGCGGCGCGGGAGCTACCACAGCAGCGGTCAATACCGCCGTCGCCTTGCAACAGGCCCACGGAGATGTGGTGCTGGTCGATTTTGCTCCCGTCGGCAACGCCCACCTTCATCTGAATCTTCGCCCCAGCTTCGGCGTGCCCGATGCCCTTGAAAATCTGCACCGGCTGGATGCTTCCTTGCTCGAAGGCTTGATGACGCCGTCGAAAGAGGGGCTTCAGCTTCTGGCTGGCCCGCAGCAGCCTTATCACTCCATTCCCACTCCCGCCGAACTCGCGCGTCTGTTCGATCTGCTGGTCAATCATTACCGTTTTGTCGTGGTCGACGCCTCCAGCCGCCTGGACGCTTCCACCCGCCTGCTCTCCGATCTTTCCAACGCAGTATTGATGGTGGCGCAAACCGACGTGGTCTCCCTGTGGAGCGCGGCCCGCATTCATAGTTTTCTGGAAGAAGGCGCCGCGCGCAACCGCCTGCGCATCGTCCTCAATCGCTACAAGAAAATTCCCGGCTTTACCGACGAGGATGTCGAGCACAACACCCGCTGCAAAGTTTTCTGGAAGCTTCCCAACGCCTACCAGTCGATTTCTCCCGCTATCGATCACGGCACGCCCGTGGTGCTTCAGGAAGGTCAGGAAATAAGCCGGTCATTCCGTGCCATGGCGGCAGCTTTGGCGGATGCCTCCGCATCGCAGGAGGGAACGCTGGATCTGGCCTTGGGGGCGGAAAAGGCGGACCTCCGAAAGAAAGCACCCGGCCGTCTTGTCGTAACTCCCATCCGCGCGGGTCAGTAGTTTTCCTAGACTCCGACCGGAAACGGCTTGGTGTGACCCTCGCTTCCCAATCGAACTCCGGCAAAACGTCCTTGCAGCAGCGACATCAATCCCGTGTACCAGTAACCCACCACGAATAACAGCAGAAATGGCACGGTAACGAAGTTCTCGTTCTCCACCGCGTAGATCACCGTCAGGGCGAAATAAGCTCCGATCGCCAGTTCCACCCACGGCACCCATCCCAGCCGCTTGCGGTATTTGGTCGCGCCGACTTTATCTTTCTTCGACTGCACGCGGTATTTGGGCGTGCGCGCGAAGGCGCTCTCCTTCCCCACCAGCGCTTCCAGCACCGCTTTTGTGTTCGTGATCGTCAATCCGATTCCCAGCGCCATCAGGAAGGGCAGGTACAACAAGGCGCGCGGCCAGGTCTTGGGAAACAACTCCCGCTGCGAAACCAGATAAAAACTGGAAATGGAAAAGGTCGAGGCCATGAACAGCGGCAGATCGATGAAGAGCATCTGGAACCATCCCTGATAGAAGCGGATGATCATGGCCGGCAGCATGAGCACGGAAAGAATAATCATCAGCGGATAGCTGATGTTGGCCGTCAGGTGATACCAGGCTTCAATCTTGGTGTGCAGCGGGGCGTCGCTGCGCAGCACGCGCGGCAGAATTTTCTTCCCCGTCTGGATCAATCCTTTGGCCCAGCGCGCCTGTTGCGTCTTGAACGCAGTCATCTCCACCGGAAGCTCGGCGGGACATTCGACGTCCTGCAAATAAATAAATTTCCATCCCTTGAGCTGGGCCCGATAAGAAAGGTCCGTATCTTCGGTCAGCGTATCGTGCTGCCACCCTCCGGCTTCATCAATCGTTCTCCGCCGCCAGACTCCGGCCGTGCCGTTGAAGTTAAAAAACACTCCGCTGCGCGCCCGGCCTGAATGTTCTAGCACAAAATGCCCGTCGAGCAGGATCGCTTCCACCTGCGTCAGGAACGAATAATCGCGGTTGATATGCGTCCAGCGCGTCTGCACCATGCCGATGGCCGGATCGGTGAAATGGTGGACGGTGCGCAGCAGAAAATCTTCAGGCGGAGTGAAATCGGCGTCGAAGATGGCCACGAACTCCCCTTTTGCCGTCTGCAGACCTTCCGCCAGCGCGCCCGCTTTGAATCCCAAACGGTTTGTGCGGTGATGGTAGGTGATCGGGTTGCCCAGCGACGCGTAGCGTTCCACCAGGTTCCTCGCTACGTCGATGGTTTCGTCCGTCGAATCATCGAGCACCTGGATGTCCAGCTTCTCCCGGGGATATTTCAGCCTGCATACCGCTTCCAGCAACCGCTCCACCACATACTGCTCGTTGAAAATCGGCAGTTGAACCGTAAGGCGCGGCAATTCTTGAAACGCCGCGGCCGGCTCGGTGGTGCGCTTGTCTTTGTGCTTGTAATAGAGATAAACGAGGATATAGCGGTGAATTCCATATCCCGCCAGCAGCACCAGCACAATGAAATACGGGATCAGCAGCGCCCGATCGAAAGCGTCGGTGTGGTACAACCCCTGAAAAGTCTTATCCAGCAGGTGCTGGCGGAGGTATTGCCCAATGCCTTTAGGGGCACCGAGGATGATCGAAAACGACAGGATGAATGCAGGGAAGTGCAAGGGCTTAGGCTGAAAACTTCTATTTTACAGGATAGAAGAGCTGCAAGCCGCGTCACCAGCCCTGTCATCTCGAGCGAGCGTTTCTGGCGCGTTCAGCGTCAGAAAGCGCAGTCCAGAGACCTGCTTTGGGGTTCCTGGCGCCACTAACACCCGCTGTTAACCATCGGCCGCCCGGTCAACGTTCGTCTATGCCGACGCCTGCTTCTGCTGCAAGAAGCATTCCCGGCAGAAGATTGGCCGCCCCTGTGTCGGGCGAAAAGGCACGGTCGTTTCTTTTCCGCACTGGCAGCACACTGCCCGGGTTTCCACCCTTGGATAGCGGCTGCCGTTACCGGTTCCCGCCATGGGCGCCGAGAGCACCGCCACTCTCTTGCTCTTGCACACCTTACAGCGCTTGGGCTCGTTCTTGAAATGCTTGTCGTGGAAAAAAAGTTGTTCCCCCGCGGTGAACACGAAGGCCACGCCACAGTCGATGCAGGTCAACACCTTGTCCTGAAATTCCATTGAGGATGGCTCCCTTGTGCCCGTGCCGCGCCCACCACACGCGGGGAAACGGTGGCGCAGAGCAAACACAGGTTTTGTACATCCCCCCTCAAACTTCCCCTGGACTCGGCCCGCCACGCGCCTTGGACGGCGCATGGATACAGCTTTCCCGACTACTTTGCCGAACGATTTGGTTTGTCGCTGGAAACGTCCCTGCTGCAACTCATCTGGTGGGGGCCAGATTGAGCAGAGCCGCCCCGGGACGGGACGGCCCTTTGCTGCCCTTATCTTCGCTGCGCTCTCGCTCCGGTCTGGCCTTGCCATAACAATCCGGCGGCCCGGCCGGGCAAGGGCTCAGTCCTGCTCCTTGCGAACTTTCTTGCGCGCGCGCTTCCGAGCCAGCGCAGCTTTCACGCGCTTTTTCTCCCCCGGTTTCAGGTAGTAGGAGTGGCGCTTTACCTCTTTAATGATGTCTTCCTGCTGCACTTTACGCTTAAAGCGGCGGAGGGCATTTTCAAGCGATTCACCCTCTTGCAGTCGAATTTCCGCCAAACAGACACACCCCCAAACCCGCCCGGTAGGACGACTATTTATTACAGGGATTTGACTGGAAGTCAAGTAGAGGAGGTGAAAAAGTTTGCGCGGAACAACCGTAGGAGGCTTCCCACAAGCGCTGTTACGAAATCCGAACAAAGGCAGAGACGGATGCGCGGCGACTCGGCAATCACCCGGTCAAGCGTGCAGCCCGTCACTCTGACAAAGTCGCGCCCCGCAGCCGCAAGGTTCCGGGGCGCGATTGTTTGCAGACGTTCAGTGCCCGTGGCGCGACACGCACTGGGCCCCGAAGGCGTTGTGAGTCATGTCGGCTTCGATTGCCACCCAGCCTTGGTTTGTCCCGTACCTCGCGGTGACCTCAACCTGTGGCTCGAGCGTGGCCGCGGGCGCGAACTGCACCGTCAGCGCGACGTTCTCGCCTACGAAAAAGAGCTCGGTTCAGGGCACGATCTCGATTATCGACAGCGCCTCAACCAAGCCCATGGTAATCGAGCTGCTCGGCACCGGCACGTAAATCCCTACTCAAAACACAAACTTCGCCCCCAACTGAATCTGCCGCGGCGCAAACGCCGCATTCGGCTTCAGAAAATTCTGCGGCTGCTGATAATACGCCGGGTAATAAACGCCATTCACATACACGGTATAAGGCGTGAACGTTGTGGCGTTCACGATCAGGCCATTGGACGTGATCTCCACCCGCTGGTTGTCGCGATTGAACAGGTTGAACGAATCCGCGCTCAACTCCAGCCGGTCGCGATGCCTGATGCGAATTCTCCGCACCAGCCGCAAATCCACCGAAGAATAATCCGGCCCGGTAAAGCCATTGCGGCTGTAGCCGGGCAGCCGGTCGTTATCGTAATTTCCATCCTGATTAGGATCGCCCTCCACCGTTGCATTCACCGGCCGCCCGCTGCCCGCGGTCACAATGCTCGAAATTTTCCAGTCGTTGAAAATGTGCCCCAGCAGTTCGTGCTCGCGATGAAACGGCCGCGGCTCTATCGAAAGCGCCCCCACAAATCGGTTGCGCTGGTCGGTCACGCTCGGCCCGCGTTCTGCATTGGGCGCGTAGGAATTCTGCACCTGTGCCGGTTCGCCCGCCACCAGCGCGTCCTGCCCGTCGTCAATAGCGCGCGCGTAAGTGTAAGACAGCCGCAGATACGACCCCCGCGTCACACGCCGGTTGATTGAGATTGTGAGTCCGTTGTACAGGCTGGAAGCCGCGCTCTGAAATTCGTCGATCGTTCCCAGTTGCGCAATCGGCCTGCCCAGCGGATTAATGCAGGGTGGAAATGGGCAGGTCAGCGAAGAGGTGAACTGCCAGGTGGCAAACGAATCGATGGTGTAGAAGCCGCCCTGAAAAATCGTTCCCGTGGAATCGAATAGAGGATACGTCGCCGCCACCGGCTGCGGCAGGTTTACATCGAGCGCGCGAATCAGGTGCTCGCCGTGAACATACAAATACGAGATCGCCGCCGTGGTGTGGCTGGCGAACTCGCGCTCCAGAGTCAGACTGGCCTGCTGCACCCGCGGGGTAATAAAGTTCGGCGCGAACGCAGACACATTATTGGTCACTCCTGCGGTAAAACCCGCAGGTAAGTTGCATGACGCCGCCGTAATCGAACAACTCGCCAGCGGATTCGGGTACGTCGGAAACACCAGGTGATCGTAGTAATTCGAGTTATTCAGAAACACCTGCGCATTGCTGATTCCGTTTTCTGTGGCCACCGCCGAGCTGTAAATTTGCGGAATGCGCACATAGAACATTCCATATCCAGCGCGGACCACAAACGGACGCAGCTTGCCGATCGAATAAGCCAGCCCCGCCCGCGGCGCAAAATTGTACGGTTTGAACGGCACCTTCCCCGACGGCGGAAACAGCGGGTTGGAAAGAAACCCCGCGGTCGAAAACGTTTGCAAATCCCAGCGCACGCCTACATTCACGGCCAGCCGATCGGTCAGCCGGATCGTATCCTGGGCGAAGGCGGCATAGTCGCGGCTGTCGGGGTGCGTCGAAGCCGGCCCGAAATTCTGCAAATAATACTTCGGCATGGCATGGGCGTAAGCGCGCAGCGGCGTGAGCAGCAGTCCTTCTTCCTGCGGCTCAAACGTAAACGGATCCACTTTCACCGGATCGAAAATGTATTCTCCGCTCTGCTGGCTGGGGAAAAAATCATAGTCCCAGGTGAACAGCGCGTCGCCGCCGAACTTGAACGAATGCCGGCTGGTGTCGAAACTCAGAGTTTCGGCCAGTTGGCCGCGGTGTTCCCGCGTGGCCCGCGGCAGCAAATCCGAACGGCCAATTCCGTCCATGATCCCCGTAATCTTCACCAGCGTATCGGTCGTATTGGTATAGGACTGCCGCAGGTCGCGCGAGAACTGCAAGCGCAAATGGCTGATCACGCGCGGCGACAGCCCCGACATCAGCGCAATCGAGCCGGTATCGGTTGCAACTTTTTCTTCCCCGTTGTCGGAGATCGAATCGTAAGTCACCGGGCTTGCCGGATCGAGAAACACATTGTTCGATCCCCAATAGCGCGACGAGTTAAACCGCACCGCCAGCTGGTTTTTCGGCGTGAGGTTGATATCGACCTTGCCGAACCCGGCATTCCCGATCTGCGCCGCAGGATACGCTCCCGCCAGCGACGAAAGCCGCGCCGCAGCGGCAAACACCAGCGCCTGATCGCTGGATTCATAATCTCCCGGAGAGTAAGGCCCCGTTCCCGGCTGCGGGTTCACCTGCATGCCCCCGGTCAGGAACTCGACCACATCGGGAACATGAAAATAATGCTGGTCGAATCCGCCGAAGAAAAAAATCTTGTTCGCTTTGATGGGCCCGCCGATCGTGCCCCCGCCCTGCTGCTGGCGGCTGTGGGGCTTGAAGGTCATAAACGCATCGGCCGCGCCAAACCCGCTGTCGCGAATGTAATAGAGCACGCTGCCATGCCAGTGGTTCGATCCCGATTTCGTAATTACATTCACCACCGCGCCGCCCGCGCGCCCCTGCTCGGCGCCGTAGGAATTCGACGACACCCGGAACTCCTGCACCACCTCATTCGAAAACTGATACGGGGCCCGATACAGCCCGCGCGCCTGGGAGAAAAATCCGTTATTGAAATCGCCGCCATCCACCAGAAAACTGTTCTGAAAGCCGCGAATGCCGCCAAATGAAAGATCGCCATTCGTGTCCGAGGTCAGGCTGCGCGGGTCCTGCGTCACGCCCGGAGAAAGCAACGTCAGATCGGAAAACCGCCGCCCGTTCAGCGGCAGATCGGAAATTCCGCGCTCATCAATCAAAGTAGAAACTGCCGC
>DATLKM010000255.1:0-1726 GCA_035538435.1 Binatia bacterium
AGGACGGCACTACTACTTCCAGCCTAAGCATAAGACCACCTGCAAGGCGTTAAGCCTTAGTTCCACGACGATTCGCCGCCATCTGGAGGGTGAAATCACCGTCGGGTTGTACGCCATAAACCCCGCTACGCAGCGCTCGAAATGGGTCGCTATCGACGCCGACTATGCCAACGCGATCGAAGATCTGCTAAAGCTGCAGTATTCCCTCCAACAAGACAAAGTCGAAGCCGCGCTGGAGATGAGCCGCCGTGGCGGTCATCTTTGGATTTTCTTGGAACGACCGGCACTCGCCCGCGACTGCCGAATCTGCATCTACAACTTGGCCTTGAAACTGGGAATGCGAATTAAGGGCTTTGGGCTGGGCGAAGGCATTGAGATATTTCCGAAGCATGACGAGCTGCGCGAGGGTGAATTCGGAAACGCGATCCGCGGTCCGTTGGGAATTCATCGTGGAGCGAATCGCCGCTACTGGTTTTACGGGGCAGACTACGACCTGGAAAAACAGATGGCGTACTTGAACCGGCTGCGAAAGCTTAGCGAGGAACAACTTCGGAGCTTCATAGCCGGAAAGACCATGCCACCGGAATTCCAAAGAAGGCAATCCGTGACCGCGCAGCCATTCGTGTCCAGCTCTCCCAATGAGTTCCGGATTCTTGATCACGTAGGCAAGGTTAGAAAGGTTGGCCGGAATTATGTGACCCGGTGCCCGTCGTGCGCCGAGGCAGGGCAAGACCGAAGCGGCGACAACTTGGCGATTTCAATTGAGGATCCACGGAAATACATCTGCTGGGCAGGATGCGGCCGCGAAATGATTCGTCGGGCTGTTGGGTGTCCTATACCTGTTCGACGGTCGGCGTGAAGGCAAATACATGGCGGAGAAACCAAACTTGCTCGCGCATCGCGGTCTGACGTTGCCGAAGAAGGCGCTGCGGCGCCTGAAGGAAGCAGGTATTTTTGCGCAGACCAACGTAAGCCTTGAGCACCAACAGATGGTGCAGCGGTATGTGGTGAGGGGAGTCGAGTCCGGTGGTGCGACGAAGGAACTCGGCCGATACGTTACCTTCTGCGGGCCGAGTGGCGAGCCGTTGCCGTATCTGCATTTGGTCGACGCCATCGGAGTCAACGGCGTTCACGCGGTAGTGATTGCTTCCATCCTCATACGCATTGAATTGTTTCGAACGGGCCGAACCTGCCAGCTCCTTATAAGTGAGCACAGACCGGGACCGGCTGAACACGGCAGGCGACCTCAATTGGAAAACAAAGTTCTGTTTCGCGGCGTAAACGGATTCCTTGAAAGCGAACGGCTGGGAGCCGGAGACAACCTGGCTTGCTCGACGATGCTGCGGTTCTGGTCACGTGCCGGCGAGGAGCGGGAGATTCCTTCGCTCTTCGCAGCTGCTGTTCGAGCGGCAATCCTTGGGTCGAGTTGCTGTGGCTGCTCTCATACACATTTCTCAGTTGCCCCAGCTTCAGCTAGCGTGGCGAGCGGCGCCCATAGCTGACGCGCGTCTCGGGAGGTAGATGTGGAGACAACGATCCCAAGTGACCGGACTTTAAGCGTGGACATCCCGGGTCCCGAGCAGCACGCGCCGAAACCGCACGCAAATTCTCCTGACACGGCCGAACAGCGGGATTTGTTCGCGCGTGCCCACCGGCGCAAGCTGCCCGACGAAAGGAAATCCATCACGCACAAGTTTTCGGTTGGCGGTCACAAAGGCTATCTCAT
>DATLKM010000256.1:0-1897 GCA_035538435.1 Binatia bacterium
CCATCGAATAGCTGGCGCGGCCCTGAGTCATGGAAGTCAGGTCAGTGGCGTAGCTGAGCATTTCCGCCAGGGGGACCTGGGCTTTGACGATGACGTTGTGGCCACGCGATTCGCTGCCTTCAATGCGGCCGCGGCGTGAGCTGAGGTCGCCCATGAGGTCGCCGGAGTATTGATCCGGAGCGTAAACTTCCACGCGCATGACCGGTTCGAGGAGCGAGGGGCGAGCCATCTTCATGGCTTCCTTGAAGGCCAGAGAACCGGCAATTTTGAAGGCGATGTCGGAAGAGTCGACGTCGTGATATTTGCCGTCGTAGAGGATGGCGCGGAAGTCGGTGACCGGGAAGCCGGCAAGGTAGCCGCGGGCCGCAGCTTCGCGGATGCCGCGTTCGACAGACGGAATCCAGTTCTTGGGAATGGCGCCGCCGAAGATGTCGTCGACGAATTCGATGCCTTTGCCGCGCTCGATGGGCTCGAACTTCACGCGGCAGACACCGAACTGCCCGTGGCCGCCGGATTGTTTCTTGTGCTTGCCTTCGGCGTCGGCCTTGCCACGAATGGTTTCGCGGTAGGGAACCTTGGGCGGCTTCAGGGTGAGGTTGACGTTGTAGCGCTTTTGCAGCTTGGCGACGACGACTTCGATGTGCTGCTGCCCGTTTCCGGCGAGGAGAAATTCCTTGGTTTGCGGATCGCGAGAGAAACGCAGCGCGGGGTCTTCCTCCATGATTTTGTGGATGCCCACGCCGATTTTGTCTTCGTCGGCGCGGGTCTTGGGCTCAACGGCAAAGGTGATGGAAGGCTCAGGGAGCTTTGCCGAAGCGTAATAGATGGGCGAAATCTTGTCGCCTAGCGTATCGCCGGTGACGGTTTCCTTCAGCTTGGTGATGGCGCCGATATCACCCGCATGCAATTCCTGAATTTCGGTGAGCTGTTTGCCCTGCACGACCATGGTGTGCTGGAAGCGCTCGGGAGCGTTACGATTGAAATTCTGCAGGGTCGCGTCGTTCTTGAGCACGCCGCTTTTCACCTTGAAATAATTGATGCGTCCGGCAAAGGCGTCGGCAAGCGTTTTAAAGACGAAGGCGGAAAGGGGCTGGGCATCGTCGTATTTGCGGTCGATGCGATCACCCTTGCCACCAGTTTCCTTGAATCCGAACTGCGAGTGCTCGTCGGGATGCGGGAAAACATCCGCGAGGAAGGTGAGCAGGCTCGCGTTGCCGACGTTGCGCGTGGAAGAAATCATCAGGACAGGCACAATTTTCTCCGCGACGATGGCCTTGCGGACGGCGGGGATCAAGTCCTGGATGGGAATGGTGCCCTCGCGGAAAAACTCCTCCATCATTTCATCGTCGCCTTCGGCAATCATTTCCACGAGCTTCTCGTGAGCCTCTTCCGCCTCATCTTTTAACGCGTCGGGAATATTTTCGATGGTGGCCTTGCCGTCGCCATCGGGCGTGTACATGTGGGCTTTCATGGAGACGAGATCGATCACGCCGCGGAAGCCTTTTTCGGCGCCAATGGGCATCTGCAGGGGGACAACGGTGCGGCCAAAGACCTCGGTGAGGGACTCGAGGGAGCGCTCGAAGCTGGAAAGTTCGCGATCCATCCAGGTGAGAACGAAGGCGCGGGGAATATCGTACTCGGCGCAATAGTCCCAGACCTTTTCGGTGGTGACTTGAGCGCCGACGTGGGCGTCCACGGTGATGAGCGCGGCGTCGGCGGCGATAAGCGAGGCTTTCGTTTCGGTGATGAAGGTGGAATAACCGGGCAGATCGAGGAAATTGATTTTGATGTTGTTGCCGGCACAAAGCGTGCAGGCCCATTCGGCGTAGGCGATACCGGTTTGGATGGAGATTTTGCGGGCGATTTCCTCTTCATCCCAGTCGGTGGTGGTGGTGCC
>DATLKM010000257.1:0-2940 GCA_035538435.1 Binatia bacterium
GCCTCCTGCAAAAACTGCGCCAGCGAAACCTGCGGCCGCAAAGAAATCCGCCGCCGATCCCGAAAAAATCAACGAGACCGTGGAAGAAGTACGCTTCTACCTCGAGCACGGAATGCCCGAGCAGGCCTCCGCTGCGCTGGACAAGCTGCGCGAGCTGACTTCCGACGCGTCGATTCTTTCCCCGCTCGAAAGCGAAATCCAGGCCGCTTCGCAAGAGCCTGCCGCCGAAGAGGAAGTTTCAGAAGTTTCAGCGGTCGAATCCATCACAGATTTCGCGGCAGAGGAACCGGCGGCCGGGGAAGTCACGGAAGCGCCGGCGGTCGAAGCTCATGCGGAATTTGCCGTGGAAGAAGCGCCGGCGGCGGACGAAGCGGCGCCGGCCCCGGTTGAACCGCAGGCCATTGAGCCGCCTGCGCCGGCTGCTTCTGCAAAAGAACAGCCAACCGCGAAATCAGCTGGAGCGCTTCAGGAATTTGTTTCCGATCTCGAATCGTCCTTGGGCGGGAGTTTCCTGCCCGGAGCGGCAGCGCACCAAGCGGCACCGGCCGCGGAGGAAACCAGTCAGCCCGAGCTTGAGCCCATCGGCCAGGCGAAGCCCACGCATTTCGGGGTCGCAGGCCAGGACAACCTGGGCGAATTCGTCGCCGATCTGGAATCGTCTCTGGGCGAAGATTTCCTGAAAGGCGCTCCGGTAGCGGAACCGCCAAAGGAAGTCGCGGCTCCAGCGGCCGCGCAGCCTGCGGCAGCAAAGCCCGCGCCGATTCCAGCAAGCACACCGGTCGCAGCCAGTGCCGCTGCTTCTGCTGGGCCGGCAATTCGGCAACAGGCAACCGCGCCGGTTGCTCCAGCGCCAACACCAGCGCCCAAGCCACCGATCACTCCAGTGATCCCGCCGGCAGCCAAGTCTTCTCCATTCGGGGAGGAAGCCGGCATCGACCTGGCGGAGATGTTTGGCGAGCTTAAGCAGGATTTGGAAGCCGGTGCGCCGACCGCGGCGGATGAAGATCCTGAAACTCACTACAATCTCGGCATCGCCTTCCGCGAAATGGGCCTGCTCGATGAAGCTATCGGCGAGCTGCAAAAGACCTGTCAGGCGGTCGACCGCGGCCATCCGTTCCCGCAAGTCATGCAGACTTACACCTGGCTGGCGCAGTGCTTCCTCGACAAAGGGGTGCCCGAGGCCGCCATTCGCTGGTATCACAAGGCGCTGGAAGCGGCCAAAGACGAGGAAACGCGTATCGCCCTTTACTACGAGCTGGCAGCCGCGCATGAAACCGCCGGCGATAAGACCGCCGCCCTCAAGAACTTTATGGAAGTCTACGGGCGGAACATCGACTATCGCGACGTGGCCGAGCGCATTAAGGCCCTAAAGTCGTAAAATAGCCGGATGCGCTTTCGCCTTATCCCGGGATGTGCTGCGTCGAAGATTTCAACCGGCCCGCACTTCCCAATTCCCAGCCACTACATTTCTCTCCCCTTGGCCGCTTGGCCGCACCCGCGGAGAGTCCCGTGAACACCAACCCCAACTTGCCGGTGGAAAACGGAGTGAGCGTGCCGGGCGCGCGTGGGCAGGCGGAGAACGCGGCCACCGTGCTGGATCGCGCTGTGGAACGCCCCCACAGCGGCCTACAATTGTGGCTGCACCGCAGTTCGGTTTTTCTGTTTGTGCTGGTCAGCGCGATTGCCGGAGTTTTGCTGGTCATTCTGCCGTGGACGCCGCAATGGACCGACAACTATTTGTTGCTGGCGTTTCCCTGGCTCCGCCCCATTTTGTCTTCGGGATTTTTCCGCGGCCTGTGCAGCGGCCTGGGCCTGCTCGACATCTGGATCGGTTTTTGGGAAGCCCTGCATTACCGTGAACGGCCATAATGCGGAAGGACTCCCTGGTTGCTATCTCAACGCTGGCTGAGTTTCTCCGCGTCCCCCGGTGGAGGGGTCAGCACGCGATCGATTCGAACTTTGAAGAATTCGGAACTTTAAGCAAGCGATGACCGACAAACTGAAGCCCGCGCCTCTTGCCTACCAGAACGAACCCTTCCTGAACAGCCCCGACGGGCGCATTCTGCGTATTCTCGCCGAATATCAGGAACCGCTCTACCGCTTCCGCCGCGAACAGACTCAGGACACAGTTGTCTTTTTCGGTTCGGCAAGGTTCCAGGGACAGGGTGCCGCGAAAAAAAATCTGTCTTCTGCGGAAAAGAACGAGGCCCGGGCCAATTCCGCCGACCACGCGAATCACGTAAAGCTGGCTCGCGCCGCCGTCGACATGGCCCGATATTACGAAGACGCGCGCCGCCTGGCTTTCCTGCTTACCGAGTGGTCCATCCAGATTCCCGCGCGCCGCCGCCGCTTCGTGGTAACAACCGGCGGAGGCCCCGGCATCATGGAAGCCGCCAACCTGGGCGCGCACGAAGCCGGAGGCAAGACCATCGGTCTCAACATCAATCTGCCCTTCGAGCAATATCCCAACCCCTACATCACGCCCGCGCTCAACTTCGAATTTCATTATTTTTTCATGCGCAAGTTCTGGTTCGCTTATCTCGCGAAAGCGCTGGTGATTTTCCCCGGCGGATTCGGCACCATCGACGAATTGTTCGAGATCCTTACTCTGGCACAGACCGACAAGCTGGCCAAAAAGATTCTGGTGGTGATTTACGGCAGCGAATACTGGCACCGCATTATGAATTTTCAGGCCTTCGTGGATGCGGGCACCATCTCGCCCGAGGACCTGAATCTGTTCAAGTTCGTCGACAATCCGCAGGAGGCGTTCGAATTTCTCCGCGACGGCCTCACCCAGTACCATCTTGGCGGGCCTCCAAAGAAAGAGAAGGAACAAGAGGTTCTGCCCGAGATCGCCAAGACCCGGCCCTAGAAATTGGAAAATTGAAGAAATTATCCACCTGGGGCGATGGCTAGTTTTTCCCGGTTACTGAATCACTC